>DAIDHC010000176.1 GCA_027452065.1 Bryobacterales bacterium
TAAGCTGCGCCACCACCGGCTCCAGCGCCGGATCGAGCGGCTTGCCCTCGCCCGCCGCCTTCGACGCCACGATCAAATTCATCGTCAGGTCCACGTCCGTGTGCGGCTTGGCCGGCACGTCCATCTGCTTCAGAATCGCCACCGCCGCCGCCACCTGCTCCTCAGGCCCCCGAATCAGCACCGTCCGCCCGGTCCTTTGAATCATAATCCCCAGCCGCTCCAGCGCGTCCGCTACCCTCGGATCGGCATACTTCAGCTCCACCATCTTCAGCACGTTCTTCCCGCCGGCGTTCTCCGCCGCTTTCTCCTGTGCCTTGTCGCCGCCCTTGTCCTGCGCCAGCGCCATCGCCGCCATCGCCATCACCACCGCCATCTTCATCTTCATCGCTCAATCTCCCGTTCCCGATGTAATCCAATAAATCACCACGTTCGGATCCTCGCTCTCCAGCTTCACCAGCATCGGCTGGGCCTGCACCGCCCGCGCCCGGCGCGCTCTCGTCCGCCGCGGCCTCTCCCGCAACATCGCCGGCGCCACACTCTGCGCCGCCTTCGCCTCCACGCTCCGCGCCACCGCCGGCCGCGCCGCCGGAACCACTTTCGCCGGCCTCACCGTCACCATCCAAACCACCACCGCCGCGCACGCCCCGGCCGCCATCGCCGCCGCCCACCACCCCCACGCCGCCCGCCTTCTCCTGCCTGCGATCTCCTCCATCACCCGCGCCCGCACCGTCGCGCACGAAACCGCTTCCGGCTCCTCCGCGCCAATCTCCTCAAGCGCCTCCCGCACCGCCCGTATCGCCTCGGCTTCTTCCCGGCACGCCGCGCACCCCGCCGCGTGCTCCTCAAACTCCCGCCGTTGGTCCGCCGCCGCGTCTCCCGATACCACCAACGCCGCAATCTCCCGCATCCGTTCGCACTTCATGTCCGCTTCCTCAACAAACGTTCGGCAAATTCCCTGATCTTCCTCCGCCCGCTCCGCACCTGCGACCGCACCGTCGCCTCGGTCGTCCCCAGAATCCCCGCCACCTCCCGCGTCTCCATCCCTTCCACGTCCCTCAACACCACCGCCGCCCGCTCCTTCTCCGGCAGCCGCGCCAACCCCTCCCGCACAATCTCCCGCAGCCGTTCCTTCTCCGCCGCCGCTTCCGGTCCAACGCCGCCATCCCGTGCCCCCGCCGCCGGCTCCAGCCCCACCTCCCGCCTCCGCCTCGCCTTCCGCCCCGCGTCCCGGCACGCGTTTACCGTCGTCCGGTAAAGCCACGGTGCAACGTCTTCCCCCTCCCGGAACCGCCCCAGTGACCCGTGCATTTTCAAAAACACCGTCTGCGAGGCGTCCTCCGCCTCTTCTCTCCTCCCGCCCAGCATCCGCAGCGCCGTCCTCAACACCATCCGCTCATACCGCCGCATCAATTCCTCAAACGCCGCCGCATCGCCGCGCTTGGCCCGCGCCATCAGCTCTCCCGAACGTTCCGCGTCCCCGTCCGGGATCGCCTCCAACGCCGCCATGCTCATCGCCGCTTCCTGCATCGGCCTCACTTCTCTATACGCCCGCCGCCCCCGAAACGTGCAAGCCTTCCCGCCGTCCCCGCCCCTCGATTTATAATTCCTAAGTCGGCCGATCGTCCATTCCCTCCTCACGAGGTCACATGCACACCTGGCTCCAGGACCTCCGCTATTCGCTCCGCATCATGCGGAAATCGCCCTCCTTCACCGCCGTCATCGTCCTCTCCCTCGCTATCGGCATCGGCGCCAACTCCGCCGTCTTCAGCGTCGTCGACGCCCTCCTTCTCCACCCGCTCCCGTACCCCGATCCCTCCCGCGTCGCCGCCGTCTGGATCCACTCCCCCTCCCTCGGCATCCTCCGCGACTGGCCCAGCCCCGGCCAATTCTCCGACCTCCGCTCTCAAAATCATTCCTTCGAAGAAATGTCTTTGTCCCGCCTCTCCACCTGGACCCTCACCGGCCGCGGCGAGCCGACCCGCATCGAAGGCATGCGCACCACCTCGTCCCTGTTCCACATCCTCGGCGCCCGCCCGCTCCTCGGCCGCCTCCTCCTGCCCGAAGACGACGCCCCCGGCAAGCCCGCCGTCGCCGTCCTCAGCTATGCCGCCTGGAGGCGCCTGTTCAGCGCCGACCCCAAAATCCTCGGCGCCACCATCGCCCTTAACGGGAATCCCTTCCTGGTCGCCGGCGTCCTCGAACCCTCCTTCCGCATCACCACCGAAACTATGCCCGCCGAAGGTCCCATGAATCGGGCCGACATCTTCCTTCCGCTCCCGCTCGACGCTGCCTTCCTCGCCCGCCGCGGCGACGAGAACTACAACATCCTGGTCCGCCTCAAGCCCGGCGTCACGCTCTCCCAGGCCCAGGCCGACGCCAACGTCATCGCCTCCCGCATCCGCGAAAAAGACAAGCGCGACCGCAGCTTCGGCATGTCCGTCACCGGCCTCCTCGACCAGGTCGTCGGCGACGTCCGCCGCGTCCTGCTCGTCCTGCTCGGCGCCGTCTCGCTCGTCCTGCTCAGCGCCTGCGCCAACGTCGCCAACCTCCTGCTCAGCCGCGCCGCCGCCCGCGACCGCGAAGCCGCCGTCCGCGCCGCCCTCGGCGCAAGCTGGTCCCGCCTGGCCTGCCAACTCCTCACCGAGTCCGTTCTCCTCTCCCTTGCCGGCGCCGCCGCCGGCCTCGTCCTGGCATGGCTCGGCCTCGCCCTCCTTCGCGCCCTCAATCCCGGCAACATCCCCCGCCTCGACGAAATTTCCATCAACCCCTCCGTCCTCGCCTTCACCTTCGCCGTCTCCCTCGCAACCGGCATCCTGTTCGGCCTCGCCCCCGCCTGGCGCGCGCTCAAAGTCGATCTCAACTCCGCCCTCAAATCCGGCGCCCGCCTCGCCTCCCCCGGCGCCGGCCTCAGCCTCTCCCGCAATCGCCTCCGCGGCCTCCTCGTCGTCTCCGAACTCTCCCTCTCACTCGTCCTCTTGATCGGCGCCGGCCTCCTCATCCGCAGCTTCGTCCGCCTGCAAAACGTCCCGCCCGGCTTCTCCCCCGATGGCGTCCTCACCCTCCGCGCCGCCGTCAGCGGCCCAACCTATCGCGGCGAAGCCCCCGTCATCCGCTTCTATAACGACGCCTTCTCCCGCATCGCCCGCCTCCCCGGCGTCCTCGCCGCCAGCTCGGTGAGCTCCCTCCCGCTCACCGGCACCGTCGGCTGGGGCGGGATCAACGTCGAAGGCTTTGTCCCTGCCCCGGGACAGGAACTCCAGGTCGACACCCGCATCGCCTCCGCCGATTATTTCCGCGCCATGCAAATCCCCCTCCGCCGCGGCCGCTTCTTCTCTCCCCACGACACCTCATCCTCCGCCCTGGTCGCCATCATCGACGACCGCTTCGCCGCCCGCTTCTGGCCCCACTCCGACCCCATCGGCAAACATCTCTGGTTCAGCGATCCGAAAAAGCCCTTCATCATCGCCGGCGTCGTCGGCAGCGTCAAACAATATGCCCTCGGCGACGAAGGCAAGATCGCCGTCTATTTTTCCAGCCTCCAGGAGCCGGACGGCCAAATGTACATCGCCGTCCGCACCGCCTCCGATCCCGCCTCGTTAGCCAACCCCGCCGGCGCCGCCCTCCACGCCGCCGAACCCGCCGCCGTCGTCGATAGCGTCCGCCCCATGAAAGACCTGGTCCACGATTCGCTCGCCCGCCCCCGTTTCGCCGCCGCGCTGCTCGCCGCCTTCGCCCTCTTCGCCCTCATCCTCGCCGCCGTCGGCGTCTACGGCGTCATGTCTTACCTGGTCACGCAAAGCACCCACGACCTCGGCGTCCGCGCCGCTCTCGGCGCCCAACCCTCCGACCTCGTCTCGCTCATCCTCCGCCGCGGCCTCGACCTTGCCCTGCTCGGCGTCGCCATCGGCCTCGCCGCCTCCGCCGCCTTCACCCGCGCCCTGTCCAGCCTCCTCTACGGCGTCAGCCCCTCCGACCCCCTCACCTTCGCCGCCCTCGCCCTCACTCTCGCTCTCATCGCCCTGCTGGCCGCCTTCATCCCTGCCCGCCGCGCCTCCCGCACCGACCCCATGTCCGCTCTTCGCCAGGACTAATCCCGCTCACCCCCATACCATCCGCCAAACCAGCCACGCCGCGCCCGCCAGAAACCCGATCAGCGCCTGATACTCCTGGTTCTTCCGGTACACCTTCCACCGGAACCGCCCGCCCGGCGCCTCCCGCGGCCGCCTCGGCGCCAGTTTCGGCACCCTCCGCGCATACTCTTCATACTCCGGAAACAGCCTCCGCAGATGCTGCTCCTCCAGCTCAATCACCGGCAGGTAGACGAACAGAAACACAACACCGAAAACGATCGCCAGTTCCCACCGCCGCGAAGAGGCCACCAGCCCCGCCGCCACCAGCAGCGTCCCCAGGTACAGCGGATTCCGCACCCACGCATACGGCCCACTCTCGGCCAATCGCATGTTCTTTTCCAGGTGCCCCGCCGCCCATCCCCGCAGCCACAGCCCCAGCACCGACACCGGAAGCCCAACGGCCATCGACGCCGCCGACGGCCGCGACAGCCATGCAAACGCCGCCACCAGCAGAAACCCGCTTGGCACGCGCAGCCGCGCCACCGCGTCGGCATACCGCTTGGGAAACGCCGCTCCGCTCACGGCCGCCCCGGCGCGCCCTCGCGCGCCCGCTCCAGATGCGGCCTCAGCGCCGCCAGCACCGCCTCGGCTGTAATCCCGCGCATCTCCTCGCCCGGCTCCGGATTCCGTTTGTACGTCGTCGCCGCTCCCGCCCCGCGCAGCACCGTCATCGTCCCCCCGTACGGCCCGTTCCTCCCCGGATCCGTCGGCCCGAATATCGCAACTCCCGGCTTGCCCAGCGCCGCCGCCAGGTGCATCGGGCCGCTGTCCAGCCCCACCACCGCCGCCGCCCGCCGCGTCGCGTCAATCAATCCCGCCAGGCTCGATACATGCGGCGTCGTCCCCTCGAGCAGCACCGGCCGCGCCCCGTCCAGCACCAGCTTCATCCCCAGCTCCCGCTCCAGCATCACTCCCAGCCGCCCGTAGTTCTCCATCGGCCACTGCTTGGAACCCCACCCCGCCAATGGGCTCGCCAGCACAAAAGGTCCTTCCGGCAAACGCCCCTCCGGCCGCCCCGGCGGCAGAGGAAACTGCCGGATCAGGTTGGAAACTCCGGCCGCCGCCGCCAACTCGAGATTCCGGTCCACCACATGGCCGGCGACCGCCGCCACCCGCCCCGAGTAGAACCACGCCGCCGCCCGCTCCCGGGTACGGTCGAAACCCAGAATTCGCTCCGGACGCGCCGCCGCCGCCACCAGCGCCGATTTCATGAGCCCCTGAAAATCCACCGCCAGATCAAATCGCTCCCGCCGCAGATCCCGCCAGGCCCGCCGCAGTCCCGCCATGGACTGCTTCTCGATGGCGATCACCCGGTCCACATACGGATTGCCTTCGAGCAACGGCACCCACTTCTCCTCGATCGCCCAGGTAACCGTGGAACCCGCAAAGCCGTGCTTCAGGCTCGCCGCCGCCGGCAGCGTGCAGATCACGTCGCCCATCGCCCCTAACCGCACCACGAGAATCCGCATCGGCGGCCCGCTCACCGCGAGCCGCCTCCGTGCCGCGCGCGCACTCGTTCCAGAAACTCGCTCCGCACCGGCTCCTCGTCGATCCGAATCGCTTCCTCCGGCGCCTCAGTCCCCAGACAGACGTAATCCACCGCTCGCAGCGCCGCCACCAGCTCGGCCCGCGCCCGCGCCGCCAGCAGCGGCCGCTCCGGCTCCCCGATCATCACCGCCAGCTCCGCCCCGTCCCTCCGGCACTCCGCCACCCGGCGCGCGTGCGCCGCCAGCAGAGGATCGAAGTCGCCCCGCACCCACACCACTGCCCGCCCCGCGGTGCGCTTGCGGATTTCATCCAAAGCCAGGATCTTATGCCGTGAATCGAATCGAGTTCCCAAACTCTCTATTGGAACAATTCCCGCCCTGTCTCCGCCACCGGGCCAGCAGCCTATGCGCCTTCCATCTTCGGCGGCAGCGGCGCCGGCGGCGGTGCCGCTGCCACCGACTTCAGCTCCAGCGCCGCCTCGGCCACCCGGTCCGGACTCACCCGCGTCATGCACCGGTGGTCGATCGGGCAACTCCGCAGCAGGCACGGGCTGCACTCCACCGCCTCGCGCACCACCCGCGCCAGCGGCCCCGTCGGTCCCGTCGCCTCCGCGTCGGTGGCGCCGAACACCGCTACGGTCGGAACTCCCAGCGCCGAAGCGATATGCATCGAGCCCGAATCGTTGGTCAGAAACACGCTGCACGCCGCGGCCATGTCGATAAACTCGGCCAGCGTCGTCTCGCCCGCCAGGTTCCGGCACTCGACTCCTTCACGCGCGATCCGATCCGCAACCTCCGCGCACAACTCCCTCTCGGACCCCGACCCGAACACCGCCGCCGAGCCGCCGTCAATCCGCGCCACCATCAGCGCCGCCTGCGCGAATCGTTCCGCCGGCCAGCGCTTCGCCGAACCATACGCCGCCCCTGGACTCAACCCGATCACCGGCTGCGCCAGGCCCTGCGCCGCCAGTCTCGCGTTCCCCGCCGCGCGCGCCGCCTCCGCTCCTTCCAGCCGTATCGCCTCGCCCTCCGGCAGCGCGTCGATCAACCCCGCCCGGCGCAGCAGTTCCAGATAGTAGAATCGCTCGTGCCGCGGTATCTCGCCCTTTCCCGGCGGCCGCACCGCGCGCGTCAACAGCCATCCGCGCCCGTCCCGGTTGTATCCGATTCGTTCCGGCACCCCCGCCACGCGCGCCATCGCCGCCGCCTCGAAGGCGTTCTGCAGCAGCAGCGCCATGTCGAAGCCCCGTCCGCTCAAGCCCCGCGCGAAACGCCATTTCCCGGCCAGCGTCGTCTCGGCGTAAGGAATGATCTCCGCCGCCCACGACTCCCGTGCGTACAGCCCCGCCACCCACGGCTTGGCCACAACCGTGATCCGCGCCTTCGGAAACCCCGCCCCAAGCGCCCGCAGCGCCGGAAGACTCATCACCGCGTCGCCCACCCAGTTGGTGGCGCGCACCAGAATGTTCGAATACTCCACTACTGAATCGCCATTGTCACCGTGTTGCTGGTATACGGCGTGCCGTTGCTGTATTGATTGTCCACCATCGTCAATTGCACCGTCACCGCGCCGCCCGTCGGCGCGTTCACCGGCACCACAACGTTCACCTGGTTCAACCCGACAAAGCCCGGCGCCAGCCCCGAAAAAGACACCGTCGCCGGAACGCCGCCGATCGACACCGTCGGCGTTGTCGTCGTGTTGGCCACCGGATGGCTCGGCGCCGGCTCGCCGTCGAATAGGTTCCCGTTCTGCACCGCGTCCACCATGCCCAGTCCGGTGGCGAAAATCTCAACCGTCTCGCCCTGCTTGGCCGGACGCGAGTTCGACGTCGTGCCCGCCGGCGCCGCCAGGATCGTCGTGTTGGCGATCAGAATCGCTCCTTGCCCGGTTCCCGCATAGTTCGTAGAAAAAATCGCCGGCAGGAAGGGAACGACGCTGTAGTTGAGCTGATTGCCCGGTTGCGCTCCGAGTACCACCTGGAAGACGGTCGGCGTCGTCGGCTGCTGGTACCAGCCCACCTGGAAGTTGATCTGCCCTGGGCCCACGTAGATTAAAGGCATCGTCTCGCCGTCTTCCAACAGCGTCGTCGAGCCGAGCGAAGTGGGCAGCGGCGGAGCCGCCGTCGGCACCGCCACCTGCCCGGCCACGCCGACACCGTACAGCGAAGCGATCATACCCGGCGCTACCCAAACCTGTGTGCTGGTCTTGCCGGCCGCGCTGATGATCCCGTTGTTGTAAATCGCGGGCGGCGCGCCGATATTGAAATTAGCCGGCGCCGAAGCGCCTTCGCTGGAATTGAACGCTGCCACCGATGCCCGCCCCGCGGCCGCCACGTCGCTTGCCGGCACCTGCACCGTCATGTGCTGCGCGTCGGTGATCGTCGTCGCAACGCTGGTGCCGTTCCAGTGAATCTCGGTCCCCGGCGCGAAATTGGCGCCGGTCACGGTCAGCGTAAACGCGCCGCTGCCGGCGTTCACCGTCGCCGGCGACAGCGATGTGATCACCGGTGCCAGCGATGCCGAGCTCAGCGGCAGAGAAATCGTCCACATGCTTCGCCCGTGCGTGCCGGCGTAAAGCACCCGCTTGGCGCGGTCCAGCGTCAAGGAAAGCACGACCACCCGCGGCAACCCGCTCCCCAACGACGACCACGTCGAGCCCCCGTCCGTCGTCACCTGCACTCCGACGTCCGTGGCCGCGTAAATCGTGTTCGGCACGTCCGGATCCACCACCAGCCAGTTCACCGGCGTGTTCGGCAGGTTCCCGCTGATGTCGGTCCAGCTCGCGCCGCCGCTCGTTGTCTTGAAAATGTGCCCCTGCAAATCCTGCTGCCCCGGAACGCCGGAAAGCGCGGCGTAGGCCGTCTGCGAGTCGTACGGGTCGCCGGCGACGGAGGTCACGTAGCGGTTGGGCAGGTTCGGAGACCGGTTTGTCCACGATGGCCCGCTGCCCAGCGCGTTGGTCGAGTTCCACACCTTCCCGTTGCTGGTGCCTGCCCAAACGGTATTCGAGTCCGCCGGCGAAACGGCAAGCACCGTGATCTCGTCGAACTGGCTCCCGCCGGTCAGATCGCCGGAAATCGACGACCACACCCCGGCGCTGTTCGTCGACCGGTAAACGCGGTAGCTGCCGAAATACAGCACCTGCGGATTGGCGGCGTCGAGTGCGATCGGCGGCGTGAATTCCGTGCGGTCGTTCGAGTTGATGCCATACGTCGCCTGGTTGGCATAGATGCCCTGATTCGGCAGATCGAACGCCCGCCACACAGTGAAGCCCGCGCTGGCTGACGGAAATACGCCGTAGATCAACTCCGGAAACAGGCTGTCCACCCCCGTGTATCCGCCGTCGCCGCTGCTGACGTTGTTCCACACCCCGGCCGAATCAATCTGTGTTCCGTTGTCCTGAGTCCCGCCGATAATCGTGTTCGCGCCACCCGGGAAGACACTCGCCCCGGCGTAGAACTGTGTGAGCGCGAGATTCTGATTCAGATTGCTGAACACGAGCGATCCGCTCGTCAGGCTGGCCGCCGGAGCGCTCCAGATGCCGCCGTCGTTGCCGATGTAAAGCTTCGACAGATCCGCTGAGAAGGCGAAGGCGTGCTGATCCACGTGCACCGCGTACTGCTGGTTTCCGCTGGGTGCCACTTCCAGCGGAAGATTGGTGAAAGTCTGGCCGTCGGTGGACATTGCCAATGTCACGCCGCCCACCAGCACCAGGTTCGGATTCTGCGGGTGGACCCGAACCACCAGGTCGTAATCGCACTGCCCGTTGACGCCGCAGAAAGGATTCCCCGACGACGTATCGTCGGGCAGCGAGCTGGCCAACTGGTTCCACGTGGTTCCGCCGTCGGTCGTCTTCCACACGCCGAGCAGTTTGGCCGCGGGAGTGGCGCTGTTCAGTCCGCTACTGTCCTGGATGATCACGTAGAGCGTGGTTGGCGTCGAAGGGGCGATCCCGATGTCGATGCGGCCCACGTTGCTCGTCGGAAACGCGGTGATGCCGGTGCCTTTGAGCTGGTTCCACGTCGCGCCGCCGTCGGTCGATTTGTAGACCCCGTTCGACGCCGAGCCGTAGGAATCGCCGAGGGCGGCATACACCGTCGACGTGTTGACCGGATCGAAAACCACCGCCGTGCCCGGAGCGCCGGACAGCACGCTCGTCCACGTGCTTCCGCCGTCGGAGGACCGGTAGACGCCCCCGTCGGCCCCCGCCAGAACCACGCTCGAGCTTGCCGGACTCACCGCAATGGCGCCGATGTGCTGCGCGCCGTTCGGCCCGTTGAGGAACGGACCCGGCACGTTCGTCCACGTGTTGCCGCCGTCGGTGGACTTGAGAATGCCCGCCCCGTAATAGCTGTCGCCGGCGTTATTGGCCTCGCCCGTGCCCACGAAGATCGTACCCGGATTCTGGGGATCGAGCGCGATGGCCCCGATCGCCAGCGATGCCTGGGCGTCGGTCAGCGCCGTCCAATTCGTGCCCCCGTCCGTTGTCTTCCAGATGCCGCCATAGGCCCCGCCCGCGTAAACCGTGTTCGCGTTGGTCGGATCCACCGCCAGCGCCGTCACCCGGCCCGAGGTCGCGATGTAGTTGGGAACGTTGCTGTTCACAGACACGCCGGCGCACACGTAGGCCGCGCACAGCGTCGGCTGCGGGCCGATCGAGGTCCAGGGCGCCGAAATCGAAACCGCCTGCGGCGCCGTCACCGGCGCGGCCGCGCTGAACGCCTGCCGCCTCGTCCGAAGCCCGGCGTCGATCCGGTCCATCTCCTGCACCGCTCTCATCCGCGCCCCGGCCGGAATTCTCTGGTGCGGATAAGCGCGCTGGTGGTAGAACCACTCCTCGCGCTTCCGCGGCTGGTCCTCCTCTTCCTGCTTCCGCACCGCGTGCCGTGAGCTTTCCTGCGAAAACAGCACCGGCGCGATAGACGACAACACGATACACAGGCTTGCCGCCTGGATTGTACGCTTCATGAAGACCTCGTGGAGGATGCGGGCGATTCCTTCATATTGTATCTTGGCCCTTCCTAACCTCTCCAGTATGTAAATGTAAACAGTTGTACATCGGGAAGTGATCCGATAGACGCGCCGGACCACGAGCGGTTTCAATCCGCCGGCGCGCCCGCCGCAAGCCGTGGGCGAGGGGAGCGTAAAGATTAAAATGGCACGCGAAACACAAAGCGTCGAATTCCTTCAATCCTGGTACCAGTCGCATTGCGACGGCGAATGGGAAAAGACCCGCGGCGTGACCATCGAGTCCATGGAAACACCCGGCTGGATGGTGACCGTGGATCTCGCCGGCACCGATCTTGCCGGCGCTCCCATGAAGCCGCTGCGCATCGACCACGCCGCCGGAGACTGGATTGAATGCCGCGTAGAGAACGGCCGGTTCATCGGCATGGGCGATCCCGCCAAGCTCCTCACCATCCTCCAACTGTTCGAAAAATGGGCCGAGCGCTCGCAGCGGATAGAATGAAGAGTAGCGATGGAAATGGCAACGATCTACACCCGCGACGATCTCGTCGAGGCGCGCAGCCAGTGGCGCCGCCAGGGCCGGAAAGTGGTGTTCACCAACGGCTGCTACGACATCCTCCATCCGGGTCACATCCGCCTGCTAGAAAGCGCCCGGTCTCTCGGCGACCTGTTGATTCTCGCTCTGAACACCGATTCCAGCGTCCAGCGCCTCAAGGGGCCCCTGCGCCCCATGGTCGGCCAGGCGGAGCGTGCTGAGCTGGCCGCCGCGATCGAGGCCGTCGATGCGGTGACGTTTTTTGACGAGGACACGCCGCGCGAGCTCATCGCCGCCGTCCTGCCCGACATCCTGGTCAAAGGGGCCGACTGGTCTCATTTCATCGCCGGCCGCGAAGAGGTGGAAGCCGCTGGAGGCGTGGTCACGCCGCTGCCGTTGGAGCCGGGATACTCGACTACGGGCATTGTCGAGGAGATCCTGAGCCGGACGTGACGCCGGCCCCCATCCGGGACCTGTTTCTTTCGCTGTCTCGCGAGCCCGCCTTCCAGGAGCTCGCCGGACGGCTGACGCGGGACCGGACCTCCCGGGCGTCTCTGAGCGGGCTCACCGAAACCGCCAAAGCAGCCTATCTGGCGCTGCTGTGGCGCGCCGTCGAGCGGCCCCTGGTCGTCGTCACCGGCGGCAACCGCCAGGCCGAAGCCCTGGCCGAGCTCACCGGCGCCTTCCACGCCCTGCTCGACAGCGGTAAGGCTGCCGCCCCGCCCCAGTTGATCCCCGCCCACGACGTGCTGCCGGCTCAGCGTCTCAGCCCGCACAGCGAAATCAGCGAGCAGCGCGGCGTTGCGCTCTGGCGCCTGGCCAGCGGCGAAACCAGCCTCACCATCGCCCCCGTGGCCTCCGCGCTCCTGCGCACCGGCACTCCGGATTTCTACCGCCAGCTTGCCCTCCTCCTCCGCGCCGGAGAAGAGGTCCCGCTCGAAGAAGTCGTCGCCCATCTTGAAAGCATCGGCTATGAACGGCGCGAGCCGGTCGAGATGGTCGGTGAGTACTCGGTCCGCGGGGGCATCCTCGACGTCTTCCCCGCCGAGTCCTCGCGGCCCGTCCGCATCGAGCTGTTCGGCGACGAGATCGAATCCATCCGCCGCTTCGAAGTCGAATCCCAGCGCTCGGTGCTCCGGATTCCCGAGGTCACCATCCTCCCCCTGGTCGAGTTCCCCCGCTCGCGCCCGCTGCTCGCCGAACTGGCGGAAAAGCTCGAGGGCAGCTACGAGATTCCCAGCCCCGGCGACGTGTTCCCCGGCTGGGAGCTCGCCGCCGCCCTGGCCCGGCCCCGGAGCGACTCGCTGTTCTCCATGGCCGGCGAGGCGATCGTCGTCATCGACGAGCCCGAACAGACCGCCGCCGCCGCCGAGCGCCTCTGGAAGCGGCTCGATGAGGGCGGCGAAAACCAGGCCGTTCCTCCGGAGGCGAATTACTTCCGCTGGGGCGAGCTCCGCGCCCATGTCGAAGGCCGGGCCGAGATCGAGCTGCGCGAGCTCGGCATCGTCGGCGAGCCCGGCGAAGACGCGCTCCACATTGAGACGCGTCCCGCCATGAGCTTTCAGGGCAACGTTCCTCTGGCGGTCAAAGAATCCCGCGCGCTCGTCGAGCAGGGCTACCAGGTGGTGTTCTTCGCGCCAACACTCGGCGAGCTCGAGCGTCTGGCCGACATCCTGCGCGAGTACTCCGCCCCGTTTCAGGTCGCCGTCGCCACCGAGGACGCCTCGCAGGCTCACCTGTCCGAGCGCGGCTATGTCACCGGAGGCGAAGCGGCAACCATTCTGACCAGGGGCCGCGTGCGCCGCGGCGTCCTGGTGCCGGGCCGCCGCATCGCCTTCATCGGCAGCGACGATCTGTTCGAGGCCCGCGAGCGCGAGGCCCGCTCCGGCCCCAGCCGCGAGCAGCTCGCCGCCTTCTCCCCCCAGATGGCCGACTTGAGCCCCGGCGATTACGTCGTCCACTCCGTACACGGCGTCGGCCGCTTCCTCGGTGTGCGGGAGCTTGCCCAGGAAGGGCAGGGCGGCGATTTCATGCTCCTGGAATACGCCGGCGAAGCGAAGCTCTACGTGCCTCTGGCGCGCATGGACCTGGTGCAGAAATTCCGCGGCTCAGGCGACGCCGCCCCGGCTCTCGACAGGCTCGGCGGAGTGAGCTGGGAGCGCACCAAAAAGCGCGTCAAGGCAAAAATGCGCGACATGGCTGACGAGCTGCTCAAGCTCTACGCCGAGCGCCGCATGGCCGACGGCTTCGCCTTCTCCAAAGACGGCAACTGGCAGCGCGAGTTCGAGGATGCCTTCGAATACACCGAAACGCGCGACCAGCTCGACGCCGTCCGCCAGATCAAGCGCGACATGGAGAGCCCCCACCCCATGGACCGCCTGCTGTGCGGCGACGTCGGCTTCGGCAAAACCGAAGTCGCCATGCGCGCCGCCTTCAAGGCGCTGGCCGACGGCAAGCAGGTCGCCGTGCTCGCCCCCACCACCGTGCTCTGCTTCCAGCACTACGAAACCTTCAAGCGGCGCTTCGCTCCCTTCCCCGCCCGCATCGAGATGCTCAGCCGCTTCTCGACGTCCAAAGAGATGCGCGAAACGCTCGCCGGCCTCGCCGAAGGGAAGGTGGATATCGTCGCCGGAACCCACCGGCTGCTTTCGAAAGACGTCGAGTTCCGCGACCTCGGCCTGCTCATCGTCGACGAAGAGCAGCGCTTCGGCGTGCGCCACAAGGAGCGCATCAAGCAGATCCAGAAAAGCGTCGACGTGCTCACCATGAGCGCCACGCCCATCCCGCGCACCCTCCACATGTCCCTGCTCGGGCTCCGCGACATGAGCGTCATCGAGACGCCGCCCAAGGACCGCCTGGCGATCCACACCGTCGTCGCGCACTTCGACCCCAATCTGATCCGCACCGCGATCGAGCAGGAGCTCAGCCGCGGCGGACAGGTCTACTACGTCCACAACCGCGTCGACACCATCTTCATGCGCGCCGCCATGATTCAGGAGATGCTCCCCACCTGCCGCATCGGCGTCGGGCACGGCCAGATGGGGGAGTCCGAGCTCGAGCGCGTACTGCTCGGCTTCATGCGCCATCAGTACGACGTCTTCGTCTGCACCACCATCGTCGAAAACGGCCTCGATATTCCGCTCGCCAACACCATGCTCATCGAAAATGCCGAGCGCTACGGTTTGAGCGAGCTCTATCAGCTTCGCGGCCGCGTCGGCCGCAGCAACCGCCGCGCCTACGCCTATCTCCTCGTCCCCGCCAGCGGCGAGCTCAGCGAGGTGGCCCGCAAGCGCCTCGCCGCCCTCAAGGAGTTCAGCGACCTCGGCGCCGGCTTCAAGATCGCCGCCCTCGATCTCGAACTCCGCGGCGCCGGCAACCTTCTCGGCGGCGAGCAGCACGGCCACATCGCCGCCGTCGGCTTTGATATGTATGTCCGCCTGCTCGAGGAGACCGTCGCCGAGCTCAAAGGCGAAGAGCGGCCGCCGGAAATCCATTCGACGCTCAACCTCGGCCTCGACGTGCGCATTCCTCCCGAATACGTCGCCGACGAGCACCAGCGGCTTCGCGCTTACAAGCGAATCGCCGACGCCAACACCGCCGAGGATGCCGGCCGCGTGCTGGCCGAGATGGAAGACCGCTACGGGCCGGCGCCGGAGGCGGTCAAAACTCTCCTCCATTTCTCCCGCGTCAAAGGACTGGCGCAGCGTACCGGCGTCGAGGCCGTCGACCGCCGGCAAGGCGCGCTGAACATCAAGTTCCACAAGGACTCCCGCATCGATCCCGCGCGCCTGATGGCCATGGTCCAGCGCGTCAAGGGCGCGCAGTTCACCCCCGCCGGAGTGCTCCGCCTCCCGCTCGACTCGGTGACCGCGCCCTCCGGCGTGCTCGGTCTGCTCGAAGAGCATCTGCGGGAACTGGGATAGAATTCCCTGATGTCTTCGGAAGCGTCCACGACGGACGACACGGCCTCGCAGCCGGCACACGCGCCCGGGGCGGCCCTGCGCTGGACCGCGGTCGGGGTCTTCGTCCTGTCCTGCGTGCTGAATTACCTGGACCGCCAGGTGCTCGGCATGATGCTCGTCATCTGGCACCGCACGCCGCCGTTTCCGTTCACCGATCAGGATTACGGGCTGCTCATCTCCGCCTTCTCGCTCGCCTACGCCCTCAGCGCTCCTCTCATGGGTTGGTTTCTCGACCGTGTCGGATTGAACCGCGGCATCGGCTACTCGGTCGCCCTCTGGGCGGTGGCGAGCTTTGGCACCGGCACCGCACACGGTGTCGGCGAGCTCATCCTCTGGCGGTGTCTTCTCGGCGTCGCCGAGGCAAGCGGAATCTCGGCGGTCGGAAAAATGGTCGCCCTGTATCTGCTTCCCGAAGAACGCGCCGTCGGCGCCGCCATGAGCCAGCTCGGTCTCAGCCTCGGCGCCGGCCTCGCCCCCAAGTTCGCCGATTACCTCGCCTCCAACTATAGTTGGCGCTGGGCATTCTATGCGGCCGGCGCCGCCAGCCTGCTCTGGATCCCCACCTGGCTGGCCACCTCGCGTCTCATTCCCGCCCCCTTCGGAAGCCCCAATCGCCGCTCCAGCCGCGGCGCCGCCTGGCAGATGGTTCGCGATCCCCGCCTCTGGGCCCTGATGGGCGCCAACATGCTCGGCATGACGGTCTACAGTCTCTGGACCAACTGGGTGCCGCGGTACCTGGAGCGCATGCACCATCTTGCGCCGGCACAGATCGCCAACTACGCCGGCTGGGTGCCCGTGGCCGGATACTTCGGCGCCTTTCTCGGCGGCTCTCTCTCCTGGCGGCTCATTCGCCAGGGCGCCACGCCCGTCGAATCCCGCAAAAAGGTCTGCCTCATCAGCGCCGCCGTCGTCGTGCTCACCGCGGCCATTCCCCTGGCGCCCAGCCCTCTCTGGGCCACCATCGGCATGGCCGCCAGCTTTTTCTGGATCGCTTCCTGGAGTTCCAACCTCTACACGCTCCCCGTCGATCTTTACGGCGCCGGCGGCGCGGCCTTCGGCGTCTCCGCGCTCGTCTTCGCCTTCGGAGCCATGCAGACCATCGTCTCGCGGCCGCTCGGCGCGATCATCGAAAAACGCGGCTTCGTGCCCGTCTGCCTGGTCTGCGCACTCCTGCCGCTGGCCGCCCAGGCCCTGCTTGCGTTATTCGTCAGGGAGCAAGCGGTCCCGGCCGCCGCGCCTGCTCAATAAAACCGGATCAGCCACTCCGCCGCCACCGCCGGCTTTGAGACGCCTTCCACCTCCACCGTCACCAGCAGCGTCGCTTCGATTTCCTTCACCCCCTGAACCGCGAACCGCGCGCGGATCCGCGATCCCGACGGCACCGGCGAGACAAAGCGCACCCGGTTGAAGCCGTAGTTTACCCGCAGCTTGAAGTCGCCCTCCACCGCGAACGCCTCCCGCGAAAGCTCGCTGAGCAGGCTGAGCGTGAGGAACCCGTGGGCGATGGTGCGGCCAAAGGGAGACTCAGCCGCGCAGCGCGCCGGATCGACGTGAATCCACTGGCGGTCGCCGCTGAGCTCGGCAAAGCGGTCGATCAGCTCCTGCGTGATTTCCCGCCACGGGCTCACCGCAATCTCCTGCCCGGCAAGCGTGCGCAGTTCATCCAGGCCGTGAACGATTCGGGGTGCGGGCATCGGGGCGTCTCTCATCCGCCATCGAGCATACACCACCCCCGGCGGCGCCGAGAGCCCCGCGCAGAGATTCCAGCCTGTCGAGCGAGCCTTGAATCCCCGGCGCCTCCGCCGCCGCCGAATCGAGCACGCGCTCCATCGTTACAACAATCGCGTCAAAACGCCGCAGCGACTCCCGCTCGAGCCCTGCCATCAGCATGCCCGCTGCTTCTTCCCATTGCGAGGCCAGCCGCGACAGGTTCGCCGCGGCCAGCCGGTCGATCTTGCGATGGTAATGCCGGAGAACCGGGCGCGCGATGAGCGCCATCGGCGCCAGAAATGACAGCAGCTCCCAGTTATGGTCGAAGATTCGGCCCGTGTGAACGACAGGCGCGCTGGTGCCAGGCCGAGCGATCTCGATTTCCGTCGCCGGCAGCTCCACCCCGAGCGCTTCCAGCACCCGCCCGGAAATGTGGCGGCGAAACTCCTCGAGCGAACGCGACATCGCGCGTGCCAGGCGCGCGGCGGGCTCCAGAAATTCGTCATGATGGCGCCGCGAGAGCGCCTCCAACTCCCGGCCAAGCTCCCGGCGAAGCCACTCCTCGAACGCTTCGATGGCCCGCCCGAGGCTCGAGGTCCAACCCGGAAACTCGCCGTCGAGCGCCGCGTGCAGGCGCCTCCGTAACCCCGGCTCCTCCTCGCGCAGAATCGCCTCCATCGCCGGGCGCGTGCGCGCGCCTTCGTGGCGTCTCAGCAATTGAAGCGACAGTCGCGCCTGTTGCATCGCCTCGGGCCGTCC
>DAIDHC010000177.1 GCA_027452065.1 Bryobacterales bacterium
TCGGCGCAGTCGGCGGGGCTGAAGACGGACCTGGTGACGGTGAAGGTGCAGGTGGGGCAGGCGGCGACGGTGGACATGGTGGCGAAGGTGGAGGCGACGCAGCAGGTGGTGGAGGTGACGGGCGCGGCGCCGTCGCTGAACACGGAGAACGCGAACATGAGCGAGACGTTTTCGGCGCGGCAGGTGGCGGATTTGCCGGCGCCGGGCGGCGACCTGACGACGATTGCGTTCACGGTGCCGGGCGTGGTGATGACGACGGGCGGCGGCTATGGGAATTTTTCGGCGAACGGGCTGCCGGGGACGTCGAACCTGTTCACGATCAACGGCAACGATTACAACGATCCGTACCTGAACCTGAATAACTCGGGGGCGAGCAACAATCTGCTGGGGCAGAACGAGATTCAGGAAGCGGCGGTGGTGGAGAACGCCTACAGCGTGCAGTACGGGCGGCAGGCGGGGGCGCAGATCAACTATGTGACCAAGTCGGGCAGCAATGCCTGGCACGGGAATGCGCTGTGGAACTGGAACGGGACGACGCTGAACGCGAACAGTTTCTTCAACAACGTGAACGGGCTGCCGCGGCCGGCGGCGATTTCCAACCAGTGGGGCGACTCGCTGGGCGGGGCGATTATCAAGAACAAGCTGTTCTTTTACGTCGACAACGAAGGGCTTTACTACACGCTGTCGACGAGCGGCGTGGTGTCCTATCCGTCGCCGCAGTTGCAGCAGTACATTCTGAACACGGTGACGCCGGCGCAGCAGGGGATCTACAAGCAGGCGTTCGGGGTGTGGAACGGAGCGCCGGGGGCGTCGCATTCTACGCCGATCACGACCGGGAACGGGACGACGCAGGACGCCAGCGGGACGCTGGGCTGCGGGCCGTCGTTCGCAGGGACGAACACGGCGGCGCCGGGCGGCCGGCTTTTCGGGCAGACGGTGCCCTGCGGCAACGCGTTTGCGACCGCGGCGGGCAACCAGAACCGCGAGTGGCTGATGACGACCAGGATCGACTACAACATCAGCGACACGCAGAAGATCAACTTCCGCTTCAAGCACGACACCGGGTTTCAGCCGACCAGCACCAGCCTGCTGAATCCGACGCTGGACAGCCAGAGCATCCAGCCGCAGTGGGAAGGCCAGATCAACTACACGACGATTTTCTCGCCGACGGTGGTGAACAACTTCATCGGGTCGGTGCTGTCCTACAGCGCGATTTTCGGGCCGGCGAACGTCGCCGCCTCCCAGGCGGTGTTTCCGACGTACTTCCAGTTTGGCGAAGGCGGGACCAACAGCGGTCCGTTCACCTCGATGGGCGTGCAGTGGTTCGCGTTTCCGCAGGGCCGCAACGTGGGGCAAGGCCAGATCATCGACGATTTGTCGATTATCAAGGGCAACCACACGATCAAGATCGGCGGCAACTTCCGCAAGGACGACGTATCGGATCATGGGCTGAGCGCGGGGACGACGGGTTCGTACTTCTTCTCGCCGCTCACCGACTTCGTCAACGGCACGTTGAACAACGGCGGCGACTACTTCCAAAGCTTCCCGTCGATCAATGTGGCGCACATCCGGTTTTATAACGTCGGCCTCTATGCGCAGGACGAATGGGCGGCGAAGCCGAACCTGAAACTGACGATGGGCTTCCGGATTGACCGGACGGCAAATCCGACGTGCGTGGATACGTGCTTTTCCAACCTGACGCAGCCGTTCCAGGACACCGGTTTTCCGGGCACCGCGGACACACCCTATAACTCGATCCTGCGGACCGGGAGCCACGCCTATTACGGAGTGGACTCGTTCGTGGTCGATCCGCGCTTTGGCATTGTGTGGAGTCCGAAGGGAACCAACAGCACGGTGTTCCGGGGCGGTGTCGGGCTGTTCTCGGACCTGGCGCCGGGATTCCTGGTGTCGAACGTATTCAGCAACCCGCCGTCACCGTTCCAGGTGAACGTGTTCAGCGGGCAGACGGTAAACACGGTGGGCGACCCCAATAGCGCGGCGGCGGCGGCATTGTCGTCCTACCAGGCGTTCCGCAGCGGCTTCTCCAACGGCGCGACGTACAGCCAGTTGTCGAGCACCGTGCCGGGCGGCTTCAGCCCGCCGAACGTTTTCTCGATTCCGCAGCATCTATCGACGCCGCGGTATCTGGAGTACAGCTTCGAGATCCAGCAGCCGATCGGGACCAAGAACGTCGTGGTGGCGACTTATGCCGGCAACCGGGGCTTCAACCTGCTGGCGCAGACCGGGTTCGAGAACGCCTTCGCGTCGGGCTTCGCGGGTCTGCCGACCTCGCCGAAGGACGCGGCGTTCAACACCGTGAACCAGTTGACCAACAGCGGACTGGCGCGGTACAACGCGCTGTCGGTGACGTTCCGGCGCACCTTCTCGGCGGGCTTCCAGGGCGAGGTTTCCTACACCTGGTCGCACGGGCTGGACACGCTGTCCAACGGCGGCGTGGGGCTGCCGTTCTCCTTCCAGCCGGGCACGAGCCTGGCTTCGATCAGCACGCCGTCGTTCGCCAACAACTACAGCAACTCGGACTACGACCTGCGGCACAACCTGGTGGGCGACTTCACGTGGGAGACGCCGTGGAAATTCCAGCACCGGGCGCTGCAGATGGTGGCCGGCGGCTGGACGCTGGCGGGCAAGTTCATCCTGCGTTCCGGCCTGCCGTTCAGCATCACCGACGGCAGCCTGGCGAGCTCGCTCGACCCGGCGCTGACGGCGCCGCTGCTGGCCGGCTATGCGGTATCGGGCGGTGTGAACCGGCACTGCGGCAGCGGGGCGGTGAACACGCCTTGCCTGAGCCTCGGCAACTTCATCCCGTCGACCCAGGAGACCGGCTTCGGCAACGTGGCGCGGAATTCGTTCTACGGGCCGGGCTTCTTCAACATCGACACCAACCTGTTCAAGGACTTCGCCATCACCGAGCGGATTTCGTTCCGGCTGGGCGCGGAGGCGATGAACATTCTGAATCATCCGAACTTCGGCAACCCGGGGACGAACATCGCCGGAGGCGGATTCGGGCTGATCTCGGGCACGGTGTCGCAGCCGACCGGACCTTACGGGACCTTCCAGGGCTCGGCGGTGGCGGCGGGCGAGAGGCTGCTGATTCTGCGGGCGCAGGTGACCTTCTAGTCTCGCGGGCAGAAGGTGGGAGTGGGCCGGCGCCGGGGCGTGGTTGCTCCGGCGCCGGTTCGCATTTGGGCGGCGGCGCGGGCGGGCGCCGGAATGGCCTCAACACGGGCGGGGCGCGGCGTTCTATAATTCGATTAGACGAGGGATATGGACAATCGGATCCGGGTGCTGGTGGCCAAGCCGGGCCTGGATGGACACGACCGGGGGGCGAAGGTAATCGCTCGAGCTCTTCGGGACGCGGGCATGGAGGTGATTTACACCGGCCTGCGGCAGACTCCGGAGATGATTGTCGCGGCGGCGCTGCAGGAAGACGTCCAGGTAATCGGGCTGTCGATCCTGTCGGGCGCGCATAACGCCATCGTGCCACGGATTCTGGAACTACTCCGGGAGCGGGGCATGGGAGACGTGATCGTAGTCGTTGGAGGGATCATACCGGACGACGACGCGGCCGAGTTGAAGAGGCAAGGGGTGGCGGCGGTATTTCAGCCGGGCGCCTCGCTCGAGCAGATCGTGGACTTTATCCGGTCGTCGGTGAAACAGACCGCCTGAGGGCGGCAGAATGGAAAGGCAGGCTCGCGGTCCCGAGGAAGGGAACGAGGAGCCCGCGGGGAAATCAGAGAGATTAGCGTGCAAGAAAAATTTAACATTGCTGTATTTGTGGACTATGACAATATCGAGATCGGATTGAAATCGACGCTGCGGCGCGAATTCGACGTCTCGATCGCATTGGATGCGCTCAAGGAGCGCGGGGACATTGTGGCCAAGTTCGCGTATGCG
The DNA here is from genome assembly GCA_027452065.1 of Bryobacterales bacterium. GTDB lineage: Bacteria > Acidobacteriota > Terriglobia > Bryobacterales > Bryobacteraceae > JAJYKC01. The sequence goes on from DAIDHC010000177.1 coordinate 3,916, forward strand.
AACTGGGGCCGGCAGGAGGGGGCGACGCGGCAGATGGCGGAGAACGCGGTGCAGATGGTGCAGCGCATTCCGTCGCCGAGAGGGGACAAAAACGGGGCGGACATCAACCTGGCGCTGGACGCGCTGGAGATGGCGTTCACGCACAACAACGTGAACGCGTTCGCGATCGTGAGCGGGGACAGCGATTTCATTCCGCTGGTGAACAAGCTGAAGGAGTATGGCAAGACGGTGTACGTGGTGGGCGGGCGCGCCTTCACGAGCACGATCCTGCAGCAGAACTGCCACGAGTTCATCAGCTACGAATCGCTGTTGTCGTACCCGGAGAAGGGGGAGAAAGCGGAGCGGAGCGAAGCGGCGACGGCCGGGCCGCCTCCGCCGCAGCAGCAACCGCCGCGGGACCGGAGCGGGCCGCCGCCGCGGTTCGAGCACAAGGGCGGAGGCGGCGGGCATCAGGGTCCGCCGAAGCAGCAGGGCGGAGGCGGCGGCGGGCAGAAATCGCCCCGGCCGGCGCCGCTCGACCTGGCGCAGGCGATGCCGCTGGTGGAGCGGGCGCTGCAGGTGCTGGAGCGGCGGGCGGTGCAGCCGCAACTGGGGCTGCTCAAGTCGACCATGCTGCAGCTCGATCCGGCCTTCAGCGAGAAGGCGTACGGGGCGGGGAGTTTTTCCGACTTCGTCGAGCGGCTGAAGCGGGCCGATTACGTGAATGTCAGCGGGACGGGCGGGCGCTACATCATCGAGCGCAAAGGCTCGCCGCAGACGGATCGTCCGGCGCCGAAGCCGGAAGAGTCGCTGCCGCTGCTGCGGGACGTGCTGGAGACGCACCGGCTGGAGCTGGAAAACGGCGTGTTGAGCGACGAGCTGGCGGCGTGGGTGGTGGAAGACCATCCCAACTTCGACACCAAGAACTTCGGCTTCCAGGAGTTTTCGGAGTTTCTGAACTACGCGCAGGACAAGCTGGTGGTGCGGATTGAGCCGGACGAGGAGAAGGGGCTGATCGTGTTCCTGGGCGCCGAGTTTTATCCGCCGGCGCTGCCGGAGCCGCCGGAGCCGGAATTTCCGGAAGAGGACGAGAAGCAGCCGATCGTCGAAGGGCAGCCGTCGCTGCTGGAGCCGAACCCTCCGCCGCCGAAGCCGAAGAAGGTTCCGACGCGGGTGCGGAGAGCGCCGACGGGACCCGACGGGTCGCCGCTGCCCAGGCGCAGCCGGAAGAAGAAGGGGGACTAGGTGATCGAGCGCGTTTTTCCGGAAGGGAGTCCGGCGCCGAAAGGGCCGTACTCGCCGGCGGTGCGGGCCGGGGATTTCGTATTTGTGTCCGGGCAGGGGCCGGTGGATGCGGCGACCGGCGAGTACCGGTACGGCGACATCGGCCACGAGACCCGGGTGGTGCTGGAGAACATCCGGCTCATCCTGGCCGGGTGCGGGGCCGGGCCGGCCGACGTGGTGAAGTGCTCGGTATTCCTGGCCGACGGGCGGGATTTCGGGGCGATGAACGAGGTCTACGCGGAATTCTTCGGCGAGACGAAGCCGGCGCGGACGACGGTGGAGTGCAAGTTCGCCAATCCGAAAATGAAGGTGGAGATCGACTGCATCGCCTACCGGCCGCGGTAGGGGAGCGGATTACTTTTTGGCCTCGTTCGTCTTGGCGGCGGGCTGCGAGAGCACGAGGCTGAAGTAGGGGTTGGGGCGGGTGTCGTAGAGGCTGAGCTTGCGTGTCGGGGAGGCGAGACCCTTGAGCTCGGCGCTGATTTCATAATCGTCGTTGCGGTTCAGGCCCTGGAAGCGGTACGTGCCGTCGTGCGTGGCGACGATGGAGCGGACCTTGCCGGTGCGCACGTTTTTCATGTGAACCAGCGCCGAGGGCACGGCCGCGCCCTGAGTGTCGCGAACGATGCCGATGAGGTCCCGGCCATTGGGGTCGTCGACGTCATCTTCTTTTTTAGTATGGATGGGCTTTTCGCCGCCGACCCAGGCGTGCGGCTTGCCTGCCTGATCCTGCTTGGACTGTGCGGGGAGGGCGAAGGGGAGCGAGGCGGCAAGCAGCAGGGGGAACGCGAGACGCGATAAAGAAGAAAAGTTCGACATACGGATGATCACCTGATTTCTCTATCATCGCGCACCGGAGGCGGGTTGCGCGGGCAGGCGCGGCGCGGAGGGCGAGCGTGCGGCGCGTTCGGCCGGGGGAGGGCACGCGGAGGGGACGAGTGGGCTGGGTTCGGTGTGGGGGAGCGTGGACGGCGCGCGGGTTGCGCGGGCGGGGCCGAGCGAAGGCGCGGCGGCGCCCGAGGAGCGAGGGTCAGGAGACCAGGCCGCGGCGGACGGCGTACAGGATGAGGTCGGGGAGGCTGTGGAGATTGAGCTTCTGAAAGATCTTGTTGCGGTGCGTTTCGATGGTGGAGGTGCTGACGCTGAGGATGGCGGCGGCTTCCTTGGAGGAGCGGCCTTCGGCGAGGAGTTGGAGGACTTCGCGCTCGCGGGTGCTGAGCTGGTCGTAGGAGTCGTCGGCGGGGGTGCTGAGGAGGTGGGCGGAGTAGTTTTCTACGATCATGCGGCTGATGTCGGGGCTCAAGAAAGCCTTGCCATTGTGGACGGCGCGGACGGCGCCGATGACGTCGGCGTCGGAGGAGTCCTTTAAGAGGTAGCCGCGGATGCCGGACTGCAGCGAGCGGAGGACGTAGGACTCGTCGGCGTGCATGCTGAGAATGATGATGCCGGTGGCGGGGAGTTTGGCGGAGATCTGGCGGGCGGCCTCGATCCCGTTGAGCAGGGGCATGGTGATGTCGAGAATGGCGATGTCGGGGCGGCGGGCCTCGGCGAGCTCGACCGCCTGGCGGCCGTCGGAGGCTTCGGCGACGACCTCGAAATCGGGCTGGCTTTCCAGCAGCAGGCGGAGGCCGGAGCGCAGGATGGTATGGTCATCCGCCAGCAGGATACGGATCTTCTTCAATTGATTGGCCCCCAAGTCCGGAACAAACGATTCTAGCGAACCGCGGGGAGGCGTGGGGGCGTGGGATACCGTGCCGGCGGGCGGGAAATCATGGTCACAGGGTATGTCATGAAAGTGGGGTCCGCCGTAAGATTGAAACTGTGAGGGCAATGGATTCGTTAGGTGACAGGCCCCCTTTCCACCCTGCCACTTCCCTCAAAGTCCGGCGAATCCGTTGCCCTCACATAGTTTTTGAGACGACGTAATTGAATGAATCGCGAAGGTTCCGTGAGGGTGCTACCTTCCGAGTCCCCCAAAGCGGAGAAGCGCGGAGTGTTTGATCTCAGAAAGCTTCTTCCGAATCGGAAGGAGCGCAGTTCATCCGCTTCCCCCGAGGCTTCTCCAGCCACCGAGCCCGTGAAGCTGGTAGCGGTCACGACGAACGCCGGCGATGAAGCCGAGTTGCGGCGCATCGCGGCGGAATGCGGATGGAATATTTCGATCGCGAAGTCTTCGGCGGAAGCCGTGTCGCTGCTCCAGCAGAGGCCGGTTCCGCTGGTGATCTGCGACCGGGATTTGCCGGAAGAGAACTGGCGGGAGGCGCTGGCGCAGATCGCGGGTTTACCCCAACCGGTATGCGTGCTGCTTGCGTCGGCGGTTGTAGACGAGTATTTATGGAATGAAGTGATTCAGAATCACGGATACGACGTGGTAACGAAGCCGTACCGGCGCGAGGACCTGATGAGAGCGGTAACCTTTGCCTGGTCCTGGCGGGGATGGGCCTGCCGGCAACGCGCGGAGGCTTCCGGGAAGTAGGAAAAACTCGTAAACGCCAGTCCTCATGACCCCTACAACATTACTATCCAAGGAAGAGCTGGAAGAGCTTCGCCAAATCGACGGGTGCACGGTATCGAACGCGATTGAAACATTCAACGTACGGTTGAGAAACGAAGGATTCGCCAACAGCAGCGTCCGCTGCCAGTTTCCCCAGATGGGCCCGATGGTGGGCTACGCGGTGACGGGGCGGATCCGGGCGTCGTCGCCGCCCATGACGGGGCGATGTTATTACGACCGGATGGATTTCTGGCGGCACGTAATGACGGTGCCGGCGCCGCGGGTGATCGTGATGCAGGACGTGGATCGCGTGCCGGGGATCGGCGCCCTGGTGGGCGAAGTCCACGCGACGATCGGGCTGGCGATGGAGTGCGTCGGGTTTGTTTCAAACGGGGCGGTGCGGGACCTGGAGCAGGTGGAGGCGACGGGCTTCCAGTTGTACGCCGGAAGCGTGGCGGTGTCGCACGCCTATGCGCACATTGTGGAATTCGGGGAACCGGTGGAAGTGGGCGGGCTGAAGGTACGGCCGGGAGATCTGATACACGGCGACCGGCACGGCGTGCAGGCGGTGCCGCTGTCGGTGGCGCGGGAGATACCGCGGGTGGCGGCGGAGCTGAACCGCAAGGAGCGGGAATTGTTCGATCTGTGCCGGTCGTCGGATTTTTCGGTTGACCAGCTTGCCGCGAAACTGCAAAAGATGTCATGAGGAAGCAATCGAGGAAGCGCATATGACGGGAACGCAAAAACGGAAATGGGCGGCGGTCTGCGGGCTGGCGTTGAGCGGCGGGCTGCTGATGATGGCGTTGACGGGCTGCGGAAAGACGGACGTGGCGAGCGCGGCTCCGGCGGCGCCGACGGTGGGCGTGGTGACGGTGGGCAAGAAGGACCTGGGCCGGACGCTGACGGTGTCCTCCGAGCTGGTGCCGTTTCAGGAGATCGACGTCTACGCCAAGGAATCCGGCTATGTTCAGGACCTGCGGGTGGACTACGGGAGCCGCGTGAAGGCGGGGCAGTTGATGGCCACGCTGGAGATTCCGGAGCTCGAAGTCCAGATCAAGCAGGACGAAGCGGCGGTGAAGAACGCCGGCGATATGGTCACGCACGCCGGGCACGAGCTGTCGCGGTCCGAGGCGCAGCACAAGGTGGCGCAACTGGAGTTCGACCGGCTGGACGGCGTGGCGAAGACGAGGCCGGGCCTGGTGGCGCAGCAGGAAGTGGACGACGCCGAGGGCAAGGCGCTGGCGAGCGAGGCGCAGGTGGAGGCGGCCAAGGCGTCGCTCGAATCCGCGCAGAGCCAGTTGCTGGCGGCGCAGGCCAAGAAGGAGCACGACCAGGTGCTGTTCGCCTACGCCCGGATCACGGCGCCGTTTGACGGCGTGGTGACGCAGCGCTACGCGAACCTGGGCACGCTGATGCAGGCCGGCACGGGATCGAGCACCCAGGCGCTGCCGCTGGTGAAGCTTTCGCAGGAGAATCTGTACCGGCTGGTGATTCCGGTGCCGGAGTCGTATGTGCGCTTCATCCACATCGGGGACCCGGTGAATGTGCGGGTGTCGTCGCTGAACCGGGATTTCCCGGGCAAAGTGACGCGGTTTTCGGTGGACGTGAAGGAAGACACGCGGACGATGCACACCGAAGTGGATGTGCCGAACCCGCAGGGAGTGCTGCTGCCGGGGTTGTACGCGGAGGCGACGCTGACGCTGGACCGGAAGGACAACGCCCTGTCGGTGCCGCTGCAGGCGGTGCAGCAGGACACGGCGGGTGCCAGCGTGTTCGTTGTGGGCTCCGACAACCGGCTGCAGAAGCGGAAGGTGTCGCTGGGCGTGGAGACGGAGAAGGACGCCGAGGTGCTGGCCGGCTTGAAGGAAGGCGACGTCGTGGTGGTCAGCGATCCGAGCGGGCTGAAGCAAGGCCAGGAAGTGACGGCGCACACGGTGGAGCTGCTGGAATACCAGGGCCAGAAAACGTCCGAAGCTCCGAGCGACTGAGCGGGGCCGAAGAGCCCTCCCCCAATCCCCCCCGACTGAGAGACGAACGAGGAATTAGAGCATGCCGCGGTTTTCGATACGCAATCCGTACTTCATCATTGTGATTTGTCTGGCGCTGCTGGTGGTTGGCGCGCTGAGCATCTATCGGATGCCGGTTGACCTGTTTCCGGTAATCAACTTACCGGAGGTTGTGGTAGCGACCTTTTATTCGGGCATGCCGCCGCAGGACATCGAGACCGACATCACCGACCCGCTGGAGCGGTTCTTCACTCTGGGCAGCGGCATCGACCATTCCGAATCGAGATCGCTGCTGGGCGTGAGCCTGATCAAGGTGTACTTCCAGCCGGGCACGAGCGCCGACGCCGACGTCACCAGCATTTCGAACCTGGCGCTGGCCGACCTGAAGCGGCTGCCGCCAGGCACGTTGCCGCCGGTTGTGCTGAAGTTCGACTCCTCGAGCCTGCCGGTGTGCCTGGTGACGGTGAAGGGTGAGGGCCTCAACCAGACGCAGTTGCACGACTACGCGCAGTTCGCCATCCGGAACCAGATTTCGGTAGTGCAGGGCGCTGAGATTCCGCCTCCATTCGGGGGCAAGTACCGGCAGATCATGGTGTACGTCGACCCGTACAAGATGTCGTCGCGGCAGTTGAGCCCGATGGACGTGGTCAACTCGGTGAACAAGAGCAATCTGATTCTGCCGGCGGGCGACGTGAAGATGGGGCCGTACGACTACTACGTGTATTCGAACAGCCTGGTCGACAACATGAAGCAGTTGAACGACGTTCCGCTGAAGACGGTGGGTCAGAGTTGGGTATCGGTGGGCGACATCGGCAAGGCGCAGGACGCCAACCAGATCCAGTACAACCTGGTGCGCGTGGACGGCCAGCGGTCCTGCTACATCCCGATCATGAAACAGGGCGGGGACACGAACACGATCGCGGTGGTGAACGGGGTTCGGGATCTGATCGGGCATCTGTACGACATTCCGGAACAGATGAAGGCGACGCTGGTGTTCGACCAGTCGGTGTTCGTGAAGGAAGCGCTGAAGACGGTGCTGCACGAGGGGCTGATCGGGCTGGTGCTGACGAGCCTGATGATTCTGATCTTCCTGGGCAGCCTGCGGGCGACGGTGGCCGTGCTGTTGTCGATTCCGATCTCGGCGCTGGCGACGTTCGTGGTGCTGGCGCTGATGGGCAGCACGGTGAACACGATGATCCTGGGCGGCATCGCGCTGGCGTTCTCGCGGGTCATCGATAACTCGGTAATTTCGCTCGAAAACATTTACCGTCACCTGGAGATGGGCGCTTCGCCCAAGGTGGCGGCCGAGGAGGGCGGCGCGGAGGTCAACCTGGCGGTGCTGGCGGCCACGCTGGTGGACGTGGTGGACTTCTTCCCGGTGACGTTCCTGTTCGGGGTGAGTAAGTTCCTGTTCTCGGCGCTGGCGCTGGCGTTCTGCCTGTCGCTGCTGGCTTCCTTCGTCGTCGCCATGACGGTGATTCCGCTGTTCTGCGCCAAGTACCTGTCGGTGCATCACGCCGGCGGCGCGCACGCTCCGGAGGGCGAAAGCGAGGCGGGCGAGGAAGTGGCGGCGGCGGAGCTGTCCTGGGGCGGCCGCTTCAACGAGTGGTTCAACGGCGTATTCAACAGGTTTTTGGACTTTTACGAGTTCTGGGTGCGCAAGGCCTGCCAGGTGCCGGTGTTTACCGTGCTCCTGCTGAGCGGCATCTTCGTGGCCAGCCTGGCGATCTATCCTTTCCTCGGACTGGCGTTCTTCCCGCGCACCGATGCCGGGCAGTTCACCATTAACATGAAGGCGCCGACCGGCAGCCGGATCGAAGTGACGGAAATGTACGTCGCCAAGGTGGAGGATCTGATCCGGCACATCGTGAAGCCGGACGACTTCAAAATGGTGGTCTCCAACATCGGCGTCGTTCCGGACTTCTCCTCGCTGTACACTACCAACGCCGGTCCTTACACGGCGACGGTGCAGGTACAGCTCCAGGACGAGCACCGGGTGAGCAGCTTCGACTACATGGACCAGGTGCAGACGGCGTTGGAGAAAGACTATCCCGAGATCCGGACGTTCTTTTCGAGCGGCTCGATGGTGGACGCGATTTTGAACATGGGCGCGCCGGCGCCGCTCGATCTGCAGGTGGTGAGCCCGGACCTGGACCAGATTTACGGGATCGCGCAGGACCTGGCGGCGAAGATCCGGACGCTGAAAGGCGTGGGCGAGGTCTACATGCCGCAGGACATGAACTATCCGACGGTGATGCTGGACGTGGACCGGGTGCACGCGGGCGAGCTGGGATTGTCGCAGAAGGACGTGGTGGACAATGTCATCACGGCGCTGAACTCCAACTACCAGATCGCGCCGAACTACTGGGTGGACCGCAAGAGCGGCAACGACTATTACCTCACGGTTCAGTACTTCGAGCACGGCCGGCCGGCGATCCACGACTTCGCGGACCTGAGCAACATCCCGCTGCGGGCGCCGAACCTGAAGCAGCCGACGACGCTCGGCGCGGTAGTGAAGGTGGTGAAGCAGAAGGGACCGACCGAGATCGACCATTACCAGATCCAGCGCGTGGTGGATGTGTACGTGACGCCGAAGGGCGAGGATCTGGGGCAGGTGCGGACGGAAGTGATGAACCTGGTGGGCCAGACGAAATTCCCGCCGCAGGTTCGCACGGCGGTGCGCGGGATGGTGCAGGCGATGGACGCCTCCTTCACCAGCTTCGCGCTGGGCTTCACGGTTTCCTTCATCCTGCTGTACCTCATTCTGATCGCGCAGTTCCGCTCGTTCGTCGATCCGTTCCTGATCATGCTGGCGATTCCGATGGGCTTCGTGGGCGTGCTGGTAATCCTGCCGCTGACGCATACGACGATGAACGTGATGTCGCTGATGGGCGTGCTGATGCTCATCGGGATTGCGGACTCCAACAGTATTCTGATCGTGGACTTCGCGCACAAGCTGGAAGAGCAGGGCTTGTCGGTGACCGACGCCGTGATCACGGCCTGCCGGGTGCGGCTGCGGCCGATTCTGATGACCTCGCTGGCGACGATCATCGGCATGATCCCGATGGCGATGAAGCTGGGCACGGGCGCCGAGCAGTACGCGCCGATGGCGCGGGCGATCATCGGCGGGTTGACCTCGTCGGTGGCGCTGACGGTGTTCATCGTGCCGGCGGCGTACCTGCTGGTGTACCGGAACAAGGAACGGAACCAGGGCACGGCGGTGCAGGTGCCGGCTCCGGCGA
>DAIDHC010000178.1 GCA_027452065.1 Bryobacterales bacterium
CCTCGGATATCACGACCGGCGACGATCGGCTAAACTCAATCATCGCGTCCCCGCGCCGCAACCGCGAGACCCCGACGCGATCGACCGAAACCGACCGATTTTCCCCCCTTTATCCGTCACTAGAAGGTAATGATTCGTTGAAATCCGACGATCGATCACGACGCGTCGATCCCGAAAACCCCACGCTCGAACCGGGAGAATCGATCCTCGCGCGGTTCCACGGCGATTTGGACGATAACCTGCGCTTCGGATCGACGATCGCACTCCTCACCAATCGACGCGTGCTTTGCCACAAACACTTCGATTCGTCCCCGGCGAGAAAAGCCGCCCGCACATGGCTCACTCGCTCACCCGTCTCCTCACCTAGAAACGCCAAGCCCCCACCCGCACCGCAACAGAAGCTCTTCTCATGCGACCGCGGAGCCTCTACAAGTGTGCCTGCCATGGTTACAACCTCTCGCGGAGCCTCATACACATCGCGGTACCGCCCCAGGTAGCACGGATCGTGATAGACGACAGTCTCGCCCTTCATCCCGCCCTCCGGCAGCCGGTCCCGGTGCCGCGCCAGGAATTCGCTGTGATGCTCGATCTCCGGCGCCTCCCCGTATTCCTTCCAGTCCACGCCAATCGTCCGCACGCAATGCGGGCATATGGACACGATCTTCTTCACCTTGCTCTGCCGCAGCGTTTCCAGGTTCGCCTCCGCCAGTTGCCCGAACGCCAGGTCGTTGCCCAGCCGCCGCGCCGGGTCCCCCGTGCACCGCTCTTTTCTCAACACCCCGAACGTCGTCCCCAGGTGCCGCATGACCTGCGCGAACGCCGCCACAATCTCCCGCCCCCGCGGATCGTAGCCGCCCATGCATCCCAGCCACAAACAATATTCCTGCGTTCCGTCAAACACCGGAAATTCCTGCTTCTGGATAAACTTGTCCCGCTCGGCCGCCGAGAACCCCAGCGCATTCCCGTTCCGCTCCAGCGCCAGAAACAGTTTCGTGCCGTGCTCGTCCTCCCACTTGCCCGTGTTCACCGCTCCACGCCGCAGCCCGATAATCATCGGCAGATGCTGCACGCCCACCGGACACTGAAACTCGCACGAGCCGCACGTGGTGCACTGAAACGCCGCCTCCTGTGACAGATGCTTGCCCAACAGCGGCTCCTCGCTTCCCGGCCCGAGTTCGTTCAGATACGCCCGGAATCCCAGCGCAATCTGCTTCGGGTTCAGCTCCTTGCCCGTGTTATACGCCGGACAGTGCTCGCTGCAGCGCCCGCACTCCACGCACGAGTATGCCTGCAGCGCCACCAGTTGCGTCACGTCCTTGCCCGCGTCCAGGCCGAAATCCTCGTCGCCCGAAAGCGGCGGAATCCTGCTGAATCCGTCACGCTTTAAAAAGACCGTCGCCGGGCTCAGCACCAGGTGGAGATGCTTGGTGTGCGGTATCAGCGGCAGAAACGCCAGAATCGTCAGCGTGTGCGCCCACCACAGCCACCGGTTCTCCTCCATCCCCGGAAAAAAAGTCGCCAGATACGTCACCATCAGCAGGAAAATCAGCAGCGCGATCACCCCGCTTTCCGGATGCACCGGTCCCAGCCACTTCGGCCGCGCCAGAAACCGCCGCGCCGCCAGGCCCGCAATCGACACCGCAACGGCCACCGCGAACGCCGACGCCAGCGCGAAATACACCTGTCCGAACCAGCTCTGGCGCGGTAGCGCATTCCATCCGAACCCCTGCGCAAAATGGTTCACCGTCACCAAAGCGAACGCGCAAAATCCCCAGAACACAAACGCGTGTGCAATGCCCGGCAGAGGCCTCTGCCGGATCACCTTCCCCTGGCACAGCACTTCCCACACAAACGTCCCCACGCGCGCGTGAATGTTTCCCAGCCGGAAATCCGCATCCGGTTTCGCCGCCCGGATCCGCTTCCACACCCTGCCGAACCGCAACCAGAATCCGTACCCCGATGCCGCTATCAGCGCCGCAAGCAACACGGTCTCAACGCCCGACAGATGTACCATAGATAGAGATTTAGATTCGACTGTAACACGGCCGCTGGAAGATTCATTCCGCGCCATCAACGCCTGCTGGAGACTTTATTTGCGCTTTCTAATTTCCGGAGCCGCCGGCTTTATCGGCTCCCACCTCTGCGACGTCCTCATCGACGCCGGCCATTCCATCGTCGCCCTCGATAATCTCATCACGGGTTCGCACCGCAATGTCGAGCACCTCGAGCGCCACCCGCGGTTCGAGCTCCGCCTGGTCGACGTCTCCCGCGATTTCTCCGTCCCCGGCCCCTTCGACGGCGTCTGGCATCTCGCCAGCCTCGCCAGCCCCAAGGACTACCTCGACCACCCCATCGAAACGCTTGAGTCCGGCTCCTCCGGCACCCGCAACCTGCTCGAAATTGCCCGCCGCGACAACGCCAGCTTCCTGCTCACCTCCACCTCGGAATGCTACGGCGACCCCCAGGTCCATCCCCAAGTGGAAACCTACTGGGGCAACGTCAATCCCGTCGGCCCCCGCTCCTGCTACGACGAAAGCAAACGCTATGCCGAAGCCCTCACCATGGCCTACCACCGCGTCCACGGCCTGAAAACCCACATCGCGCGCATCTTCAACACCTACGGTCCCCGCATGCAGTTGAACGACGGCCGCGTCGTCCCCGCCTTCCTCGATCAGGCCCTCCGCGGCGAGCCCCTCACCGTCTTCGGCGACGGCAAACAAACCCGCAGCTTCTGCTACGTCAGCGATCTGGTCGACGGCCTCTGCCGCCTCATGGAATCCGGCGAACGCTACCCCGTCAACCTCGGCAACCCCCTCGAACTCACCATCCTCGAGTTTGCCGAGCACATCCGCCGCCTCACCGGATCGAACGTCCCGCTCCTCCACTGCCCGCTCCCTCAGGACGACCCGCGCCAGCGCCAGCCCGATATCTCCAAGGCCCGCCAACTGCTCGGCTGGTTCCCCCGGGTCGAGCTCGAAGACGGCCTCCGCCGCACCATCGAATACTTCCGCGGCCGCCTCGACCCCGCCCTCGTCTCCGCTACCGCTCCACCTTCTTAAACTCGTAGTCGGGAAAGTCCAGGCTCTCGTCCGCCTCCCGCGCCAGCCTCATCCGCGCCCCCGCCACGCCTCCGCCCGCCTCCCGCTCGAACGTCAAAAACGTTTCCGGCCACGCCGCGTTCGCCCACCGGATCAGGTACGTCTCCTCCGCCCACCGCTCGGCCTTGCCCACAGCCCGCGGCAGCGGCGCCAGCCGCACCTCCAACCCCGCTCCGGCCGCCTTCACTTCCACATCGCCCAAAGCCTCGCTCCGGTATGTCCCCGCATACCGCGCCGCGTCCTCCGCCGGCCCCGCGCCCGCCGCCGCGTGCTTCCTCAGAACCTCACTCCACTCCCGCGCCTCGGCCTTCTCCCGCGCCTGAAACCGCTTCAGCGCCTCCCCGCTCCAGTCCCGCGGCGGCGCCCCCAGGTACGCATCCATCGCCCGCCGCGCCACCGCCGGCGCTACCGGCAGTTCCCCGTTGGTCAACACCACAACCCCCAGCTTCTCCTCCGGTAGCAGGGCGATGAACGATGTCATCCCCGCCAGCCCCCCGGCGTGCGACAGCATCTTCCGCCCCCGGTACTCCGACACTCCCCACCCCAGCCCGTATCCATTGAACAGCGGCGCATCCGCGCCCTCCACCGGCCTCGGCGTCTGCACCTCCCACATCTCCCGCGACGTCTTCTCGCTGAACAGCCGCCGCCCGTCATACTGGCCGCGCCCCAGTTGCAGCATCATCCACCGCGCCATGTCCCGCGCCGTCGAGTTGATCGACCCGGCCGGCCCGATGTTGTCCGCGTTCCTCCGCTCCACCTCCCTGCTCTCGCCTCCGATGTAGCCGTTCGGATACGCCACGTCCCCTTCGCCCGCCAGTTTCGTGACGCTGGTGTTGCTGCGGCTCATGCCCAGGGGAGCGAAAATCCGCTGCGCGACAAAATCATCCCATCTCACCCCCGCCGCCGCCTCCACCACTTCGCCCGCCGCCAGGAACATCAGGTTCGAATAGGCGAACTTCGACCGGAAACTCGACGCCGGCTTCAGATACCGCACCCTCCGCAGCAGCTCCTCGCGCCCATACGTCGAGCCGAACACCATCAGGTCTCCCCCATAGGCCGGCAGCCCGCTCCGATGGCACATCAGGTCCCGCAGCCGCATCTCCCGCGTCACCCACGGATCGTACATCCGGAAGCCGGGCAGAAAATCGATCACCCGGCCGTCCCAGTCGAGCTTCCCCTCGTCCACCAGCATCGCCGCCGAGGCCGCCGTGAACGCCTTGGTGAGCGACCCGATGGCAAACACCGTGTCCTCATCCACCGCCGCCGCCCGCCCCAGCCGCCGCACTCCATACCCCCGCGCAAACACCATCCGCCCGTCTTTCACCACCGCGATCGCCAGCCCCGGCTCCTTCCACTGGCTCACCGCCGCGCTCGTGTACTGGTCCAGATCGCCCGCCGGCCCTTCCGCTCCGGCCGCCAACGCCGCCACCGCGAGCGCCGCCCCAATCCACCGCGCCCAGCCCCTCACGCCGGCGCCACCCACACCCTCTCCGCCGCCGCCTTGCCCACCTTTACCTTCTCCCCCGCCACCTTCAACGTGTACGTCTCGTCGTAGTTCCGCTCGACCATTCTCACCGCCGCGCCGGGTTGAATTCCCAGCCCGTTCAACAGCTCCAGCAGCCTCCGGTCCCGCTCGAACACGCTCGCCACCGCCGCCTCATCCCCCTCCTCCATCTCGCTCAGCGTCCGCCATCCCCGCCGCCGCCGTTGCTTCGGCGTGTCCTTCATCACCCGGTTCCCGTGCGGGCAAGCCTCCCCTGTCCCCAGCTTTTCCACCAGCTTCCTCTCGAAATCCTCCGACACCGCGTGCTCCAGTTGCTCGGCCTCGTCGTGGACTTTGTACCACTCCATGCCGAACACCTCCGTCAGCATCCGCTCAATCAGGTGGTGCCGCATCAGCAGCCGGTTGGCGATCTCCCGCCCGGCGCGCGTCAACTTCAACCGCCCCTCGCGCCCGGTGACGATCAGGTCGTCCCGCTTCAGCCGCTTGATCGCCATCGTCACCGCCGGCGCCGACACGTTCAGCCACCGCGCCAGCGTCGCTGCAATCACCGGCTCGCCCTCGGTCTCCGCCTCCGCGATCGTCTTGAGGTAATTCTCTTTCGAGATCGTGATCTTCACGAGTGTCCGCGCGGCGCCCGCGCGCCTTCTCAGATTCTAGCCTTCCCCGAATAGCCGAATGTATTGGTGCGTTGAACAAAGAAGCATCTGCGCTCCCGCATGGATGACTTTCTGAACGAAGAGGGCAGCTTCGAAGAGGCGCACGCGCAAGCGTCAAAGAGGTCACCGCGCGGCGGCTCGCCGGGCCATCGGGTGTAGGGAAGCGGAACCGGGCGAGCGAAAGCGCTCTCGTTCGTCCTCCCGGCTTTTTCCCGAGCGAATCTTTCACACTCCTCTTCGAGGACTCAGTGCAAGGCCCGCCGGACGCCGCGCGAACGTCTCCGCGACATCGTTTCTTAACCACGCCGCAATCAGTCCGAAAAGTTTGCCGTGCAAACTCAGGAAGAGTTCCAGCATTTCACTCCAGGAGGAACACATGTTTCAACCACCCCGCATCGTAAGGCCATTGCGGCGATTTCGAGTGTCGTACCGCAACTGTAAGGCGAGTCTCACTCTATTGATGGCCGTCAATCTGATGATTGGAGTTCCCGCTCGCTCCTTCGCGGATCCACCGGATCAGCGACGCACCGAATCCCCAATTAAACACGTGATCGTCATCATCGGCGAGAATCGCACGTTCGATCACGTTTTTGCCACCTATCAGCCGCGAAGAAACCAGACTGTTTCCAACCTGCTGTCCAAGGGCATCATCAACGCCGATGGGAGCCAGGGACCTAACTACCCGCAGTCGGCTCAATATAGCGCGGTTGACACCGGCACTTATTCCGTCAGCCCGCAGTCAAAGACACTGTATTCCAACATTCCGCCGGTCATGACGGACGGTGCCCCGACCAATCCGCCCTTCACCAGCGTGGCGGCGGCGGCCGCGGCCGAACCGAACCTGGCGCCCGGCTATACGGTCGATCTGACGACGGGTGGGACGGGACTCCCCGGCAAAGTAGTCGATACGCGTTTCCCGAATGCCTACAGTCTGGGCGAGGGAGTTTATCCCATTACGCCTGCCCTCCGCTACGACGACTACGCCTCCAGTCCCGTACACCGGTTCTACCAGATGTGGCAGCAACTGGACTGCAACGCCGGCCATGCGAGCCAGTCGAATCCAAGCGGCTGTCTGAACGACCTTTTCCCGTGGGTTGAGGTGACCATTGGCGCCGGCAGCAACGGCAATCCCCAGCCGGCCGGTTTCAACGACCTGTCGACCGGAGAAGGCTCCACCTCGATGGGTTTCTATAACGTCGCCAACGGAGATGCGCCCTACCTGAAATCGCTGGCGGATCAATACTCGATCAGCGATAACCACCACCAGGCCGTGGAAGGTGGAACCGGCGCCAATCACATCATGCTGTTTTACGGCGACGACATTTGGTACAGCGACGGCAACGGAAACCCACTTACTCCCCCGGCAAATCAGATTGAAAATCCGGATCCGCAATCGGGGACCAATAATTACTACAGCCAGGACGGTTACTCGGGTGGAACTTATAGCGCCTGCGCCGACGCGGCACAGCCAGGAGTAACTTCGGTGGTGACATACCTCGCCTCCCTGACGCCGGCCATCAAGCCGAACTGCGATCCCGGGCATTACTACATTCTGAACAATTACAATCCCGGCTATCTCGGCGACGGGACTCCGGCTCCGCTCGGCCCGAACACGTTCACGATTCCGCCGACCTCGGTGCGTCACATCGGCGATGCCCTGCTCGATAAGAACATCTCCTTCAAGTATTACGGAGAAGGTTGGGACGACTATGTGAAGGGCCTGCCCAATGAGTACTGCAACATCTGCAACGGATTCCAGTATGCAAAGGACATCATGACCAACACGGCCTTGCGGACGGCTCACATTCAGGACGCGTCGAATCTGTTTTCGGACATCTCTGAAAACACGTTGCCGTCGGTTTCCTTCCTCAAACCGAGTGGTTATGCCGATGGGCATCCGGCTTCCTCCAAGCTCGACGTGTTCGAAGGATTCGTAAAGAAGGTGGTTGACGCCGTGCAGAGCAACAAGGAACTCTGGGAGAGCACAGCCATTTTGATTACGGTCGATGAAGGCGGCGGCTACTACGATTCCGGCTACGTGCAACCTCTCGACTTCTTCGGCGACGGCACCCGCATTCCTCTGATTGTAGTTTCACCGCACGCGCGGTCCGGCAAGGTCAGCCACACTTACTCCGACCACGTTTCCATCCTGAAGTTTATCGAAAGAAACTGGGGGCTGAAGCCGCTCACCGGCCGGAGCCGCGACAACTATCCGAATCCGGTCGCCTCCAAAGACAACCCATACGTGCCGCTCAACAGCCCGGCAATTGGCGATCTGTTCGACATGTTCAATTTCGATTCGAATTGAACCCGGCGATGAAAGCAGGGATGTGCAAGTAATACCTCGCCGGCGATCTTACATGAGATCGCCGGCACTTTTTTCCCCATGTGCTTCTTTGCCGGCCCGGCAGTTCTTGTTTGCGCCGGCACCGGAATCCGAGACTTGACCTTGGGTCGAACTCTAGCCTTCCCCGCCGCGCCGTTTCAGAACCGGAAAAATCAACTCCCCGCCCTCGTCCCCCCGCTTCAGCCCCGCCGCCCCGTGATGAGCCTCCCACCGCTCCGGCTCAATCACCCTCAGCACCGCGATCTCGTCGCAGGAGGCGAACTTCGGACACCTCATGCAGTCCTTCCATGCCTTCAACGGCAGCAGCCCCCGCTCCACTTCCGCAAATCCCAGCCGCGCGAAAAAACCCGGCACGTACGTGAACGCGAACAACGCGTCCAGCCCGAATTCCCGCGCCTCCTCCACCAGAGCCTCCACCAGCCTCCGCCCCACGCCCGTCCCCTTCGCCTCCGCCCGCACCGCCAGCGACCGAACCTCCGCCATCTGCGGGCTGTAAAAATGCAGCGCCGCACACCCCACCAGCCTGTCCCCCGCGTACGCCACCGTGAAGTCCCGGATATTCTCGCTCAGATCGAACTCCGTCCGCGGCAGCATCACACCCTGCTCCGCGTACCCGTTCACCAACTCCAGCATCGCCCCGATATCGCTCAGCGTCGCCTTCCGCGACACCTCGGCGGCCTCCAGCGCCACGCCGCCCGGCTCCCGAGAGACACCCGTTCCCATTGCATGATTATTCATCTTCTAGAATAATCATAGCACCGCCGTCTCCTCCAGCAACCGTCCCTCCGCAAACCGCGCCGCGCTCAAAAGCTCCGCCTCAATCACTTCCGTCCGCCCCTTCGTTATCAAGTCCGCCGTAATCCGCCCCGTCGCCGGCGAATGCATCACCCCGTGCCCGCTGAACCCATTGGCGAAATACAGCCCTGCCAGCCCCGGCGCCGCGCCCAGCACCGCGTGATGGTCCGGCGTCATCTCATACAACCCCGCCCAAACCCTCCGCGGATTCACCTCCAGCGTCTCGAAGGCCGGCACCCGGTTCACCGCGTGCGTCAGAATCTTCTCGACGAACCCCGCATCCACGTCCATCCGGAATCCCGGCCGCTCTTCGGGATCGTTCCACGCCATCAGAATCCCCAGGTTCTCCGGCCGGAAGTGGAACCCCGTCGACATGTCGATCACCATCGGACAGCGCTCGGGAATCCCCGCGAACGGCTCGCTCGGCGCCAGCATCCGGCGCAGTGGCGTCACCGGCAGCTCCGAACCGGCCATCTTCGCCACCCCCGCCGCCCACGCCCCCGCGCAGTTCACCACCGTCCTGGTCTCCACCAGCCCCCTCGTCGTCCGCACGCCGCTCACCCCCCGCGCGTCCGTCTCGATGCCCGTCACCTCAACTGCCCTCCACAGCTCCGCCCCCCGCTCCGCTGCCCTCGCCATGAACCCCGTCATCACGCTGTAGGGGTCCACAAACCCGTCCGTCGGGCAGTAGGTCCCCCCGATGACATCGTCGGACCGCATCGCCGGAAAGAACTTCACCACGTCCTCGCGCCCCAGAATCTCCACCTGCTTCAGCCCCAGCCCGCGCTGCCGCTCCACGTTGGCCCTCAGATAGTCCATGTGCGCCGCCTTGGTCGCCACAAACAGATACCCCTGCCCGCGGTAGCCCGACGGATGCCCCACAATTTCCTCAAACGCCGCCAGAAACGGAATCGAGTAGAGCGACATCCGGATGTTCACCGGCGTGGTGAACTGCGCCCGCACGCCGCCCATGCTCTTGCCCGTCGAGCCCTTCCCCTGCTGCGTCTCCCTCTCAATCACCAGCACGTCGCCGCAGCCGGCCTCCGTCAGGTGATAGGCCACGCTCGAGCCCGCAATCCCGCCCCCGATGATCACAACCTCGGCCGTCCGCGCCATCTTCGCTCCTATTTCACGACGATGTTCACCAGCTTATCGGGCACCACCACAACCCGCACCACCGTCTTGCCTTCGAGATACGGGCGGAGCTTCGCATCTTCGAGAGCCATCTTCTCGAGCGTTTCTTTCGCCGTCCCCGCCGCCACGTGCAGCCGCCCCCGCAGCTTGCCGTTCACCTGCAGCGGAATCTCGATGCTGTCCTCGGCCGCCAACGCTTCGTCATAGCTCGGCCAGGCCTGCTTGAACACCGGCCCCGTGCGCCCCAGTTCCTCCCACATCTGCTCGGCCAGGTACGGCGCAAACGGCGCCAGCATCAGCGCCAGCGCCGGCAGCACCTCGCCCAGCGCCTCGCCTCCCAGCCCCGCCTCCCGCGCGTACAGCTCGTTCACCAGCTCCATCAGCGCCGCAATCGACGTGTTGAAGTGCCACCGGCTGTCGAAGTCGCCCGTGATCTTGTGAATCGTCTGGTGCAGCTTCCGCCGCGCCTGCCGCTCCGCCTCAGCGTCGCCCGCCCCGGCACCCCTCCGGTCCAGGCTCCGCGTGAAGAACCGGTACACGCGCTCCAGAAACCGCCTCTGCCCGCCCACGCTCTGCTCGTTCCACGGCATGTCTTTTTCCGGCGGCGCCGCGAACAGCACAAACAGCCGGCACGTGTCGGCCCCGTACTTGGCCACCATCTCTTCCGGGTCCACGATGTTCCCCTTCGACTTCGACATCGCCGTGCCGTCCTCGCCCAGCACCATCCCCTGCGTGAACAGGTTCCGCGCCGGCTCGGAATTCTGAATCAGCCCCAGGTCCCGCATCACCTTCGTCCAGAACCGCGAGTAAATCAGGTGCAGGATCGCGTGCGTCACCCCGCCGATATATTGATCGATCGGAAACCATTTCGCCGCCTTCTCCGGCGCAAATGGCGCCTCCGCGTTATTCGGATCGCAGTAGCGGTAGAAATACCACGACGAGTCGACAAACGTGTCCATCGTGTCGCTCTCCCGACGCGCCGCCCCGCCGCACCGGGGGCACTTCACGTTCATGAACTCTTCCGAATCCGCCAGCGGCGACCGGCCCTGCCCGGTGATCGACACATCCATCGGCAGCAGCACCGGAAGCTCGTTCTCCGGCACCGGAACAATCCCGTCCTTCTCGCAATGAATCACCGGGATCGGCGTCCCCCAGTACCGCTGCCGCGACACTCCCCAGTCCTTCAGCCGGTAAGTCACCGCCGCCTCGCCGAACCCCTCCCGCCGCGCCTTCTCGGACATCGCCTTCCGCGCGTCCTCGCTCTTCAGCCCGCTCCACTCCCCCGAATTCTCCACCACGCCGTAGCCCGTAAACGCCACCGTCACTTTCTCCGGCAGCGTTCCCTCCACCGGCCGGATCACCGGCCGCACCGCGATTCCATATTCGGTGCAGAACTCGAAATCCCGCTCATCGTGCGCCGGCACCGCCATGATCGCCCCCGTCCCATAGCCCGTCAGCACAAAGTTCCCGATCCACACCGGAACCCGCTCGCCGCTGAACGGGTTCACCGCCTCCAGGCCCGTCTTGAGCCCTTCTTTCTTGATATCCCCCGCCTCCTGCCGCGCCCGCCGGTCGATCATCTCCCGCGCCTGCGCCCGCACCTCGGCCCCGCACAGTTCCTCCACCAGCGCGTGCTCCGGCGCCAGAATCACGCACGTCGCCCCGTAGATCGTGTCCACCCTGGTCGTGAACACCCGCACCGTGCGCCCGCTCCCGGCGAGCGTGAAATCGACCTCCGCCCCTTCGCTGCGCCCGATCCAGTTCCGCTGCATCGTCAGCACGCGCTCCGGCCACCCCGCCTCGATTTCCTTCATGTCATCGAGCAACTGGTCCGCGTAGGCCGTCGTCTTCAGAAACCACTGCTCCAGCGCCCGCTGCTCCACCGGCGTCTTCTCGTGCCTCCAGCAGCATCCGTCTACCACCTGCTCGTTCGCCAGCACCGTCCCGCATTCCGGACACCAGTTCACCAACGCCTTCTTCCGGTACGCCAGCCCCCGCTCCAGCATCTTTAAAAAGAACCACTGGTTCCACCGGTAATAATCCGGCTCGCACGTCGAAATCTCCCGCTCCCAGTCGTAGGCGAAGCCCATTCGCTTCATCTGCCGCTTCATCTCGTCGATGTTCGCCCAGGTCCACTCCCGCGGATGCCTCCCCCGCTGCATCGCCGCGTTTTCGGCCGGAAGCCCAAAGGCGTCCCACCCCATCGGGTGCAGCACGTCGTAGCCCTTCATCCACATGTAGCGCGCCAGTGCGTCCCCGATCGAGTAGTTCCGCACGTGCCCCATGTGCAGCCGCCCGCTCGGGTACGGTAGCATCTCCAGCACGTAATACTTGGGCTTGCCCGGCTCGCCTGAGCGGTAGATTCCGCTCTCCTTCCACTGCTCGTGCCACTTCGGCTCGATCTCATGATGGTCGTACTGCTTTTCCGGCATGCTATTCCCTTCGCGTCCCCCGCTTCTTTTCGCCGCCCGCCGCCCTCTTCAGCGCCTCGACGTTTTTCAAATCGTCCCCTTCATTGTCAATCGGCGTCTCCAGAATAAATGCCTTGTCCCGCAGCTTCGGATGCCTCAAAATCCTCCGGAACCCCGACTCGCCGATGTTCCCTTCGCCGATATTGGCGTGCCGGTCCAGGTGCGAGCCCAGCCCCCCCTTGGAATCGTTGGTGTGAATCACCGGCACGTTCTTGAGTCCCAGCACCCGCTCCATTTCGCTCACCGTCTCTTCCAGCCCCTTCGCCGCAGCCACGTCGTACCCCGCGGCCAGGCAATGGCACGTGTCCACGCAGTATCCCAGCTTCACCCCCGCCCCCCGCGCCGCCTGCCGGATCTCGCGCAGCTCCTCAAACCTCCCGCCGAGCTGATTTGTCCCACCCGCCATGTTTTCCAGCAGCACCGTCAACCCTTCCGTCTCCCTTCCCTCCGCCGCCTCGCCCAGCGACCGCGCCACCGCCTCGATCCCCTCTTCCCTCGTCCACCCTTTGTAGTTGCCCGGATGCACCACCAGGTACTCCGCCCCGATCGCCAGCGCCCGCTCCATCTCCCCGCGAAACGCCTCCACCGATTTCTTTCTCAACGCTTCATCGCTCGACGCCAGGTTGATCAGATAATTGGCGTGCACTACCATCGGCTCCAGGTTCAGCCGCTTCCGCGCCGCCTTCAGCTTGGCCACTTCCCCCGCCGCCGGCGGCGCCGCCCTCCACATCCTCGGGCTCGCCGAAAAAATCTGGAACGCGTTCGCCCCCAGCTCGGCCGCCTTCAGCGCCGCATTTTCGAGCGAACCCGCAATGGATGTGTGGATCCCGATCCGCAAGCCTTTGCCCCGGCTCAGGCCAGCTTCACCCGCCGCACGTCGATCTTCGCATCGTCGAACACACCCAGCCCCAGCATCCCCGCGATCTCGATGTGCTCCACCTGGCAGTTCAAAAACTGGCTGTCCTTGTCGGGCTTTGACAGCGCGATGGACTCCATCCCCACTTCCTTCCGCTTGGCGTCCAGCACCTTCAGCCCCGTCTTGTCCAGCGCCACCGGATCCGTGGCGAAGTACATCGTCTTGTGCTCCCACTGATACTTCGGCCGCCCGCTCGGACCCCCGTGATACTGCGCCTTCACTCCGTCGGCGATGTGCAGCGTCGCCTTGCTCCGGATCACCGGCAGGTTCACCACCGACGGAATGAACACCCCGCACGCGTTCAGCGTCGAGGTCAGGTGGCTCCGGTTTACGTTGTTCACCATCCCGTGCGACATATTCTTCAGCGCGATCGTCACCCCCGCCGACTGGTGATGCTTCACAACAGGCAGATTGATAATCTTGTTCACCTTCTGTGTGACCACTTTCGCCACGTACGAGCGCCGGTAATGCGCATCCGTGTCGTTCTCCCCCGGCTTGATCAACGCCATCTCCATGTAATGGTCCGGGTCGTAGCCGTCCATATCCAACTGGACCTCGGAATAGGCCGGCGACGCCGCCTCCCAACGGATTCCAGGCGGCAGCCACTTGTCGATGCCCGCCTCCAGAAACTCCGCCCGGTAGCGGTTGAACACAATCACGTCTTTCGGCCCAACGCCCGCCTGCGCCAGCCCCTCGAGAATGTTGTGCATCACGCTGGCGTCCGAGCACAGCTTCGCCCCGCCCACCGGACTTACCTTGATCCCCACCACGTCGCCCTTTTCAAACAGCGCCCGCCACGCATCCACCCATCCCGGCGCCCCCGTCAGCTCCGTCATCCCCCGCCGCATCATCGCCTGGATCGCCTCCGGCTGATACACGCCGCCGGCAATCGAGCCCGCGTGCTCCACCGCCGCCACGCGCCCCGGATACGGCCCCGGCATCCCGCCGCCCAACACCCGCGCCCGCGCCTGCGGCATCGCCGCCGCCACCAGCGTCAGCCCCGCCGCCATACGTTCGAAAAATTCCCGCCGATCGGTCGCCATACGTCCAGTCTACTCTGGCCGCGCCCGCGCGGCCCTCAGAATGTCTTCTGCAAAAACTGTCCCGTCGTGGCGTCCACAAACACCGAATACCCGCTCGTCGACAGCGAGTCTCCCCAGATCACTCTCCACGTCGGGTCTGGGAACCGGTCCGTCCATTCGAGCAGATACATTACCGGCAGCCCCGGATTCTTCTTCGCGTATTCCACCGTCTCCTTTTTCTTCATCGCCGTCTCCAGCGCCTTGTCCGTGTCCGATCTCAGCGCCGCCACCAGAAACGGCCTCTGCGTGCCGCCCGGCCCGGACCACGAATCGGCCGGCGCCGCCGACACCCCCTTGTGCAGGTCGTTCTCATCGGCGTTCACCGCCGACCATGTGTAAATCCGCGCCTGCCGCCGCGATGCCGACACAAACGTCGCCCGCCACACTCCCGCTTTGCCGCCGTCCGCTTTCACTTCTTTGATGTTGTAGCTCTGCATCGTCAGCGGCTGCGCATCCACCGCCCACCCCCGCGCCTGCGGATACATCTCCTGAAACGCCTGCCGCCCCGTAATCGGCGGGTCCGGCGCCACCACAGCCTTCGTCTCCGCCTTCTTCCCGGCCGTGTCCGAACACCCCGCCAGGCTCAACGCCAGCGCGATTGCTATGCCCAACGCACCCCAAGTTTTCATGCCCCCATTCTCTAACACATGGACCCACCGGGAAACCGCCCCGCCCGCCACCCCGCCCTGTAGCACGGCATGTTGGTCGCGACAATATCCGGATCGCCCTTGAAATACAGCCTCGCGTTCAGCGCCGCCGCCCGCTGCGGAATCTTCGACCGCCGGTCCACCGGCACCACAAGAATCGGCGACCGAAACTGCGTCAGCCGCCGCCCTCATCCTCGTTCTCTGGCAGCGCCTCCCCTACGGATTGGCGCTCCTGCTCGCCCGCTCCTTCGCCGCCGACTCCCCAGCCCCCCGGCCGCTGATATGATAATCAGCCAAAGGAAGCCGAACCATGGATCGAAGGCGCTTCATCGCCAACTCCGCGGTCGCTCTGGGCTACGTTGCCCCCTCCGGCGCCGCTACCCCTGACACCGATCCGGCCGCCGCGCCCCGAACTCCCGATGCCGCCGCCCTGCCCGGCCGCCCCGTTCGCGTCGCCAGCATCGGCTTCACCCCCGGCCTTCCACTCGATCAAATCGCCGCCCTCGTCGACCAGGAAGGCGCGCGTGGCGCCGACCTCATCGCGCTGCCAGAAACCTGCCGCGGCCAGAACGACCACACTCCCGAACCCCTCGACGGCCCCACCGTCTCCACCATCGCCCGCCTCGCCGCCAAACACCGCACCTACATCGTCTGCCCCATCGACCGCCTCGACGGCCCCCGCCGCTTCAACTCCGCCGTCCTCCTCGACCGCCGCGGCCGCATCGCCGCCATCTACGACAAGCTCTACCCCTTCGGCCCCGAACTCGACAAACACCCCTCCGTCCTTCCCGGCCAGTCCGTCAAAGTCGTCTCCACCGACTTCGGCCGCCTCGGCCTCGCCATCTGCTTCGATGTCAACTGGGCCCCGCTCTGGCAGCGCCTCTCCGATTTCAGCGCCGAACTCGTCGTCTGGCCCAGCGCCTACTCGGCCGGCCGCACCCTGCAAGCCCGCGCCATCGACTTCAACTACTACATCGTCAGCTCCACCTGGGTCCCCGACTGCCTCGCCTTCGACATCGACGGCCAGCAGCTCCTCCACGACCACCAGAACCGCGCCCCCGCGAACGTCAGCCGCTTGACCGTCGATCTCGACCGCTGCCTCTTCCACCAGGACTTCAACCTACCCGACAAACTCGCCACCCTCCTCCACGACCACGGCGCCGACCTCGAGCGCGAACGCTGGCTCCCCATGGAAGGCTGGTTCATCCTCAAAGCGAAACGAGCCGGCGTCAGCGCGCGCCAATTGGCCCGGCAATACGGCCTCGAAGAACGCCGGCCCTATATCAACCGCGCCCGCTGCGATCTCGACAAAGCCCGCGGATGGCAGTTCAGTTGACCACCATGGCCCAAGGCCGAATCGAGCCGCAATGAACCGCCGGCGCTTTCTCCTCAGCGGACTCCCGGCCGCGGCCGCCGCCGCTTCCCCCCGCGCGAATCATTTCCTTCCCGCCTCCGACTATCACTATCGCCGCGTCCAATCCTACGTCGAAAACATCCCCGTACCCGAATACCACTGGGCCCCCGAATCCTCCTACGAGCGCTTCCGCGACATCAAGTACGGCGTCCGCCTCCACTGGGGCCTTTACTCCATCCTCGGCCGGCCCGGCGAGTCCTGGCCTTTTCTGAAAATGCCCTTCGCCGAGCGCCAGCGCTATCAGTCCCTCTACCAATCCTGGAATCCGCGCGGCTTCGACGCCCACCAGTGGGTTGACCTCTTCACCGAATGCGGCATGAAGATGTTCGCCTTCACCACCAAACACCACGAAGGCTTTTCCCTGTTCGACACCCGCACCCGCGTCGTGCGCCGCGCCGATTGGACCGCGCCCGCCGGCCCCCGCATCGAAGCCTGCGACCTCGCCTACAGCATCATGGAAACGCCCTTCCGCCGCGACGTCGTCAAAGAGTTGTGCGACGCCGCCCACCAGCGCGGCATGCTCATCGATTTCTATTTCTCCCACCCCGACTGGTACGACGCCGACTTCCGCCCCTACGCCTTCCACCCCCTCCAGGTGCCGTCTTCCAACGTGCTGACCACCGATTACGACGAAGCCAAAAAACGCCTCGGCAGCGAACTGGTCATCGTCCCCGATCCCTCGCCCGCCGCCGTCAACCGCATGATGGCCCGCCACCGCGCCCAGCTCACCGAACTGCTCACCCGCTACGGCAAAATCGACATGCTCTGCCTGGACCAGTGGCTCGGCCCCCAGGTCTGGCACCAACTGCGCGACACCGTCCTCCATCTCCGCTCGCTCCAGCCCGATATCATGATCCGCGCCCGCGGCATCGGCAATTACGGCGATTACTACACCCCCGAAGGCTTCGTCCCCGGCGACAAAGCCAACACCGATACCCCCTGGTTCGTCATCTACCCGCTCGGCTCCTCGTTTTCTTACTACCGCGACGAGACGCATTACAAAGGCCCCGCCTGGGTAATCCGCAATCTGGTCGACTCGGCCGCCAAGGGCGGCAACTTCATGGTCGGCATCGGCCCCGACGGCAACGGCGAATTCCCCTTGGAAGCCGTCCGCCAATTGAAAGAGGTCGGCCAATGGCTGAGAGTCAACGGCGATGCCATCTACGCCACGCGCGCCCGCGACGGGGCTCTCTGGAGCGAAGGCCCCGATGTCCGTTTCACCCGCTCGAAGGACAGCCGCACGATCTACGCCTTCGCCCTCCAATGGCCCGGTGAAACGCTCCGCCTTGCTTCCATCCCGCCCCGCGCCGGCACGGGCGTCCGCATGCTCGGCGCAAACGAAAGGCTGCCCTGGAAACCCGCCGGCTCCGGCATCGAGATCCAAATCCCGCCCGGCCTGCAAGACGAATCCCGCCGCCCCTGCCGCCACGCCTGGGCCTTCGAAATCCGCTCCGCCTGACCGCGTCTCGGCTCGCCACCGCGCAACGCCGCGCGCCCGGCCCCCGCGCCGGCGCCTCCGTCCGCGCGCCCGGCGTTATTCTGCCCGCAACGTCTCGGCCGGATCCACCGCCGCCGCCCGGCGCGCCGGAAAGTAACAAGCCACAACAGCCGCCGCCAGCAGCACCGCCGGCATCGCCGCATAAGTCACCGGATCGAGCGGCGTCACCCCGTACAGCAGCGCCTTCATGAGTCTCCCCAGTCCGGCCGCTCCCGCAAATCCCACCCCGCATCCGATGGCCGCCAGCACCACGCCCTGCTTGACGAACATGCCCTTCACCGCCGCCGGTTCCGCGCCCAACGCCATGCGGATCCCAACCTCGCGCCGCCGTTGTTCGGCCGAGTACGCCACCACGCCGTAGATGCCGATCACTCCCAGCAGCAGCGCCATCCCGCCCGCGATCGCCAGCATCACCAGCGCGAACGAGGTCCGCGCCATGGACCGCCCCTCCACCTGCTCCATCGTCAGCATTCCCGCCACCGCCAGATTGCCGTTCACCTGCCGGATCGCCCGGCGCACATCTTCGGCCAGTGCCTCGGTGCCCGCGCGTGAACTGCGAAGCACAAAAACCGGATTCCGGACGGCCGCCCAAACATCCCGCGGCAGCCAAAGCACGCGCCCATAGCTGGGCCAGTAAACCACCGCCGGCGCATTTTCGTTCGCCCCCGCCAGCCGGACGTCCTCCACCACCCCGATCACCTCATACCACGGGAACCCCATCGACGGCAGCCGCGCATTGATGCGCTTGCCGATCGCCGCCGCCGCGCTGCCCCAGTATTCGCGCGCCAGGTTCTCGGAAACCATCACGCTCCTGCTCCCGCCGTAGAGATCGTTCCAGGAATAGTCCCGCCCCGCCACCAGCCGCGTGCCCATCGCCTGGAAATAACCCGGCGCGACGCCCCGGAACACCCGCGACGGAGGATAGCTGCCCGGTGGAATCTCCTGGCCTTCGACGAACACGCCGTCCCAGTTCAAGAGCACCCCGTCCATCGGCACGCCGTCGGCGAATCCAACCCCCGCCACGCCGGGAATCGCAGCAAGCCGGTCGACGATGTCCTGCTCCATCCGCGCCACGCGCTCCTCATTCGGCTGCAGCGCCTTGGGGACCGCAACCGGCACCGTCTCCAGTTGCGCCGCTCCCGTGAAGCCCGGCTTCACCCCGCGCAGATTCTCAAAAGTGCGGATCATCAGTCCGGAGCTGATCAGCAAAACCATCGCGAGTGAAACCTGCGCCACCACCAGCGCGTTCCGCGCTCTCTGCTGCTCCGGCCCCGCGCTGGCCGTGCGTCCGCCCCGGCGCAGCGAAATCGGCCCGCCGCACCGCCAGGCCGGAATCAAGCCCAGAAGCAGAATCGAAACCGCCGCCACCGCCAAAGCGAATCCGGCGGTCCGCCCGTCCACTGCGATCTCGCTCAGCCGCGGAAGATTCGCCGGCGCAATCCATTGCAGCAGCGCCACTCCCGCGTACGCCAGCCCCATCCCCAGCAAAGCGCCCGCCGCCACCAGTACGCCGTTTTCCGCCAGCAGTTCCCGCGCCAGCCGCCCGCGCCCCGCGCCCAGCGCCGCCCGCACCGCCAGTTCCTGCCGCCGCCCTTCCACGCGCACCAGCACCAGATTCGCCACGTTGGCGCACACAATCAGCATCACCGCGCCCAGCGTCCCCATCACAACCCACAACACGTCGCCCACGTTGCCGACAATTGTTTCGCGCAGCGGCCGCAGTTCCGGCGCGACCCGCCACGAGGAAAATACCCGCACCGCAACCGCGTTCGATCCGAACGAATGCATCCAGACCGGAATCAGCCGCCCGAGATCGGCCTGTGCCTGGTCGAGCGAAACTCCCGGCTTCAGGCGGCCCACGGCGCTCAGGTAGAACCCGGACATTTCCGCGCGCGCCCTGTCCAGCTGCAGCGGCGCGATGATCGCCGCCGGAAGATCGGCGATCCGGAACGATTCCGGCATCACGCCGATCACCTGCCGCTGCCGCGCGTCCACCAGTACCGTCCGGCCAATCACATCCGCCCGTCCGCCAAAGCGCCGCTGCCAGTAGCCGTGGCTCAACAAAATCGTCGGCGCGGCGCCGGGCCTCTGGTCCCCGGCCGAGAACCATCGCCCGCGCTCCGGCGCCACGCCCAGCGCCTCCAGAGTCCCTGGACTCACCGCGATCGAGAGCACCTGCTCCGGTTCGCCCACTCCTCCCATCGACACCATCGAGGAGTTCCAGACGCCCAGATTTTCGAACGACCGGTTCTGTTCGATGTAAGTAAAGTACATCCCGGTGGAAAGCCCGATTCCGGCCTCCGATGTCACTCCGCCCAGGCCCGGCGCCATGTGCCGGATCGAAACCAGCCGCTCTGGCGCCCGGTATGCCAGAGGCTTCAGAAGCACCCCGTCGACCACGCTGAAAACCGCAGTGTTCGCGCCGATGCCGATGGCAATGGTCAGAATCGCCGTCGCCGCGAACGCCGGACTCTTCCGCAGCGTCCGGAAAGCGAAACGGATGTTGCGCGCCGTTTCATCGAGCAATGAGACCGTATTCATCCGGTAAACCTCCTCGCGCACCCGCGCGGTGCTTCCCAGCTTGCGCCGCGCCGCCGCCCGCGCCGCCCGCGGCTCCATCCCTCGCCCGATCAACTCTTCGGTGGCGTGCTCCAGGTATGACTCGAGTTCGTCCCGCAGATCCGAGTCGGCATCGTTGCGATGAAAAAATCTCCGCCAGTTCATGCCGCCCTCACCTGGCCTTCTCGCCGGCCGGATTCATCACCCGCCCGATCGCCCGCACCACTTCTTCCCAGCGCGACGCCTCCACCGCCAGCCGCTTCCGGCCCGCCGGCGTCAGCCGGTAGTACTTCGCTTTCCGGTTGTTCTCCGAAGTTCCCCAGAACGACGCGATCCAGCCGCGGTTCTCCAGCCGGTGCAGCGCCGGATACAGCGACCCCTGTTCGATCTGCAGCACGTCGTCCGATCCCTGTTCAATCGAGTGGGCAATCGTGTACCCATGAGCCGGCCCCAGCAACAGCGTCCGCAGGATCAGCATGTCAAGCGTCCCTTGCAGCATCTCGGAATGTAGCGGGGATTCGCGCCGCGGCATAGTTCCTCCACTCGATGATCTACTGGAAGAATACACAAACTCGAGCCGGCCGGCAAGCCCCGGGTTCGCCGCACACAATCGGCGCCCCCATCCGATCCCGTCCCTCCCGCCGCCCATGCCGCTACGCCTGGGCCTTCCAAATCCGCACCCCCTGACATGCGCCCCACACGACGAACCCTCCCCCGCCGGTCAATCCCGCGCCTTCCGCAAACCCCCGCCGGAACTACCCGGGCAAGCACCCGTAAACGAGGCCACGCGAAGCGACCAGAACCACGAAGCCCTCCCCGAGCGCCTCCCCGGGCCGTCCGCGCTTCGACTCCACGATCCGCCCGAGCCATTCGTCATGATTTTCGAGACGAGCGGCGAGCACAAAGGCGGCATCGGAAGGTCTGGCCGCCTGGTAATCGCCGCGAAAAGAATGAAAATGCGCCTTGCCAGCAACACCTGGTCGGCGCATAATGCGCCACAGAAGTAGTCGTGGAGGAAGCCGGATTCATGGAAACGACGTTTACCCCCACCAAAACGCGCACGAGCCCCTCGCGCCGCGACCACTCCCTTCGTAATCGCCACGCTGGGCTGCGAATCGTCACCGCAGGGCCGGCGAGCCCGCAGCTCCGTCGGCGGCAGAGCAGCCGCCAGAGTTCTAAACACCGATGGGCGCCCGCTGAGCTCTTTCTTCGAAGGTATTTCCCTCCGGAGCGAGCCCTTTCACCGGCCACGCCCAATCGTCGTTTCCGACGGAAGCAATCCGCTGCGCGGATATCGCTGCTCGGGAACGGATCTGTCGTAAGCCACAACCACAAGGAGCCGACACCATGACGCAATCCGCATTTACGACATTTGCAGTGACGCTTTGTCTCCCCGCTTTCGCGATATCGGCCGGGCCGTCGCGGGCGCCTCTGTTCACCGCCGCCGAAGACGTCCCCTCTAAACTCGAGACCGGCGGCCCAATCCCGCGGTGGAACGGCGGCGCTCTCATAAGCCTGCTCGACGCCAGCGAGTCGTCCGCGCCCGTCGTTCGCCAAATCGGCCCCGACGGCATCGAACTGCAAGCGTTCGTCCTCCCCGTTCCGGACGCCGGGTTGGCCCGCATCTACTCCGCCGCGCGCGGCCCGCAGGGCCAGTTGGCCATCGTCGGCATGCTGCACAGCAAAGACGGCCGGAGCGGCGGGTTTCTCGCCCTCGCCACTCCCGACCGGACAAGCGTCAAGCTCATCCGGCTGTTCCCTTACGTAGCCTGTCTCGCGGCCTTCGCCGGAGACGGCACCGTCTGGACGCAAGGGCATGAGGCCGGCAACCCGGCCAACGGCGACGGGGTCATCCGTCACTTCGACGCCAGCGGCAAACTCCTTGCCTCGTTCCTTCCCCAGTCCTCACTCTCCCCGCTCGACACCGCGCTCAACCTCAACGCCCTCGCCGTCTCCGGCGATCGCATCGGATGGTATTGCCGCCACTCGAATCAATACTTCGAAATCACCTCCGCCGGCGTGCGCCGCTTCCCGGGAGTCCCCATGGGACCGGACGGCGCCCCAACCGGCCTCGCCATTACATCCTCAGGTACGCCCATCGCGAGCGTAGCCGACGGCCAAGGCCCCGGCCATCTTTACTACCTCGATCGCTCGCGAGCCGCCTGGACGGAGGCCTCGCGCCCGCAAGGCATCAATCCAGCCGATCTAGTGATGATGTATGGCGGCGGCGGCGAGCGGCTGGCCCTCCGCCTCCTCAACCGCCAGGCGATCACCTTCGTGAAAGTTCAGGAGTAAATCCCGCGCAACGCCCGCGCCGCTCCCCCACCCCGCTTGCTATCCTCATCGGTGAAAGGCACCCGATGAAACTCCTTCTCCCCGCTCTCCCCCTCCTCGCCGCCGCCTGCGCCCTCGCCCAGCAGCCGTCCGGCGAAACCACCCCGTCTCTCGCCGAAGAGGCCAAACAGGCCTACTCCCGCGTCAAGACCAACATCCTCAAAGCCGCCGAAAAAATGCCCGAGCCCGACTACTCCTTCAAAGCCACCCCCGAAGTCCGCCCCTTCTCCGAACTCCTCGCCCACGTCGCCGGCTCCCAGTTCCGCGCCTGCTCCCTTCTCACCGGCGCCTCGCCCGCTCAGGCCCCCTCCAATCCCACGAAGGCCTCCCTCACCGCCTACCTCCAGGCCTCTTTCGACAACTGCGACAAAGCCTACGACTCGGTCACCCCCGCCAACCAGGGCGAATGGGTCGGCTCCGGCTACATGCACCACTCCCGCATCGGCCTGCTCTGGTATAACGCCACCCACTTGAACGAAATGTACGGCACCATGGCCGTCTACATGCGTCTCAAAGGCCTCGTCCCGCCCTCGAGCGAACGCCGCTAGCCCCCGCCGCCGTTCATCGTGTCGAACCCCGCCCCGCTCCTCCGCGCGGCGCACTTACTGCCGGTGATAATTCGGATACGGCGGCCGCTTATACTCGGGCGGCGGACTCTTCTTCAATTCCTCCATCACCACCTCCACCGCTTTCTCAAGCTGCGGATCGTGTCCTTTCCGCATCGCCGCCGGATCCAGCGCCACTTCGATATCCGGTGGCACGCCGTGGTTTTCCACGTCATACCGCCCGTCCGGATTCCACACCGCGGCGTTCGGCGCCGTCACATACCCGCCGTCCATCAACTGCGGCACTGTGAAGATACCGATCAGTCCGCCCCACGTCCGTTCGCCGATCAGCTTCCCCACGCCCGCGCGCCGGAAGTACCACGGCATCGCATCCCCGCCCGATCCGGCGAATTCGTTGATGATCATTACCTTTGGCCCGAAGATCGCCCCCTGCGGCTGAACGATGTCCGCTCCGTCGCGGAACGTAACCAGGCTCAGCACTTGCCGCTTAAGATACTCGATGATATCCGTCGCCAGCGCTCCGCCATGGTTGAACCGCTCGTCCACGATGAGAGCCTGCTTGCCCACCTGCGCGAAGAAGTACCGGTTGAAATTGACATAGCCGCCTTGAGCCGTGTCCGGCATGTAAACATACGCCACACGCCCGTTGCTCAGCTTATCCACCAGCCGGCGGTTATCCTCAATCCACGCCCGGTTCCGCAGCCGCGCTTCCGTTGGAACCGGCACCACGGTAACTTCCCTTGAATTCGCGCCCGACGGGTCCGGACCGACGCGCAGCACCGTCTCCTTCCCAGCCGTTCCTTCGAAGTAACTGTAAACATTCCCGGCCGCGGTCAGGTCCCGCCCGTTCACCGCCAGCAGATACTCCCCCGCCGTAACCTGCACGCCAGGTTCGGTGAGCGGAGCCTTCAAGTCCGGGTTCCAGTTCTCGCCGTCGTAGACCCTCTCAAAGCGATAACGGTTGTTCTCGATCTTGTAATCCGCCCCAAGCAACCCTACCGGAACCCGCTTCACATCGGGCATATCGCCTCCGGAGATGAACATATGACCTACCGTCATCTCGCCCAGCATCTCGGTGAAAAGATAGTTCAAATCCCCCCGCGAGGCGACAGCATCAAGATACGGCTCATATAACTTCGACGTCGCCGCCACATCCAGTCCGTGCAGATGCGGATCATAGAAGAACTGCTGCTCGTTCCGCCATACTTCGTGATACATCTCGCGCCATTCCGCCCTCGGATCCACTTTCACTTCGATATCCTGCGTCTTCAGCGCCTCGCCCGGAGGCCCCGCCGGAGGCGCCGCGCCCCCATGCTCGGGAATCGGCTTCGCCTCCGCCAGAAACCACTGTTCGCCTTTCTGATACAGGAGCTTTTCTCCATTCCCGCTGATTGTGAAACTCCGCACCCCGGTGACCGGAACATCTCCTTTCCGTTTCGAAACGTCGAATCGATGCACCACCAACGCCGGCGGCCCCTCGCGCATTCCCTCCGACGTCTCGACATAGTAAATCTCTTCCGCCTTGCCCGGCAGCAGGTCCACGTAACGCCTCGCCTCCACCGGCAGCGCCAGTATCCTCTGCCCGATCCCACCCAGATCGATGCGTGTATCTTTGACCTCGGCCTTCTCCGCGTCCTTCCCGTTCTTCGCCTCGGGCTTCTTTTCTTCCTTCGGCTTCTCCTCGTCGCTTTCCGGCTTCAGCGGCGATGCTTCGTCCTTGGAAAGCACCACAACATACAAACTCCGGCTCACCGGCGCCGCCCCGCTATGAATATCCGGCTGCATCGACATTCCGGAATCCGTGCTCGCCATGAAGTAGAGGTACTTCCCGTTCTTGTCAAACACCGGATTCGTCGCCTGGCTCATTCCATCCGTAACCTGCGCCGGCTTCGCTCCAGCCAGCGAATAGAGATAAATCGCGCTCATGTGGCTTGGCAGTTGCTTCGAATAAGCGAGCCACTTACTATCCGGCGTCCACGAAGGAACCATGTCCCCATCTCGGTAATAATCCGTATCCACGCGAACCGGACTCTTCTTGTCCAGATCCATGTACCAAAGCCCCAGATGGTTGTCTACATAAGCGATCTTCTTGCCGTCCGGCGACCACCGGATCGAATCGTAATACGCCGCCGCGCCCGGAACGATCTTCGTCACCGCTCCCATTCCGTTCTGCGGTTCGATGTGAATCGCCCACTCGCCCGACTCATCCGAGAAGTAAGCCACCTTCTGCCCGTCCGGCGACCACTGCGGCCCCCGCTCATGCACCGCGGTCGTGTTAGTGAGGTTCCTCGGATCGCCCTTCTCGCCCGGCACAGTGAGTATGTCCCCGCGGGCCGCAAAGGCCGCCCGCGCTCCCGCCGGCGACAGCGCCGCGTCCCGTAACTTCGTCCCCACTTTTTCAAAATGCGGCCGCGCCTCGGGAAAATCGCCGCTGAGTTCGATGCGCACGTCGCTTGTCTTGCCCTTCTTGAGATCGTACAAATGGAGCGAGCCGAACTGCTCATATACGATCGCGCCCGGCCCGGCGCTCGCCGACTTGAGGTCGAACCCGTGATTCTCCACCACTTGCCGCACGCTCTTGGTCCTGGTCGAATATACAAACAGCGTCACCGGGCCGTTACGGTCCGAGAGAAAGTAAATATCGTCGCCCACCCACATCGGGTTGAAGTCGTTCGAGTTCACCCGTGGTACCGGCGTGACGCTGGAATCATCCAGCTTCGCGATCCAGATCTTCTTTGTCTGTCCGCCCCGATACCGCTTCCACGCCTCCTCCCACTGAAACAGCGGCACGTAAGCCAGGCTGCCGCCGTCCGGCGAGTAACTCCCCTCCTCGGCGATCGGCAGCGGTAACTCAACCGGAAAACCACCCGTCGCGGGAATCGTAAACAGCCGGTCCCCGTCCACCGGGTTGTTCCGCGGCGACCGGAACAGGATGTTCTTCCCGTCCACCGTCCAACCCACCGCCGCGTCGTTGCCCGGATTCCACGTCAGACGCGTCGGCGCTCCGCCCGCCGCCGGCATCACATATACGTCCACGTTCCCGTCGTACTCGCCGGTAAACGCAATCAGGCCGCCGTCGGGCGAAAACACGGGATCGGTCTCGATGCCAACCGCCGTCGTAAGCCGTTCCGCCTTCCCGCCCCCGCGCGGCACGCTCCATAAATCCCCCGCATAGGAAAACACAATCTGCGTCGCGCTCAACGCCGGCCGCTGCGGCAGCAGTAACTTGTCCTCCCCGCGCAGCCAAGCCGCGAAAACGAACATCATCACCAGACCGGCCAACCGTCGCATAGGCGCCTCCAAATGTGTCTCAGTATATCGCTCAGCCGCCGCCCGGCTCTGACGCCGCGTCTTGCTCGGCCCACTCCTTCAGCCGTCGTATCCCCGCAGCCGCCGGATCCAGATGTTCCGAAACCGCGCTGGCCCCGCGTGCCCCTGCAGCACCAGCGGCAGCTCCGGCGCATGCGGGCTGTAAGCCGCAATCGGCTCCCGCGACGTCACCCCCAAAAGCTCCGCCCGGTTGTGAACCAGCACCCCGTTGAAAAACAGCGTCACGTACGCCGCCTTGGTCAGCTTCTCCCCGTCGAACCGCGGCGCCTCGAACGCCAGATCGTAGCTGTTCCACTCCCCTTCCGGCAGACACGGATTTACCATCGGCGGATAAAGCCCGTAAATCGCCCCCGCACTCCCGTCCGGATAAGTCGGATTGTTGTAGCTCGACAACACCTGAACCTCGTACCGCCCCATCAGGATCACCCCGCTGTTGCCCCGGAACTGCCCAACCCGCGACGCATCCGCGCCCGCCGGCGTCGTCCATTCCAGGTGAAGCTGCACGTCCCCGAAGCTCTCCTTCGTCACCAGGCTCCCCGCCCCCGGCACCAGCTCCATGTACCCGTTTTCCACCTTCCACCGCGGCTCGCCCTCAACGCCCCCGCGCGCGCGCCCCCTCCACGCCGACAAATCCTTTCCGCCAAACAGCACCGTCGCATCCGACGGCGCCGACGGCGTTGGAACCGGCGACCCCGGCCTCACCTTCCGCGGCTGCGTCCTCCCCCGATCATGCACCCGCCATTTCTGCCCCGGCAGCATGTCGCCCACCGGACTGCCGTCCATCGGCCCCCGCCCCGGCGGCGGCGCCGCGGCCGTCGACCCCGCCTGCTGCCCACCCTCCGCCATCGCCCCCATCGCCGCCATCAAAGGCGCCGACACCGCCACCTGCCGGGCAAACCCTCTCCGATTCATCATCGACTCTTCTCCGCCTCCGGCCACAATTTGGCCGTCTTGATGTTATTGCATTTCCGCCCCCGCCTCAGCTCACCGCGCCGCCCAAGCCACCATCCCCAGCGTCGCCGTCGCAATCACAATCTCCCCCGCCACGCCCACCGCCAGGGGCTTCATCCCCTGCCGCCGCAATTCCCCCAGGTTCGTCCTCAAACCAACCGCCGCGAACGCCAGCAAAAACGCCCACCGCGACCCCTCCGCCAGCACCGCCGTTTCCCCCGGTCCCACAATCCCCGCCGTTGCCGCCACCGACAACCCCACAAACCCCAACACGAACTTCGGGAATTTCTTCCACACGAACGTGGCCTTGTTCCTCACCGCCGCCGCCCCGCTCCGCTTCGCCCAGTACATCGCATACCCCAGCACCACGAACCCCAGCGCCGCGCTCCTCGCCGTCTTCGCCAGCACCGCATACCGCCCCGCCGCCTCCGAATACAGCGCCCCCGCCGCTGTCGCCTCCGCCGTGTTGTCGATCGCCAGCCCGCTCCACAGCCCGAACACCCGGTCGCTCAGCCCCAGCCAGTGCCCGATCAGCGGAAACGCCACCAGCGCCGTGATCCCCAGCGCCAATATCGCCGCCACCGCGCATGAGGCGTCTTCCTCCTCCGCCTCAATTGACGTCTTCGCCGCCAGAATCGCCGTCACCCCGCAAATGCACGACCCGATCGCCAGCAGGCTCGTCATCTTCTCCGGCAGCCCGAACCACCGCCCCAACAGCGTCATCACCCCGATCGCCAGCCCCAGTTCCACCGCCACGCACCCCAGGCTCATCCCCCCCAGCCTCAGCACATCCCCCAATACGAACCGCACCCCCAGCAGCATGATCCCCAGCTTCAGCCACCACTCATATGTCCTCAGCCCCGCCCGGAACACCCTCGGTATCCCCGTCGTATTCGCCACCGCCAGCCCGATCAGAATCGCCCACAATACCGATTCCCCGTGTGGCACCCCCCAGTGCCTCCGCTCCGCGATGTCCGTCACCACCTGGTCAATCAACACCCCCGCCCCGCCCACCGCCGCCAGCAGCGCCACCCCCGGCCATAGCTTCGGCGCCGCCACCTGCCGGCTGTCCCCGGCTCGCACGAGCGTCAGGATCGCCTCACCCATGCGCTCAATCGTACCAAATCCGATGGAGATTGTACAGAGACGCCCGCCGGTCCCGCCTACGCCGCCGCCAACTCTCGTTTTTTCCGTACCATAGGCTCCCTTTCCCCATACGTCAGGCTCCGCCACAGCCACTCCAGCGGCCCGAAATAAAACCGCTTCATCCAAACCTGCGACACCAGGAAAACGATCGCCCAAACCGCTACCGTCACCGCCATCTCCTCGGTCCGGTTGACCTTGGCGAACAGATTCAACCCGTAGCCCTCGAAAATCGTCGTGCAGATCAACGTTTCCAGAATGTAGTTGCTGAACGCCATCCGCCCCATCGCCGCGAACCGCCGCGCAACGCCCGGCGCCCTCCTCGCCAGCAGCATCATCCCGCTCATCCATGCCGCGCTCACTCCCAGGCTCCCCCAATAGTTAAATTGCGAGCCGGTAAATAGTGAAAACCGGAAATCCCACCCCGCGGCGAAGTTCCGGTGCACGCCGTACAGGATCAGCGGTATCCCCGCCGCCAGCCCAATCGCCGCTGTCTTCCCATAAAACCCATCCTTGAGCGACGCCGTCAAAAACCCCGATTTGTACAAACCCATCCCCAGCAACATCAGCCCGCCCGCCCGCCATAGCGTCAGAAACAGCAGCACCTGCGATTCCTGCATCGCCGAGTCCGCCGCCCGCCATGGCAACTCCGTCCGCCACCCCTCCCGGTGCGCCTCGATCTCTCTCTCCACTCGCTCGGCCGACGGCTTCCACATCCCCTGTTCCATCTCCTTCACCGCCTCGCCGCCCCAGAACTGCATCGACCACCCTGACATCAACGACAGCCCGCTCCCGATCGCCAGCACCAGCGCGCCCGCAATCATGAGCCGCCGGGGCTCCCATTTCCGGAACGGGTACACGGCCATCCCGGTCACCGCGTAGCTCACCAGGATGTCCCCGGACCACAACAAATACGCGTGCGCCAGCCCGAACACCAGCAGCCACAGGCTCCGCCGCGTAAAGATCCGCAACTCCCGCCCGCCCCGCGCCGCAATGCGCGAAGTCAGCAGCACGACCCCCGCCCCATAAAGCATCGAGAAAATCGCCATGAATTTCTCATCCGCCAGCAGGTGCGCCGCCAGCCAGATCCAGTAATCGGCCCCGGTAAGCGCCGCCGTCGCCGTCGGGTTTTCGTACGCCGCCATGATCTGCGAAAAATACTGGATGTTCATCGCCAGAATCCCCAGCACCGCCAGCCCCCGCAGCGCATCCAGCGCCAGAATTCTCTCTCGTTCATTTACCGGCCCGGCCGCGTTCATACCCCCTTACAACGCCGCCCGCCCGCCCCCGGTTCCCGCTAATCCACCAGCCCGTTCCTCACCGCAAACCGCACCAGCTCCCCGGTCGAGTGCAGGTTCAGCTTCTCCATGATCTTGCCCCGGTGCGCGTCCACCGTGTACACGCTCAGCTTCAGCGCCCCCGCGATGTCCTTGTTCGTCTTCCCCTCGGCGATCATCTGCAGCACCTCCCGCTCCCGGCTGCTCAGCATGTCCAGCGGCTCCGTCGCATGTTTCCGGTAATCGCTCAACACCGCCTCCGACACCGCCGGGCTCAGATACCCGTCGCCCTTGGCAACAGCCCGCACTGCCGTCACCAGGTCGCTGTCCGCCGAATCCTTCAACAAATACCCGCGCGCCCCCGCCTTCAGAATCTCCCGCACGTAAACCCCGTCCTTGTGCATGCTCAGCGCCAGCACCTTCGTCCGCGGCGAGCCCGCCACAATCCTCCGCGTCGCCTCAATCCCGTTCAGCTCCGGCATCGCCACGTCCATCACCACCACGTCCGGCTTCAGGCTCGCCGCCAGCTCCACCGCCTCCCGCCCGTTGCCCGCCTCCCCGGCAATCTCCATCTCCGGCTGCGCCTCCAGAATCATGCGGAATCCCTTCCGCACCATCGCGTGATCTTCGCACAATAAAATCCGGATCATCCCAACGCCTCCCTCCGCGGCACCCACGCCTCGATCTCCAACCCTCCGCCCGGCGCCTGCCGCAGCGCCAGCTCCCCGCCCGCGCTCCGCGCCCGCGCCGCCATCCCCCGCAAGCCTAGTCCCATTAGCCTTGGCTCCGGCGCCAGCCCCCGCCCGTTGTCCCGGATCATCAACCTGAGCTTTCCCCCCTCCTCGCTTAGCCGCACCGCCACCTGGGTCGCCCCCGAATGCCGTGCCACGTTCGTCAACGCCTCCTGAACAATCCGGAACAGGTGCGTCTCGGTCTCCTCCGCCACCCGTCCCCCAAACTCCCCTTCATACTTCACCGCGATCCCCGTCCGCTCCGCGAACCGCTCCGTCAGCCACTTCAGCCCCGCCGCCAAACCAAAATCGTCCAGAATTGTCGGACGCAAAAGCTGCGACAGCTCCCGCACGTTCCCGATCGCCTCGTCCACCAGCCGCCCGCAGTCCGCCAGGCGCCCCTCATCCACACCCCCCGCCGCCCCCAGCGCCGCCAGGTTCGCCTTCACCGCCGTCAGCGACTGCCCCAGCTCATCGTGCAGCTCGTGCGAAAACCGCCGCGCCGTCGTCTCCTGCGCCTCCAGCATCCGCCACGTCACCCGGTTCAGCTCCTCCGCCTGTTCCGCCATCTTCCGGAACAGCCGCGCCGCCACGCGCATCGTCACCCCCGCGCACACCATCGCCAGCGCCACCCCTCCCGCCAGCAGCACCGCCAGCTCCCTCACCAGCGTCCGCGACCGCCTCTCCAGCCGCCCCTGCGACTCCAGCGCCTGCTCGTATCCGGCCGCCGTCAACTTCGCCACCGCCCCCGTCACCTCCTCGTGCCTTCGGAACAGATCCCTCGACGACGACCCCGGCACGCTCCCCTCCGCCAGCAGCCTCCGCCCCTCGCTCGAAAACGCCCCCGATGCCCGTTCCAGCTCCTCCCACATCGCCTGCCTCGGCCCGCCCGCCGCGTCCGCCACCACTTTCCTCACCGCCTCATCGGCCTCGTCCAGCTCCGCCATCAGCCGGTCCCGCTCCTCCCGCACCGGCTTCTGCGCCAGCCGGTACCGCGAGATCCGGTACAGAGTCGCGTTCAACAGCGCCTGCTCGCGCTGCAGCTCTTCAATCAGCCGCGTGTTCACCCGCTGGTTCGCCACCAGCGCTTCGGTCGAGTCCTGAATCAGCCGCGCGTTCTTCAATCCCGCCGCCAGCGCCAGCACCAGCAGCAGAATCACCGCCCCAAA
This sequence comes from Bryobacterales bacterium, assembly GCA_027452065.1. Lineage (GTDB taxonomy): Bacteria > Acidobacteriota > Terriglobia > Bryobacterales > Bryobacteraceae > JAJYKC01. Next base: position 31,623 of record DAIDHC010000178.1, read on the forward strand.
CCCATACAAAAGCACCCGCAGGATCCGCCGCCCCTCGGCCGCCGTCTGCTCCTCCGCCATCGCCGCCTCCCTTGTTCCCGCGCCCATCCCCAGTCCCTTCAACACCGTCCCGCCCGCGCCTTCCCTACCTTTACATTCCTACATGAATGTCCCCTCATGCGCTCTAGCCCAAAATAGGCATCCCCAACCGCCTATCCGGTCTATCGAGTTTCCCTTCATTCGGCCCCATGATGAGATTGTGAAGGAAATCCGGGAACGGAAAACCTTCCGGAAAGAAACTTGAAGAGGACCGACATGAAAAAGATTATTCTCGCTACCCTGATCGCCGCCGCGGCGGCTTTCGCCCAGACGACGCCCGCCCCGGCTGCTGCCCCGGCCACCAAGACCGCCAGCACCAAAAAGGCGTCCAAAAAGCATCACAAGGCGTCCAAGAAGAGCGCCCGCAAGACCACCAAGTCCGTCAACGCTCCCGCCAAGAGCTAACTTTCGGACACAACAAAACCTCCCTAGCCCGGCGGCGCACCCGCCGGGCTTTATCTTTATAAAGCGGCGCCCGCCCGCACCCGGCCGCTTTTCCCGCCTCGCCCGCGCCCCTCCCGCAGCGCCCCCGATCCCTCTCGCCGCCACCCCCAATTTCCCCTCCTCGATTCCCGATCTTTGATCTATACTACTCACCGAAAGGGGGCTCCACCTATGGGCGGAATCTTCAATTCCACCGTTCTCGACGTCGCCATCGGATTGACGTTCGTCTATCTCCTGCTC
>DAIDHC010000179.1 GCA_027452065.1 Bryobacterales bacterium
TTCGACTTCACCAATTACTTCGAGCTGATGCCGGCCAACAAACTGGAGACCATTCTTTGGGCCGAGGCCGACCGGATGAAGGGGCTCGCCGTGACCGCCGAAAACCTGAAAAACCAGCAGGGCGTCGTGTCCAACGAAGTCCGCGTCAACGTGCTGAATCAACCCTACGGCGGCTTCCCGTGGCTTTGGATGCCGCAATATGCCAATCAGAACTGGTATAACGCGCATAACTTCTACGGCGACCTCAGCGACATTGAAGCGGCCAAGCTCGATGAAGTTCAGCAGTTTTTCAAGACTTACTACGCGCCGAATAACGCCGCGCTCGCCATCGTCGGCGATTTTGATCCCCAGCAGGCAAAAGAGTTTGTCCAGAAGTATTTCGGCTCGATCGCTTCGGCGAAGGTTCCGCCGATCCCCGCGCTGGCCGAGCCGAAACAAACCACGGAGCGCCATGGCGAGCGCAAGGACGCGCTGGCCAATCGTCCCGCCCTCGCCTTCGCCTATCACATGCCGGACCGGAATACTCCGGAGTATTACGCCATGGGCCTCATCGACCAGATGCTGCTGCAAGGCGACGACAGCCTTCTCTACCAGGAGCTGGTGAAGAAGCGCGGCTTCACCGGCAGCGTTTCCGGAGGCATCAACAGCGACCTGGGCGATATGTTCGACTACTCCGGCCCGATGCTCTGGACCGTCTCGCTGATCCACGATCCGAACGTGACCGCGGACCAGATCCTCGCCGCCTCCGACAGCGTGATCGCGCGCCTTCGCTCGGAGCCGGTCAGCCAGGAGCTGATCGACCGCAGTATTACCAAGGTCCGCTCTTACCTCTACGATTCGATGACCCAGTTCGGCGGCCTCGGCCGGGCAAACTTACTTGCCTGCTTCGCTCTGTTTGACGACAATCCGGCGCGAATTAACTCGCTGGAGGACGAGTTTCACAAAGTAACTCCCGAGTTAGTCGAGCGCACCGCGCAAACTTACTTGCTGCCCACAAACCGCACCGTGCTCACCATCGTACCGGGGGCGGCGAAGGAGGGAAAATGAAACGGCTCGCATCCACTTTAGTGTTGTGCGCGGCGCTGGCCTCCGCCAAGGAAGTTCCGCCGGCCGGTGGTCCGCCCAAGCCGTTCCGCCTCCCGGCCACCGAGGACTTCACTCTGGCCAACGGGATGAAAGTAACCATCGTCCCCTACGGCCAGGTGCCGCGCGTGACCGTGCGCGCCTTCATGGACGCCGGCCAGGTCTACGAACCCTCCGGGCAGACCGCCATCGCCCGCCTGACCGCGCTGCTGCTGAAGGAAGGCACAGCGACGCGCCCGGCCGAGCAGGTGGCAACGGAGGCGGCCGGCATGGGCGGGCAGATTGAAATCACGGCGGACTCCGAGTTCATGAGCGCCGGCGGCACGGTGCTCTCCGATTTCGGGCCGCGGTTCATCGCCCTGCTGGCGGACGTGCTGCAGCATCCTCTGCTGCCGGACGCCGAGATGGAGCGGCTGAAGAAGAACCTGGGCCGGGACCTGGCTGTTGAGATGTCGCAGCCGCAGAACCAGGCGCGGGAACATTTTTTACAACTTTTGTTTCCCAATCAACCGTACGGGCGGCTCTATCCGCCTGGGGGAGCCGTGGCCGGTTACACACGAGAACAAGTGAAAACGTTTTATCAGGCCAACTGCGCCGCTGTCCGGACGCACCTGTATGTAGCGGGAAAAATCGGCCCCGGACTTCGTCCCGCCATCGAGGAGGCTTTTTCGGCCTGGGCCCGGGGCGCGGCTCCCGACATCCCTCCGGCAACGCCCGCCGCGGCGCGATCCTTCGCTTTGGTGGACCGCAAGGACGCGCAGCAGTCGACGGTGTATCTCGGCCTCGCGGTGGCCAAGCCGGGCTCGGCGGACTACGTGCCGCTGGTGGTGATGGACTCGCTGCTCGGCGGCTCGTTCGCCTCGCGCATCACCAGCAACATCCGCGAGCAGAAGGGCTACACGTATTCGCCTTACAGCCAGCTCGCCACGCGCCACCATCTCGCCTTCTGGCTGGAGGCCGCCGACGTGACCACCAACGTCACCGGGCCGTCTCTCAAGGAGATCTTCTACGAGATCAACCGCCTGAGAAACGCGCCGCCGTCAGAGACTGAGTTGAAGGGCATTCAGAATTATCTGGCGGGCACGTTCGTAATCCGCAACACGGCAAGCGCGGACGCCGTGATCGGCCAGCTTCACTTCGTCGATTCGCAGGACCTGCCGCGCTCCTATCTCAGCGAGATGGTGCCGCGGGTGATGGCCGTGACGCCCGCCGAAGTGCAGCGCATCGCGCAAACCTACATCGTGCCGGACAAGATGACGCTGGTCGTGGTGGGCGACAAATCGAAGATCGCCGAGCAGATCAAGCCGTACCAAGGAGCGCAGTAGCCTCGGGCGCGGGGGCGCGGGGCGCGGGAAGTGGGCAGGGATGGGAAACCGAGCGAAGCGGCCGTAGCCTCGGCCGCGGGGGCGGGAGCGCGGGAAGGCGGTAGAGCCCGGCATCGCGGGCGGTCTACCCAGGCGGCGCTCAGGTTTGCGACACTGATTAGGTAAGGGACCTTCATGGAAAATATCGGTGCGCTCGCCATTCTGCTGGCTTTTTGCCTGGCCGTGTATTCGGTCGCCGGTTCGATTGCCGGCAAGCTGGGGAAGCGGCCGTTTCTGGCGGCGAGCGCCGAGAGGGCGGTGTACGCCATCTGGGCCCTGGTGACGGCGGCGGCGGGCATTCTGATCTACGCGCTGGTGGAGGGCGACTACCGGCTGGCCTATGTGGCCTCGCACAGCAACAAGTCGATGGCGCCGATTTACAAGTTCGCCTCATGGTGGGGCGGGCAGGAGGGGTCGCTGCTGTTCTGGAGCTGGCTGCTGGCCTCCTACGCGGCGGTGGTTGTGTTCACCAACCGGCGCAAGCTGCGGAACATGATGCCTTGGGTGACGGCGATTCTGATGGCCACCGAGGCGTTTTTCCTGATGATGATCACCTTCGTGGCGAGCCCGTTCCAGGTGCTGATGGCGGGCAAGGGCATCACGGATGTGGGCGACGGGCAGGGGCTGAATCCGCTGCTGCAGTACTGGACGATGGTGATTCACCCGCCGATGCTGTACCTGGGATATGTGGGCTTCACGGTGCCGTTTGCTTTCGCGATGGGCTCGCTGATCACTAAGCAGCCGGGCGACACCTGGATCCACACGACGCGGCGCTGGGCGATCGTGACGTGGCTGTTCCAGACGACGGGCATTCTGCTGGGCGCCGGCTGGGCGTATTCGGTGCTCGGGTGGGGCGGCTACTGGGCCTGGGATCCGGTGGAGAACGCCTCGTTCCTGCCGTGGCTGACGGCGACCGCGTTTCTGCACTCGGTGATGATGCAGGAGAAGAAGGGAATGATGAAGGTGTGGAACATGGTGCTGGTGTCCACCACGTTCTTCCTGTGCATACTGGGCACGCTGCTGACGCGCAGCGGGCTGGTGAGCTCGGTACACGCCTTCGCGCAGTCCAGCATCGGCAACTACTTCACGGGATTTCTGGCCATCGGCATCGCGCTGACGATCTACCTGATTCTGGGGCGGCTGGACTATCTGAAGAGCGAAGCGCAACTGGAAGGCGTGGTGTCGCGGGAGTCGAGCTTCCTGTTCAATAACCTGGTGCTGCTGGCGAGCTGCTTCGCGGTGCTGTGGGGCACGCTGTTTCCGGTGATTTCCGAGGCGGTGACGGGCGAGAAGATCAGCGTGGACGCGCCGTTCTTCGACCGCGTGATGGTGCCGATCGGGTTGTTCCTGATGTTTCTCACCGGTGTCGGGCCGCTGGTGGCCTGGCGGCGGAGCTCGATTGAAAGCCTGAAGCGGGCGTTCTTGTGGCCGTCGGTGCTGGGCGCGGCGGTGGCGATCGCGATTGCGGCGATGGGCGCATGGAATCATCCCTACGCGGTGGTGTCGTTCGGATTGTGCACGTTCGTGACGGCGACGGTGGCGGTGGAATTCTGGAAAGGCGCGAGCGCGATCCGGTCCAAGGACGGCGGGAACATTGTGCGGGCGATGATCGAGCTGACGCACCGGAACACGCGGCGCTACGGCGGATACCTGGTGCACATGGGAATCGTTTTCCTGTTCATCGGGTTCACCGGAGCGGCGTTCAACCAGAGCCGGACGATCCAGGTGGCGACGGGCTCGACGTTTCATATCGGAAAGTACGCGTTGAAGCTGGTGAGCACGCAGGACGGGGAAAACGAGAACTTCGTGTGGCGGCGGGCGATTGTCGACGTGAGCCGCAACGGGGACCATATCGAAACGATGGAGCCGGAGCGGCGGCTGTATAAATCGAGCCAGCAGCCGACTTCGGAAGTGTCGATCCGGAGAAGGTTGAACGAGGACCTGTATCTGAACTACGCCGGTCCGTCGCCGGACGGCGAGCAGTCGATTATTCAGGCGTATGTGTTTCCGCTGGTATCGTGGATCTGGATCGGTTATTACGTGGTCTTTTTCGGTACGCTGGTGTGCCTGGTTCCGAGCAAGCACAAGCTGCAGTATCCGAGGACGGAAGTAGTGGGGATTGCAAAACGTGTGGCGACTGAAAACTAGCGTATTGGTGTTGGCGCTGACGGCGCTGTCGATGGCGCAGACGGCGCTGGAGACAGAGTCGCCGCAGGTGGAGCGGGTGGCGGCGAAGCTGCACTGCAGTTGCGGCTGCAATCTGAACATGGATTGCAAGATGGACCCGTGGCCGTGCCATTTGTGCCGGGCGGCAAAGGAAAAGATCGTCAAATATCAGAAGGCCGGGATGAGCGACGATGCGATCCTGCGGGAGTTTGTGAAGGAAAGCGGGCCGGATGTGCTGGTGGTGGAGCCTGGGTTTTTCGGCTCCCTGAGCCATTACATCGGGCTGGGCGTCGGGCTGCTGCTTCTGCTGTGGTTCGTGCGGCGCTCGATGAGCAAGCGGCCGGAGGCGCCGGAGGCGGACGCGGCGCTGCTTCACAAGTATCAGGACAAGATCGAAAAGGAAACGGCTCAGCTCGACTGATGGTTCTCGCCGCCGCGGTTCTCGTCGCTCTCGGAGCATTCGTCTTCACTCTGTTTATCCGGGGGAGGGATCTGCCGGAACCGGAACCGGTGTCGCCGACGCGGCATCTGGACGAGCGCAAGGCGCAGATCTACGAAAATCTGCGCGATTTGCAGTTCGAGTACCGGCTGGGCAAGCTGTCGGACGAGGATTATCAGAAAACCAAGCAGGGGCTGCAGGGAGAGCTGGCGAAGGTGATGGCGGAGATCGACGCGATCGCGCCGCAGAAAGCGGCGGCTCCGGCGGCGCAGGCGGCGAAACCGGCAGCGCCCGGGCCGGCGCAATGCCCGCACTGCGGGGCGAAGTTTGCGCAGCCTTTGAAATTTTGCGGGGAGTGCGGAAAGCCGATGGCCGCAAAAAAAGGGGGACGCGGATGAGGGCGGCGGGGCTGGCGTTGTGCGCCCTGGCGGCGGCGCTGCCGGCGCTGGCGGCGGTGGACGGCACGGTGGTAAACGCGACCAGGAACCAGCCGCAGGCCGGGGCGATCGTGTCGCTGATGCAGCCGGGCGCGGGGGGCATGCAGACGCTGGCGACGACGAAGGCGGACGCGGCGGGCAAGTTTCATTTCGCCCAGGACCCGCAGGGCCCGCGCATTCTGCAGGTGATTTACGCGGGCGTGATTTACACCGAAGTGGCGCCGCCGGGGATGCCGGCTTCGAACATGGCGGTGAAGGTTTACGAGCCGACGAAGAAGCGCGACGCGACGAAGATGGCGCAGCACCTGGTGATACTGCAGCCGACGGGGACGGAGCTGGGAGTGGCGGAGAATTTCCTGTTCACCAACGACTCCAAGGAAACGTTCAACGATCCGGAGAAAGGCTCGGCGCAGGTTTGGGTGCCGGAAGCGGGGCGCGCCGGGGCGGCGGTGACGATCACCGCGCCGGGCGGCATGCCGATCCGGCGCGATCTCGAAAAGACGCGCAGCGAGGGCGTTTACAAGATCGACTATCCGTTGAAGCCGGGCGAGACGCGGTTCGAGGTGAACTACACGCTGCCCGCGGCGACGCCCCTGGTGTACGAGGGGCGGGTGCTCGAAAAGGAGACGCCGACGCGGCTGGTGGCGCCGGCGGGAGTGACGCTGGCCGGAGCCGACATTGAGGCGATGGGACAGGAGCCGACCACGCAGGCGAGCATTTTTAACGTGAAGGCGGACCGGTACAAGGTGGAGATCCAGGGCGCGGGGAGCCTGGCGCCGGCGCAGGGGGCGAGCGGCGAGGACGCGGGGATGCCGCAGATTCACGAAGCGCCGCCGAGGGTGTACGACCGGATCTGGTGGATTCTGTCGCTGGCGCTGCTGATTCTGGCGGTGGGCGCGCTGCTGCTGTACCGGCGGGGCGAACAGGCCGGGGGACGGTAGCGCGGATGCCGGACGGCGCGGCGACGGTCCAGATCGAAGGGGTTTGGAAGTATTTCGGCGACTACCCGGCGCTGCGGGACATTTCCTTCGACGTGGAAGCGGGTGCGTGCCTGGCGCTGCTGGGGCGGAACGGGGCGGGCAAGACGACGCTGCTGAGGATACTGGGCGGATTGTCGCGGCCGGCGCGGGGGCGGGTGCGGGTGCTGGGCGGCGACGCGCGGACGGCGAGCGTGCGGGAGCGGATCGGGATTCTGGGGCACGGGATCGGGGTGTACGACGAGCTCTCGGCGACGGAGAATCTGGAGTTTCACGCGCGGCTGCACGGGATGCGGGACCCGCGGGCGGTGGCGCTGCACTGGCTGGAGAGGACGAACCTGCTGCCGGTGCGGGACGGGCTGGCGCGGGAGTTTTCGCGGGGCATGAGGCAGCGGCTGGCGGTGGCGCGGGCGTTTCTGCACGAGCCGATGCTGATGCTTTTGGACGAGCCGTTCACGGCGCTGGACGACCGGGCGATCGCGCTGCTGCAATCGCTGCTGGCCGGGGCGCGGAGCCGCGGGGCGACGATCATCATGTCGACGCACCAGCTTCGGGAGGCGCTAGAGCTGGCCAGCGACGTGGCCTTGATCCTGCGCGGGAGCCTGGCCTACCGGGGCGAGCGCACGCCGGAGATGCTGGCCGATGCGGGCTGGCTGTACCGGCATTACGGGGAGAAGGAGTGAACTTCTTCAGAGGCGCGGCGGTGATCGCGGCCAAGGACCTGCGCTCGGAGCTGCGCACCAAGGAGGCGCTGAACGCGACGATCTCGTTCGCGCTGGCGATCCTGCTGCTGTTCAGCTTCGCCTTCGACCCGGACGCCGACATGGTGAAGCAGATCTCGGGCGGGCTGCTGTGGCTGGTGTTCGCTTTTTCGAGCGCGCTGATTCTGAACCGGAGCTTCGCGCGGGAGGTTCCCAACGATTGCCTGGACGCGCTGATCTCGTCGCCGGCCAGCGGGGCGCAGCTTTTTCTGGGCAAGGCGGCGGCCAACTACGCTCTGCTGCTGGTGGTGGAAGCGGTGGCGCTGCCGGTGTTCGGGATTTTTTACGACGCGCACTGGACGCGGCAGTTGGGCCTGCTGGTGCTGGTGCTGCTGCTGGCGACCTGGGCGTTGACGGTGATCGGGACGACGTTCAGCGCGCTGACGGTGAACCTGAGGCTCAGGGAGCTGATGCTTCCGGCGCTGGTGTATCCGGCGCTGGTGCCGGCGCTGATGGCGGCGATTCAGCTCACCAACGTGCTGGTGGGAAGCGATACCCTGGATAGGGAGAATTACATCTGGTTCCGGTTGCTGGCGGGCTTTGACGTTATCTTCACGCTGCTGGGACTGGCGATGGCCGAGACGGTTTTTGTGGGGTGAACGAGATGCGGAATCGAGTACTTTACGCGTTTGCCGTGGTATCGGCGGCTCTGCTGGCGATGAATCTGTACACGATTTTCATGAAGCTGCCCGATGAGCTGAACCAGGGGATGATCTACCGGATCATCTATTTCCACCTGCCGGCGGCGCTGACCTGCTTCACGGCGTTTTTCTGCGGGCTGGTGGCGAGCGCCGGATACCTGACGACGAAGGACATGCGCTATGACGCGGTGGCGGCGTCGGTGACCGAGGTGGGGCTGGCGTTTGCGACGGTGAACCTGGTGACCGGCAGCATCTGGGGGCGGATCATCTGGGGCATCTGGTGGACATGGGACGCGCGGCTGACGTCGATGTTCGTCTGCTGGCTGCTGTACGTGGCGTACCTGATGCTGCGGCGGGCGATCGAGGAGCCGGTGCAGAGGGCGCGGCTGTCGGCGGTGCTTTCGATCTTCGCCTTCACGGACGTGATCATCGTCTGGAAATCGATTGAGTGGTGGAGGACGCAGCATCCCGGGCCGGTGCTGACGATTCGCGGGGGAGGCGGGATGGCGCCGGGGATGCAGGCGCCGATTTACTGGAACTGGCTGGCGATGATGCTGCTGGGAGCGATCCTGGTGGCGGTGCGGATGCGGCAGGAAAATATGCGCCGGGAGATCGATTCTCTGCGGCGCGAGGCTTACGCCTTTTAACAAGAGAGGGACTTCGCTCATGGACTCGCGGAATTTTACGTTCCTGTTTTACGGCTTTCTGGCGGCATGGCTGATTCTGATGGTGTACGTGGTGAGCATCGTGGCGCGGGAGCGCAAGCTGCGGCAGGATCTGGACCGGCTGCGGAGCATGATCGAGGAGCGGAGCAACAAGTGAGGCGGGCGCGGGTGAGCGGGGCGTGGTGGGCCGGGCCGGCGGCGCTCCTGCTGGCGGCGGCTTGCGCGATGGGACAGGCTCCCGAGCGGAGGCTGAAGGCGCGGGAGATTCTGGTCGAGCTGATCGAGATCAACACGACGGATTCGGCGGGGGACAACACGCGGGCGGCCGAGGCGATGGCGCGCCGGTTCCTGGCGGCGGGATTTCCGGCGGCCGACGTGCAGGTGCTGGGGCCGGCGCCGCGCAAGGGAAACCTGGTGGTGCGGTACCGGGGTGCGGGATCGGGAAAGCCGATCCTCTTCCTGGCGCACCTGGACGTGGTGGAGGCGCGGCGGGAGGACTGGTCGTTCGATCCGTTCCAACTGCTCGAAAAGGACGGCTATTTTTACGGCCGCGGCACCGAGGACGACAAGGCGGGGGACGCGGCGCTGGTTACGAATTTTCTGCGCCTGAAGGAGGAGGGATTCCGGCCGTCGCGGGACCTGATCCTGGCGCTGACCTCGGATGAGGAGGGCGGCAACTACAACGGGGCGGACTGGCTGCTCAAAAATCACCGCGACCTGGTGGACGCCGAATACTGCATCAACACGGATGCCGGCGGGGGCGAGATGAAGGACGGGCGCCGGATCGCTCTTTCCGTGCAGGCGGCGGAGAAGACCTTCCAGAGCTTCCGGCTGGAGGCGAAGAACCGGGGCGGGCACAGCTCGCTGCCGGTGCCGGACAACGCGATTTATCACCTGGCCCACGCGCTCGGCAGGATCCAGGGCTACGCGTTTCCGGTGCATCTGAACCCGGTGAGCACGATGTTTTTTGAGCGGATGTCGGCGATTGAGCAAGGACAGGAGGCGCGCGACCTGAAGGCGGTGGTGACGACGCCGGACCTGCCCGGGCCGGTGAGCCGGCTGTCGAAGGTGGCCTACTACAACGCGATGCTGCGGACCACCTGCGTGGCGACTGAGCTGCAGGCCGGGCATGCCGAGAACGCTCTGCCGCAGGACGCGGTGGCGATCGTGAACTGCCGGCTGGTGCCCGGCGATCGGCCCTCCGATATTCAAAGGACGTTGACCCGGCTGGTGGCGGACCCGAAGGTGGAGCTGGCGCCGACGCGTCCGGAGGTGTCGGGGCCGGCGTCTCCGATCCCGGACAACATCCTTAAGACGATCGAGAATACTACCTCGGCGCTCTGGCCGGGCGTTCCGGTGGTGCCGGTGATGGAGACCGGGGCGACGGACGGAAAATACTTCCGGATCGCCGGGATTCCGACGTATGGAGTTTCCGGCTATTTCTATGATGTGGATGACGTTCGGGCTCATGGGAAAGACGAACGGATCGGTGTGGAATCGTACTTCGAGGGGATCGAGTTTTACTACGGGCTGATACGGGCGCTGGGGCGGTAGCCGGCCAGAGGGTGCCCGGAAGGCGCGGCGGTAACGGTTGACCAACGGTTTTTCCGGGCTGTTAACCTACATTTTTGAACTAGATGGCGCATTAGTTCCGTAGAATAGGGCGAGACCTATTACAGGAGGACTCACCCGTGACCGCTCGTACGTCCGTTTGGTGCCTGATCCTGGGCAGCCCGCTGATGGCGGCAACCACCGCTAATCCGACAGTGCCGACATTCTACAAGGATGTGTTGCCTGTCATACAACAGAATTGTCAAGGTTGCCACCGGCCGGGGGAAGCGGCGCCGATGGCGTTTCTGACCTACGAAGGAACGCGGCCGTGGGCGAAGGCGATGAAGGCGGCGGTGCTGACGAAGAAGATGCCGCCGTGGTTTGCCGATCCGCATTACGGGAAGTTTTCCAACGACCGGACGCTGTCGGCGGCGGATGTGAATACGATCGTGGCGTGGGCGGACAACGGGGCGCCGGCGGGGGATGCGTCAGAGGCTCCGCGGCCGGTGCAGTACGTGGAGGGATGGAGGATCCCGCAGCCGGATCTGGTGCTGCAGGTGCCGAAGCCGTTCCATGTGCCGGCGGAGGGGACGATCGCGTATCAATACGTGGTGGTGCCGACGGGGTTCACGGAGGATAAATGGGTGCAGTTCGCCGAGGCGCGTCCGGGCAACCCGGCGCTGGTGCACCACATCATCGCGTTTATCCGGGAGCCGGGCAACCCGATGTTGAAGGACCTGCCGGCGGGGCAGTTTTTCGCACCGACGGCGGAGGCGGCCAAGCGGCGGCGCGAAGGGGCCAAGGGCGGCGAGGATCAGGACAGCAACGGGTTCTTCGGGGACATGATCGCCGGGTATGCGCCGGGCACGGTGCCGTTTGTGATGCGGCCCGGGCAGGCGCGGCTGGTGAAGGCGGGCTCCGACATCGTGTTCCAACTGCATTACACGGCCACGGGGAAGGCGGGAGACGACCAGTCGAAACTCGGGCTGGTGTTTTCCAAGGAGGCGCCGAAGGAGCGCGTGCTGACTCTGGGGGCAGACAACTGGAAGTTTGCGATTCCCCCGGGGGACGCCAACTACCGGGTGGACTCGAAGCTGAAGCTGCAGGAGGATTCGACGCTGCTGTCGTTGATTCCGCACATGCATTTCCGCGGGAAGGATTTCGAATACCGCGTCGTGTACCCGGACGGAAGGCGGGAAACGCTGCTGTCGGTTCCGCATTATAATTTCAACTGGCAGCTTACTTACGATCTGGCCGAGCCGAGATTTCTGCCCAAGGGAACGGTGATCGAGTGCACCGCGCACTACGACAATTCGCCGAACAACCCGTTCAATCCGGATCCGGGGAAGACGGTGTATCCGGGCGAGCAGACGTGGGAAGAGATGATGATCGGGTTCTTCGACGTGGCGGCGCCGCCGCAGGTGGGGCAGATGGACCTGATGATGCCGAAGAAGGAAAAAGGCGGCGGGGCGCAGAGCGGCGGGGTGCAGTAAGACAGCGGGACGGGAGGCGAAAGAGATCCATGAAGATCAGCTTCGGAATCGGGCTTGGGTTGCTGTGCGCGGCGGGCGGAGGAGCGGTGTGGGCGGGCGCGACGGCGGCTCCGGCGGAGGTGACGTTTCACAAGGACGTCGAGCCGATAATGCAGAGTCATTGCCAGGAGTGCCACCGGCCGGGAGAGATCGGGCCGATGTCGTTTTTGAGCTACGAGACGACGCGGCCGTGGGCGAAGGCGATCAAGGCGGCAGTGTTGACCAGGAAGATGCCTCCGTGGCCGGCGGACCCGCACTACGGGCATTTCGCCAACGCTCGTTCGTTGAGCGACGCCGATATCGCGACGATCGTGTCGTGGGCCGACAACGGCGCGCCGGCGGGGAGCCTGACGGACGCGCCGCCGGCCAAGCACTGGGTGGAGGGATGGACCAACGGGACTCCGGATTCGGTGATCTCGCTCGCCAAGCCGTACGCGGTGCCGAAGACGGGCGTTGTCGAATACACCTACATGATCGTCCCGACGCATTTCGAGCACGACACGTGGGTGCGGGGCGCCGAAATCGTTCCCACGGACCGGAGCGTGGTGCACCACATCATCGCCTTCATCCGGCCGCCGGGCTCGAAATGGTTTGCCGATCAGAAGACGGGCGAGTTTTTTGTGCCGGCCAAGAGCGGGCGGGGCGGGGAAGCGCGGGCGGAGCTGCTGGTTGGTTACGCGCCGGGGCTGCCGGCGGCGATACTGCCGGACGGAGTGGCGAAGCTGGTGCCGGCCGGTTCGGACCTGGTGCTGCAGTTGCACTATACGCCGAACGGCAAGGAAGTGCAGGACCAGAGCAAGGTCGGGCTGTACTTTTCCGAAAAGCCGCGGGAGCGGGAGATGACGCTGTCGGCGACGAACGCGGCGTTTGCGATCCCGCCGCAGGATCCCAACTACGAGGTGGAGTCGCATTTCGTGCTGCAGCACGACGTGCGGCTGATCGCGGTGATGCCGCACATGCACCTGCGCGGGAAAGACTTTAAATATACGCTGGCCTATCCGGACGGCAGGCGCGAGGAAATATTGTCGGTGCCGAAGTGGGACTTCCACTGGCAGCTTTACTACTACCTCGACAAGCCGATGGCGCTGGCGGCGGGCACGCGGATCGAATGCGTGGCGCATTACGACAATTCGCCGAACAATCCGGACAATCCGGATCCGACCAAGACTGTGCGCTGGGGCGACCAGACGTTCGAGGAGATGATGATCGGCTGGTTTGACGTGTCGTTCCCGGTGGACATGAACCCGATGGACATTTTCCGTCCGGCGGCGAAGACGAAGGCGTCGGACTGAGCGGTTTGCGGGGCATGAGACCTATCCGGCTGGCGGCGGCTGCGGCGACTGCTTGGGCGGCGGCGTGGGCGGGCGCGAGCACCAGTGGGCCGGTGCAGCCGGCGTTTTACAAAGACGTGCTGCCGATCTTCCAGGAGAACTGCCAGGAGTGCCATCGGACGGGGGAGATCGCGCCGTTTCCGCTGACGACTTACTCTTCCAGCCGGCCCTGGGCAAAGGCGATCAAGGCGGCGGTGCTGGCGCACAAGATGCCGCCGTGGTTCGCCGATCCGCACTACGGCAGCTTTTCCAACGACCGCTCGCTGAGCAAGGAGCAGATCGCAACGCTGGTGGCGTGGGTGGATGCGGGCGCACCGGCCGGGGATGAGAAAGACGCCCCGGCGCCGCGGCGGTTTACCGAGGGATGGAACATCGCCAGGCCGGACGCGGTGATCGCGATGACGCAGCCGTTCCGGGTGCCGGCCACGGGCGAGGTGGACTACCAGTACATTGTGCTGCCCACGGGCTTCACTGGGGACAAGTGGGTACAGGCGGCGGAGATGCGGCCGAGCGCGCGGGGCGTGGTGCATCACATTGTCGTGTTTGTGAGGCCGCCGGAGTCCACGTGGCTGCGGGGCGAGGCGCAGCCGGGCGTCCCCTATGTGCCGCCGCGGAAGAACCCGGACGGCAGCCTGCGCTCCGACATCAACGGCAACAACCTGGCCAACGAGATGCTGACCATCTACACGCCGGGGATGGTGCCCGACATCTGGCCCGCGGGTGTGGCGAAGAAAATTCCGGCGGGATCGGACCTGGTATTCCAGATTCATTACACGACCAACGGGAAGGCGGTGGGGGACCAGGGAAAGATCGGGCTGGTGTTTGCGAAAGAGCCGCCGGCGCGGCGGGCGCTGACGCTGCCGGCGGCCAACCTCGGCTTCCGCATTCCACCGGGCGAGGCCAACTACCGGGTGGACGCGAAGATGATGTTCCCGAACGGGGCCGAAGTGCTGAGCTTCTTCCCGCACATGCATCTGCGCGGGCGGGCGTTCCAGTACGTGGCGGTGTATCCGGATGGGCATTCCGAGACGCTGTTGAAAGTGGACCCGTATGATTTCCACTGGCAGCTTTCCTACAAGGAGCGGCATCCGGTGGAGCTGCCGCCGGGGACGCGCTTCGAGTGCACGGCGTGGTTCGATAATTCGGTGAACAATCCCAACAACCCGGATCCGGCGGCGGAGGTGCGGTGGGGAGAACAGACGCGGGAAGAGATGATGGTGGGTTTCTTTGACGTCGAAATACCGGCTGACATGACGGTGCGTGGATTCTTCACCCGGCCGAAGAAGGCGGCGGAGTGAGGGGAACCGGCTGGGTGGTTTTGATGCTGGCCGGGTGCGGCTCCGCCCTCGGCCATGACGTCATCACCACCAAGATCACCTGGTCGCGCGAGGTGTCGCGGATTGTTTACCGGCATTGCGCCTCGTGCCACCGCGAAGGCGGGACGGCGTTTTCGTTGATGAAGTACGACGAATCGCGGCCGTGGGCCAAGTCGATCAAGGAAGAAGTGCTGGAGCGGAGGATGCCGCCGTGGAACGCGGTGAAGGGCTTCGGCGACTTCCGCGACGACAAGGGGTTGACCGGGGAAGACCTGGAAGTGATCTCGAACTGGGTGGAAGGCGGAGCGCCGGAGGGCGACCCGAAGCTGCTGCCGAAGGCGCCGGCCAATGACGGCGCGGGCCGGGCAGAGCCGGTGACGGGCGATGCCATCGTAGTCGATGGGAGGCTGGTGCTGGACCGCGAGGTGACCGTGGAGGCGATCCGGGCGAAGTCGATGCTGAAGGGGAGCACGATTCAGGTGATCGCGCAGCACCCGGACGGGCGGATCGATCCGCTGCTGTGGATTTACAATTACCAGCCGAAGTGGGACCAGGAGTATGTGTATCGAAGCCCGCTGCGGCTGCCCAAGGGGACGATCCTCGAGGCGAGTCCGGCGGCCTCGGGCACGGTGGAGCTGATCTCCGGCGCCGGGAGCGCGGCGAAGGGCACGGCGGCGCGCTGAGGCGCGGCTATTCCCGGTCTTCGGCTATTCCAGATCTTCAGCTATTCCAGATCCTTGACGGGGACGTCGAAGGCGACGGTGTTCACGACGCCGAGGCGCTGGAACTGAACCCAGACGCGGTACGTGCGCGCGCGGGGGAAGATCATGTTGAACTGAAGCTGCGGGCCACCGTCGGCGATGAAAGGGTGGGTGTGAATCATGTCGACGAGGTCGTCGCTCACCGCCAGCATGTGGGCCCAGGCTCCGATATATTTTTCCAGGCCTTGAGCGGGCTTGACGTGGAAGAACATCAGCGTCTTCATGCCGGCGATGGGCTGGGCTGGTTCGGTGACGAGATCGACGCTCATGTTCTCGGCCTGTTTCGGCGTCAGGTCGGGCTGGAGCGAGGCCTGCTGAAGCACGGGCGGATTGCTTCCGCCGGGGACGATGACGGTTCGGGCGATGAGCTGGGGAGTGCCGCCTTCGGGATAAAAATCGCCGAGGATGCGGTACATGCCGGGTTTGGGGAAGCGCTCCTGGTAGATGAACGAGCCGTCGGGCTGGGGCACGGGATGTTCGTGGACGAAGTAGGCGAGGTCCTGGCTGACGATGAACATGTGGAAGAGCTTTTCGTGCATGACGATGAACTTGCTCACGGGCGCGCCGGTGGAGGGGTCCTGGACGCGAAAGGTCATGTTCACGGGCATGGTGGGACGGACCACTTCGGGCTCGAGGTTCAGGCCGAGGCGGTATTCGCGCTCTTCGGGAATGCCAAGGATCAGAGTCATGCCGCAGCGGGGACACTTGCCGGGCGTGTCGGAGCGGACATCGGGGTCCATCGGGCAGACGTAGTCGAGCGGGCCGGGCGCGGAGGCGGCGGGCGCGGTGGACGGGGCCTGGGTGACGGGGACGGAGGGAGAATTTTGAGCGGCGAGGAAAGAAGCGGCCAGGAGCGGGAGGAGGAAGCGTCTGAGCCTCATGAGCGTTCCTCTTTCAGTGTGGCATAGGGCGGCGGGCCTGCGTTAAGATCGCGCATGAGAGGCGCAGCGCATGAAGGGCATGCTGATCGCGGTTCTGGCGGCGGGCGGCATGGCCGCCGCGCAGGCAGTGGCGCCGAGCGGGCCGGGTTCGATCGCCGGTGTGGTGAAGAACTCGGTGACGGGCGCGCCGCTGTCAAAAGTCGAGTTGCTTTTGCAATCCTCGGGGGCGAATCGTAAGGCTTATGAGGCAGTGACCGGCGCCGATGGCGTTTTCCGGTTTGAAGGTCTCGATCCGGGCGCGTATTTTCTTTCGGCCACCAGGAACGGCTATTCGCGGCAGGAGTACAACAAGCTGGGGGCGCGGCTCGCCGGCTCGCCGATCGAAGTTGCGGCAGGAGGAAGTGCGGCGGGCATTGAATTCAAGCTCCAGCCTCCGGGCGCGATTGCGGGGACGGTGACGGATGGCGATGGCGAGCCGCTGGAGAGGGTTGCCGTGGAACTTCTGCGGGAGTCGTATGAGAACGGGAGCAAGACGCTGCGGCCGGTGGCGAACGCGATGACGAATGATCTGGGCCAGTACCGGGCTTATGGAATCTCTCCGGGGCGGTACGTGGTGATGGCGGTGGGGCCCGCGGGCCGGAACTGGCCGGTGCCGGTGGTGTCGCTGAGCCCGAGGGAGAGCTATGTGGCGACGTATTATCCGGGGGTGACGGAGGCGTCGCGCGCGGCCATGGTGGACGTGGCGGCGGGAGCGGCGATTTCCCATGTCGACATGGTTCTGCAGAAAGCGCGTGCGTACCGGGTGACGGGACGGGCGCGCGGCTGCGCGCCGATGACGCAGCCGCCGGCGTTGGAGATCTTCAGCAGTGACGGAGCGTCCGGCTGGGCGAACGCCGGCGTGACGCGGTGCAGCCCGAAGGACGGCAGTTTTGCATTCGATCGCGTGCCGCCGGGAGCATACACCATTGCCGTGATGTCGAACCCGTCGGACGTGGCTCCGATGGTGGGGCGAACGAAGGTGAACTTGAGCGATGGGGACGTGGACGGCGTGCTGCTGGACATGGGGCCGGCGCCGGATCTTCCGGTGAGCGTCACGGTGGAAGATGGGGGCAACTGTTCGATGGGCAGGAGCGTGATTCCGGTTCTGCAGCCGGCGGAGTCATTTCCGTCCTTAACGGAGGTGAAGGCGGAGATGGGCGAGCGGCCTGCGCTGCGGAAGGTGAGACCGGGGGTGTACTGGTTGGGAGTGATGGAAATGAGACGGGGCTGCTTTGTGAAGACGATCCGGCTGGCGGGCGAAGCGGTCGAGAACGGCCGGATCGATCTGTCGGCCGGAGTGCCGGCGGGGGAGCTGGCGATTACGCTGAGCCCGCATGCGGCGCAAGTCAGCGGCCTGGCGCGGGACGACAAAGGACAACCAGGCTCGCGGGTATTTGTCACGCTGATTCCGGATGAACAGCGCGGCGGAGGGACGGCGAACGCGATGGCCACGATCACGGCCGGCGACGGACGGTACATGCTGGCCGGTGTTGCGCCGGGCGCCTACACTTTGTATGCCTGGGAGGTGAGGCCCGGAAGCGTGGATGGGGTGCGGAATCCGGACGAGCGGAAACGGTTTGCGGCGTATGCGGCGCGGTTGACGGTGGGCGAGGACGAACGCGCCAGCCGCGACCTGGTTGTGATTCCGGCCAAGCTGGAAGCGGATGCCGAGCTGAGCTACTGAATGGAGACCGGCCACCTTTGGTTGGAGGAGAACTGGAAGACGACGGGCAGAGACTCTCCGCCGGCCAGGGGGAGGCGGAAAGACGAAGTGACGCCCTGGGCGGAAGTCAGTTCGATGCGGATGGTGGCGTTGGGCGCGGAGGCGGGGATCGAGGCCAGAAGAGAAGCGGGGAGCACGGCCTGGCCGGCGGAGGCGGGCGCGGTGCATCGCACGGCGTGATAGCCGGTGAACCATTCGGAGTTTGAGCCGGCGCTGAGGGTGATGCTGGCGACATCACCGGGGGCGAAGCCGGAGGGATTCCAGGTGAGGGTGAGACCGGCGGTTGGATCGATGAGTTGAAGCGAGGCGAAGTTCGCGACTGAGAATTCAGCGGGGAAGGTGAGGGGAATCGAGAACGGAGGGACCGCTGTGGCGCCGCTGCCGCCGGGGCCGTGGAAGAGCCAGGTTCCGGGAGTGAACAAGGACGGAGCCAGTTGCGCGGGAGTGGCGGCGGGCGCGGACGCCGGGACTTGGCCGGAGTAGCTGGCGGGAACGGGCGTCGAGGGAATGAGGGTCAAGCTGCCGCCGGAACCGCTGAGGCTTATGCTCGGGCCGAAGTCCGGATTCGCTCCGGGCGAGCCGAACCAGGCGAAGAGGCTGCCGGGGCTCGAAGAAGCTGCGGAGCAGAAGAACTGCGCCGGCTCGGCGACGGCCGGCTGGACGAATTGGCTCATCGTGGCGGAACTCGCGGTGATGGTGGTGAGAAAGTTCGCGCCCTCGTTGCGCACGAAGCCGCCGTTGGCGGCGTGGAGGATGGAACCGGACACGAAGAGAAGGCCGATGGGAACGGATGCGCCGTTGTCGAGTGAGGCCATCTCGGTGGGGGTGAGCGCGAGCGGGCTGCTGCAAGGGCCGGGAGCGGTGGACTTGGCGAGGGTGGCGATGTTGCTGGTGAGGCCGGCGGCCTGGACGGCGACGGCGGTGTAACAGTTGTCGGGGACGAGAGGGTCGGAGGGGACTTCGAAGTTGATCTGATCGACGCCGGGCTCGCCGGGCGCGGGTCCGGCATAAGTAGGTCGAACGCCGCGGCCGCCGAGGAGAACGGTGACGTCGCTCAGCGTGGCCGAGCCCAGGCCGGAGCCCCAGAGCGAGATGAAGACGCCGGGAAGCGCGGGATGCAGGAGCGCGTTGGGTTGGGTGCCGCCGGCGGGAACGGTCTGGCGCGCCGCCGCCGGTCCGCTGCCGAACTGCGACGCCGTAAAGAGACCGAAGCTGGAGGCGACGATCTGGATGGGGGCGATGAGGCTGGGTTGAGAATTGTACTGGAGAGTGACGGCGGCGGCGCCGGGCGGCAGGCCGGCGGGCAGGAGAACCACGACGGGGCCGATTGATCCGGCGATTGAACGAACGGGAAGCGCGACCGGCGGCGCGGAAGACTGGAGCAGAGTAACGGCAATGGTGGCCGGGTCGATGCCGGTGAATACACCGGGATTGGGAATGACGTTGATGGCGATAAGGGAGCCGGGCGCGACGCCCGGATTCGTGGCCGATGCGCCGCCGGCGGCGTTGGTGACGGTGATCTGCTGCGCAGTGGAGGAAACGGCCAGCAACAGCGCGAGTGTGGCCGGCAGTTTTCCCATGCCTTCCGAGTTTACAACGGGGTGTCGCTAGCCGCGGAGGCCGGCGAAGGCGTCTTCGATTTCCTGTTTGCCCTGAGCGTTGGGAGGAAGAAGTGGCAGGCGCGGCGGGCCGCCGTAGTAGCCCATGATGTCCATGGCGTGCTTGAGGCCGCCGATGCCGAATTTCTCGGTGACCATGGAGCCGGCCTTGAAAATTCTGCGCTGCCAGTCCAGGGCGGCGTCGAATTCGCGCATGCGGTGAGCCTCCCAGATGGAGACGCAGGCGTAGGGCGCGGCGTTGGCGAAAGCGAGAATGGCTCCGCAGGCGCCGACGCCGAGCGTGGGGGCGAGCGTTCCGGCGTGCCCGGTGAGGACCTGGAAGCCGGGCTTGGCCTCGTTCAACATGCGGATGATCTTGCCGACGTTGCCGGAGCTTTCCTTGAGGCCGACGATGTTGGGATGGTGGGAGAGCTCGGCGACGGCGTCGGGCGCGAGGTCGATGCCGGTGTTCTGGGGCAGGTTGTAAAGGAGCACCGGGATTTTGGCCTGGTCGGCGACGGCGCCGTAGAAAATCTTCTGCGATGTCGCGTTGTTGAACTGATTCTTGTAGTAGTGCGGTGTGACGACGAGGGCGGCCTTGTAGCCCAGCTCGGCGGCCTTGTTGGTCAGCAGCACAGTCTCGCGGACGCTCTCGGCGCCGGTGCCGGCGACGAGGAGCTTTTCGGGCGAGGCGTACTCAGCCACCCATTCCCAGAGATGAAACCTTTCCTCATGGGACAACAGGACGGTTTCGCCGGTCGATCCGCCGACGACGTAGCCGGCCAGATCGGTGCGATTCCACTTGGAGACGTTGTATTCGACCTTGACCTTCCAGACCTCGCCCTGGGAATCGAAAGGGGTGGCCATGGCGGGGAAGATGCCTTGGATTTTAATTGTGCCCATAAAGGTATATGTTCGCGCTTCGGAGGAAGGGCGGGCAAGTCAGGAGACTTGGCCCGCCCGGAGATGCAGAGTCAGCCGTGTGAAACAGCGGCGGCTAAACGGAGAAGATGATGACCAGGGTGTAGAGGGCGAGCGACTCGATCAGCACGAGGCCGAGGATGAGTGCTCCGCGGATGGCGGCAATGGCTCCGGGATTACGGGCCATGGCTTCGGCCGAACCGGCAACGGCGCGGCCCTGGGCGAGGCCGCAGAGTCCGGAAGCGATGGCCATGCCGATGCCGGCGAAGACGGGCTTCCAGTCCTTGGGGCTGTAAGTGGCGGCCGCGGCGTCGGCGGCGAAAATCGGTGAGGCGGCGAGGAACAGCACCGCCATCAGTGCGAACATTTTCAACTTCATTTGTGTCTTTCTCCTTGCTTCATAAATTGCCCGCGAGGAGGTGGTTCTCACCCGATCCTGGGGGATGGGGAGCTCACACTCGCCGGCGATAAGGCCGTTATGAAATCAATGTTCGTGGGACACCGCGGTGCCCACGTAGATCATCGCCATCAGGGCGAAGATATAAGCCTGCAAAAAACTGACAAAAACGTGAAGGCCCATGAAGAGGGCGGGAATGACGACGGGCACCAGCGCCATGAAGGCCAGCGTGACTTTCTCGCCGGCGAACATATTGGCGAACAGACGGATGGTGAGCGAGAGGGGGCGGGCGAGGTGGCTGATGATTTCGATGGGAAACATCAGAATGGCGATGGCGGGCATGGGCCCGAGGAATTGGGCAAAGTATTTGGCGGGGCCGAGCTCACGCAAGCCCATCCAGTTGTAATAAAGGAAGACGGCGATGGCGCAGCCGGCCGGAACCATGGGGAACATGGTGGGCGATTCGAAGCCCGGGATGACGCCGATGAGGTTCATGAAGAGAACGAAGATGAAGATGGTGCCGAAGAAGGAGACATACCGGTCGCCATGGTGCTCGATGGTTTCGGTGGTCTGGTCCTTTAGAAAAGCGTAGATGGCTTCGAAGATGTGCTGGAGCTTGCCGGGCCGGTCCATGGAAAGGCCGGCGCGGAGAACGGCGAAGACGACGACGATGAGGAGGGCGACGAGAAGCTCCATGGCCATCCAGTTGGACCAGGGATGGGCGGATTCGTGGCCGATTTTGGCGGCGTCGAGAATTGCGTTGGCCGGTCCGGCGAGGGCATGGTTCAACAGCGCCGCGAGCCAGTTTTCGTGTTCCTGCATAAGTGGGCTTCAGTCCCCGGGGTGAAACAGTTGAAAAACGATTTCGAAGATGACTGCCGCGGCCGCTACCAGAAGTCCCGCCAGCACGGCCACGATGTTGACTACTAAGTATTTCACTATAACATAGGCGGCCGCGGCGATCAGCAAAAACCGCCCGATCCAGCGGCCGTAGGAGGCGCGGCCGGGAGCCGGGCCGAGGCCCTCGACAACGGCCTTCCAGCGCCAGAAACTGAAGCCGGAGGCGGCGGCGCCGACGGCGAAACCGAGGCCCGCGCGCCAGCCTCCGACGATGGCGGCGTAGATGGTTCCGGCGACTCCGAGAACGCCGATGAGCGAGGCGATGCGCCGCGCCGAAGCACGGTATCGGGAGGCTTCACTTTCCGGAGTCATTCTTATTCAGCTCCCGGATGAGCTCGATGAAGCCGGATGCGATGCCGAGCAGAAGGAAGACGAGGTACAGGAAATGGGTGTGGAAGAACTTGTCCAACAGGTAGCCGATGGCGTAGCCGACCATGGTGGAGACAGGCAGCAGGAAGGCCAGGTAGGAGTAGCGGCCGAGAAGCTGAAAGGGGTTGTTAGTGTCCTTGGGCACGCGCTTTGTCCCGCTTGGTGGAAAGGAGAGCGGCCGCGGCGGCGGCGGTTTCGCGGACCAGGAACGCCATCTTGGGATGGCTGGGCGTGATGTCGGGGATGAGGCCGTGCTCTTCGAGGGCCTCGGTTGTGGTGGGGCCGATGGAGGCGACCACCCGGGAGCGGAGGCCGCGCAGGGTCTCGGCTTCGATGCCGTCCCGGGCGGCGACCTGAAGCAGATGCGCGATCTGGATTGAGGTGGTGAAGAGCGCCACGCTGGCCTCGCCCGCGGCGATGAGGCGGGCGGCCTGGCGAAGCGGTTCGAGGTCTTCGGGCAGGTCCCACTGATAGACGCGGACGGTGGTGACGTTGGCGCCGAGACGGCGGAGACCGGCGATGAGCTCGATGTTGGGCTTGCCGTATTCCTGGACGGCGGTGTTGCCCAGGAGGCGGCCTTCGACGACCGCGAGAAGCTCGCGCCAGGTGTTCGGCTCCGGGGCGATGGCGGCGATGGGCACTTTCATTTCGCGCAGGACGGCGGCCGGCTTGGGGCCGCGGGCGTAAACGGCGGCACGGCGAAGCGACTCGGCGAGCCAGCCGGCCGGATAGCGGGTTTCGATGGCGCGGGTGAGAGCCCGGGTGCCGACGCCGGTCAGGAAAACGACTGAGTCAAAGGCGCCGGCACCGAGGCGTTCGGCGAAGGCGAAGGCCTCGGGGTTGTTCTCGATGGGGACCTCGCGCATCGACGGAGCGGTGACCACTTCGCCGCCCTCGCGGACAATGAGGGCGGCCATCTCCGGCGCGCGCCTGCTTTCGAAGGAGACAACCTTGAGCCCGGCGAATGACATCGCTCCCAGATTAGCTCACAACCAGTAGAGGTACGGCGGCGGAGCCGGGGCCGATATACTGCTTCTATGCTCTGGCTCGCATCGCCTCCGGAGTCTTTTGACGCCATCGTGGTGGGCTCGGGAGCGACGGGCGGTTGGGCGGCAAAGGTGCTGACGGAGGGCGGCATGAGGGTGGCGCTGCTCGAAGCGGGCAGAAAGATCACGCCTCGGGATTTCACCGAACACAAGCGGCCGTGGGATATGCCGTTCCTGGGCCATTCGCCGCTGATTGCGCGCGACAGGCCGATCCAGACCACCTGCGGAGCCTGCACCGAATACAACTACGAGTGGTTCGTGAACGACCGCGAGAAACCCTACATACAGGCCAAGCCGTTTCACTGGATTCGCCAGAGGGTGCTGGGAGGGCGGAGCATGAGCTGGGGCCGGCAGAGCTACCGGATGAGCCCGCTCGACCTGAAGGCGAAAACGCACGACGGCTACGGGGACGACTGGCCGGTGACGTATGAGGAACTGGTTCCGTATTACGAACGCGTGGAGCGGTACGTGGGCATCACCGGCATGGCGGAAGGATTGCTGCAACTGCCGGACAGCGTGTTCCAGCCGCCGATGGAGATGACCTGCGGGGAGGAACGGCTGCGGAAGGCGGCGCTGCTGAAGATGGGCCGGGTGGTGACGATGGGGCGCGCGGCGGTGCTGACGCAGGCCCAGAACGGACGCCAGGCGTGCCACTACTGCGGGCCGTGCGAGCGAGGCTGCATCACGGCGTCGTACTTCAACAGCGTGACGACGACGATTCCGGACGCACAGCGCACGGGGCGGCTGACGCTGTTCACCGATGCCGTGGCGGCGCGAGTGAACACGCGCGGCGGCAAGGCGACCGGCGTGACGTTTATCGATGCGGCTTCGCGGAGCGAGCGGGAAGTGCGGGCGAAAGTGGTGGTGCTGTGCGCTTCGACGCTCGAGTCCACGCGGCTGCTGTTGAATTCGGAGATCTGCAATTCCAGCGGAGTGCTGGGGCGTTACCTGATGGACCACATTTTTCAGGGCGGGGCCTCGGGCGTGATGCCGATGCTGGAAGCGCGGGCCTGGGCGGGGCCGCCGCGCCGGCCCAACGGCATCTACGTGCCGCGCTTCCGCAACGTGAAGGAGAAGACGACGAACGGCTTCATCCGCGGATATGGATTTCAGGGCGGAAGCTCGCCGGCGTTCGACTTCCAGGCTCCGGGATTCGGCGAGAAATATCTGAACGCCGTCCGGAAAGGGCACTGGGGCATTTCGCTCGGCCTGTGGGGCGAGTGCCTGGCGCGGCGGGAGAATTTCGTCGAGATCGATCCGGACCGGAAGGACGCCTGGGGCATACCGGTGCTCAAGGTCCACATGGATTGGTCGGACAACGAGAAGCGGCTGTGGCAGGACGGCAGGGAGCAAGCGGCGGAGATGCTGGCGGCGGCCGGAGCGGCGGAGGTGAAGCTGACGGGCCGGCATTCGTTTCCGGGCTCGTGCATTCACGAGACCGGAACGGCGCGGATGGGAGACGATCCGAAGACGAGCGTGCTGAACCGCTACAACCGGGCGCACGACGTGTCCAATCTATTTGTGACCGACGGCGCGGCCTGGGTGTCGAGCAGTTGCCAGAACCCGACGCTGACGATGATGGCGCTGACGGTGCGGGCCTGCGATTACATCTTGACGGAACACGGCAAGCAAGCGGCATAGAGGCCCGGATACACTTCCGGTATGGCCAAATTCGTTTCCCGCCGCTCCTTACTCGCCGGAGCCGCTGTTGCCGCGGCCGTTCCGATGAGCGCCGCCGCCGGGCGCGTCCGATTGGGAGGGCCAGTTTTTTTGAAATCCGAAGATCCGGAGGCGCTGGCGCGGGAGCACCGGCGGCTGGGCTACAGCGCCGCTTACTGCCCGGCGGTGAAAGTGGAGGACACGGCGCGGATCGAGGCGATCCGGAAAGCGTTCGCCGCTCAGGACGTGGTGATCAGCGAAGTGGGGGCATGGAAAAACATGCTCGATCCCGACGCGGCGAAGCGGCGCGAGAATCTGGCCTACGTGACGGAACGATGCGCGATCGCGGAGGCTGTCGGCGCGCGGTGCTGCGTCGATATCGCGGGCTCGCGGAATCCGACGGTGTGGTACGGGCCGAATCCGGCGAACCTGTCGCGCGATTTCTTCGACGCCACGGTGGAAAACTGCCGCCACATCATCGACGCGGTGAAGCCGAAGCGCACGCGGTTCACCATCGAGATGATGGGCTGGAGCGTGCCGGACGGGCCGGACTCGTATCTCGAGCTGATCCGGGCCGTGGATCGTCCGGCCTTCGGCGTCCATCTGGACGTGTGCAACGGCGTGAACTGCCCGAAGCTCTTCTACGGAAACTCGGAGTTCATCGGCGAGTGCTTCCGGAAGCTGGGCCGGTGGATCGTTTCCTGCCACGCCAAGGATCTCGAATGGATCGTCGAGCTGAACGTCCATTTCCAGGAGACCGTGCCCGGGCGCGGGCAGATCGACTACCGGCGCTATCTGACGGAGCTGGCGAATCTGGGGCACGAGGCGCCGCTGATGCTGGAGCATTTGAAGACGGCGGCCGAATACGACGAAGGGCGGGAGTACATCAAGCGCACCGGCGCGGCGGCCGGCGTGGCGTTCGCCTGAGGGGCGCTACTGGTCGAGACGGCGCCAGACGGCCATCAGGACGTTGCCGACGACTTCGAAGCTATGCGCGCCGAGCTTGTCCATGGTGTCGGCGGGCGTGTGCCAGTAGGAGTTGCCGGGGCCGTAGTCGAAGTCGATCAGATCGAGAGCGGCGATGCCGGCTTTGAGAAACGGAATGTGATCGTCCTCGATCTCGCCGCCGCCGGAGCCGAAATATTTGCCGTAGCCGAGCGATTCGGCGGTTCGCCAGACCAGCGCGCGAAGGTCGGCGTCGGAGGCGGTCTCTTCGACGATCTCCAGGTCCTTGTCGCCGATCATGTCGACGTTGATCAGAGCGCGCACGCGGCCCAGGGTGCCGTCGGCGGTCCACTTGGCGGCCAGATGGCGGCTTCCGTACAGACTGTCGGTGTCGGTCCATTGGCGGACCGCTTCCTCGCCGTCGAACCAGACCAGATAGACATCGTGCAGGCGGGTTTCGCCGGGAAGGACGCGGGCCATCTCGAGCAGGAAGGCCGCCGAGGAGCCGCCGTCGTTGGCGCCCACGAAGCCGGCGAGCTTTTTGGTGTCGTAATGTCCGGTGAAGACGATGGCGCGTTTGCCGTCGCCGGGCAGACGGGCGATGATATTTTTCATCGTCACGGGACCGTCCGGAGTGTCGGCGGTGAAGGTGTCTTCGGAGACCTGCCAGCCGTGGGCGCGAGCCTGGGATTCGATGTAAGCGCGCAGCTTTTGAAGAGCGGGCGAGCCGGAGGGGCGCACACCAAACGCGGTGACTTTGCGCGCGTATTCGAGCGCGGAGGCGCCGGAGAACTGCGCCGCCGCCAGCGGAAGAGCGGCGATGAGCGCCAATGAAATTCGAGCTACCGCTTTTGGCCAGTGCATATATATCCCAGTGTAAAATTGCGCTCGCGATCCAACCCGTCCAGCCACGGCAGCAGGAGCGCCGGAGGCGCCACGAACAGGGCGGCCAGGGGGAGCAGGAAGACGGGAAAGAACTGAAGCCCGTTCCACAGCCGCCGCGAGAGGAGGCGGAAGTAGCCGCCGACGGGCTGGATGCGGAGGTTCACAAACCCGGCGCCGCCGAGCAGGTATTCGAGGCCGTGGCGGGTGTAGCGAAAATAGTCGTGCGGGGCCTGGTGGACTTCCCATTCGTGGGGAGCGACGAGAAGGAACGGGCTTCCGGGTTTGAGGACGCGGGAGATTTCGCGGAGGGCGGCGGCGGGCTCGGGGAGATGTTCGAGGGTGACGACGTTCAGGCAGGCGTCGAAGGAGGCGTCGGGGAAGGGAAGGCGCGCCAGGTCGGCGAGGGCATCGAGGCGGGAGTAGTTCCAGGCGGAGTCGCCCACGGCGAGATCGACTCCGACGTAGCGTTGGCGCGGGAAGAGCGGCTTGAAGCGGCACTCCCCGGCGCCGGCGTCCAGGAGGCGAAGGCCGGGCGCGAGAGCGGCGGCGAAGCGATCGACGGCGGTGTCGATGGCGGCTTCGAAGTGGAGGATGCTGCGGCGAAGGAAACCCGGCAGGAGCCGCTGAACAGCGGGCAGGAAGGGACGCGAGGAGGCGGGCTGGCTCACCGCTTGGACGCCTCGATCATGATGGTGGAGCCGGCGCCGCAGGCCGCTTCAAAAACGGTGAAGGGGATGCAGGCAAGCACGAGGGCGAAGTAAAGAAGATCGCGAAGAAGGCGGGTGCGGGGCGGCTCGGCGGCGCGGCGCAGACGGCGGGCCATGGGATCGAGAGCCGGCAAGAGGCTGGTGGCGAGGCCGGCGGGATTGTCGCGCAGCGAAAAATGCTTGCGGGCTTCGATGGCGAAGCCGGCGCGATCGAGCATGGCTTCCAGGTCGCGGCGGCGGAAATCGATGAGATGGCGGGGGACGTCGAGGCCGTTCCAGTGCTCGCCGAGCAGAAGAAATTGCCAGCAGGAGACGTTGGGGACTTGGACGATGAGGCGTCCGCGGGGGCGGAGGAGCTGGAGAGCGCTGCGGAGGTAGGCGGCCGGGTCGGGCAGGTGCTCGAGGACGTGAAACAGGGAGATCGCGGACAGGCTTTCGGGGCGCACGGGGGCGGCGGTGAGATCGGCGCAGAAGGTGGGCACGCCGTTGGCATGCCAGGCGACCGAGGCGGCATCGACGGAGGAATCCAGCCCGATGACGCGCCAGCCCTCCTCGCGCATCAGGCGGGGAAACAACCCGCCGCCGCAGCCGGCGTCCAGGACGAGGCCGGGCTCGCCGGCGCGCTTGAGGGCGCCGCGGACGAAGCGGACGTGGTCGCTCAAAACGAAGCGGCGGTAAAGTTCCTCAAGCCGGGATGCGGCGCCGGGCGAGGGCTGATACCAGTAGCCGGCGGGATAGAAGGTGCGGATTTCCTCCGGGGATGGCGTGGGCGAGAGCCGCATGAGGCCGCAGGCGGAGCATTCGACCAGCTCGAAGGTGCCCGCAGCGACGCCATAGAGGCGGTCTCCGGCGTGGAACAGAACGTTCGCGGCCGTTTCCCCGCAGGCTGGGCAAGGCGAAATCAGATGGCCTGCTCCGTGAGCTGCCGCAAGGGAATGCGGTGGTCGAGCAGGAGACGCTTCACCTGCGCGGGGCTGAGGCGGCGGATGCGATTCACCTCGGACCGTTTTTTGAGCATCCGGGGAAGCAGCGCGAGGGCTTCGATATCGCCGAGGAGAACGGCGCCGGCGGCCTGAAGCTTACCCCGGATGCCGGTGTGGCGGCCCACTTCGCCGCGTCCGCGCAGGGCGGCCCACGCTCCGGCGGCCAGGCGCGCGGCGAAGAAGACAGGATTCAGAACGAGCAGGCTCCAGGGAAACAGCTTCGCCGCCAGCAGCACGCGGTTTCGCTCGATCAGGCGCAGCCTGCGCGTGGAACGCAGTCCCAGGGTTTCGCCGCGCCGGTGGCGGACGACGGCGTCGGGCATGTAGAGGCACGTCCAGCCGGCGATGCGCGCGCGGAGACCGAGCTCGGCATCGTCACCGTAGGCGAAGAAGTCCTCATCGAAGCCGCCGATTTCGCCGAGCATCGCGCGGCGGTACATCGCGGCGCAGCCGTCGGGCCATAGCACTTCCTCGACGTGGTCGAACTGGCCATGGTCGCGCTCCCCGGTGCCGCGCCCGCGGTTCTGGCCGTCGGGATAGATGAGATGTCCGGCCTTGTCGATGCGGCCGGGGTCCTCGTAAACGAGAATTTTTGAGGCGGCCATGCCGACGTTTCCCCCCGGTTCAAATGCCCGGACGAGGGAGGCGAGCCAGAGATCTTCCGCTTCGGCGTCATTGTTTAAAAGGGCGACGAGGTCGGAATCGGAGGCGCGGAAGCCCTGATTGTTGGCGGCGCAGAAGCCCCGGTTCTCGCGATTGCGAATAATGCGCAACCGGAACGTCGAGTGTCCAAATTCGGCTTCGGCCATTTCGGCCGAACCGTCGGCGCTACCGTTATCAACCAGGATGACCTCGAAACTTCCCTTGAACTGTTGGGAGCTAAGCGATTGGAGACAGGACCGCAAGAGCTCGCGGCGATTCCAGTTGACGACGACGACGGAGACCGTCGGGCTCCCTGTATTCATCAGCGACTGTAGTATTATAACGGCTAGAACCGGGAGTTTACCGGAATATGTCTTCCATCGGTGAGAAACTGCAAGCGGCTCGTGCCCGCCGAGGCCTGACGCTGGACCAAGTGTCGTCGTCCACTCGCATAAGTCTGAAGTACTTAGCGGCCCTTGAGAACGATGACCGCGCGTGCTTTCCCGCGGCCTTTTTCTATAAGAGCTTTGTACACCAGTACGCCCGGTACCTGGAGGTGGATGAGATCGCGATTTCGGCGTTGCTCGATCCGATGCTGGCCGCGGAGGCGCCGCCGGCGCTGCCCGGGCAAGGAGAGTCTCCCGGAGACCTGACACGGCGGTTGACGCCCATGCCCAGGCCGGGTGACGCGCGGTCGGCGGGACGACGGAAACTGGCGGGATCGTTCGTGTCGTTCGTCCTGGTTTTGGGGGCGTGCTCCGGGCTTTACTCGTGGTGGCGCGATGCACGAGGCGCAGGTGTATTCGCCTGGAACGAACGCCCGGCGCAAGCGGTTGCTCCCGCGCGGGCTGCGAGGCCGGCCCCCGCCGCAGCCGCACCGAAAACGCCCGTGGCGACCGCGCCGGTTCCCGCCGATGTGGTCCAGACGCCGGCCGCACCGGCGGCGCCCGCGCCAGCCTCGCGGTTGTCGCTGAACCTGGCGGCGACCGAGGCCACGTGGCTGTCGGTCTCCTCCGACGGAAAGCCGGTGTTCAGCGGACTTCTGCAGCCGAACGAGACGAAGGCTCTGGCGGCGGCGGAGCGGGCGAAAGTTATCGTGGGCAATGCCGGGGGGCTCTCGGTGGAATGGAACGGCCGCGCACTCGGGGCGCTGGGGCGGCGGGGCCAGGTGCGGGTGATTACCTTCACCACCGACGGCTACCAGGTTCAGGACAACGGTGCCCGGGCCGATGCGCGGCCGCCGGATTCTACTGAGTGACTTTCACCGCCGCGCGCCGCTCCTGCTGCTCGCGGAGCAGCAGCTCGGAACGCCTGCGGCTCTTGACCTCGGCGTCGATTTTGCGCCAGAATTTCCGGAAATAATCGACGGCGGAGACAAGGCCGAACAACATCACGGCCAGTAAAAGAGCGTTGGCCGAGGCCGCCAGCCACGGCCAGTGTACGCTGAGCAGCACCATGGTGACGGCGAGCACCTGGCCCACCATTTTCGTTTTGCCGAGCTCGCTGGCGCGGATGGTGAAGCCTTCGGCGGCCGCGATGCTGCGCAGGCCGGAGACGGCGAACTCGCGGCCGATGATGAGAATCACCACCCAGGCCGGGACGAGGTGGATCTGAACGAGCGATACCAGGGCCGCCGAGATCAACAGTTTGTCGGCGATGGGATCGAGCAGGGTTCCGACGGTGGTGATCTGGCCCCAGCGCCGGGCCAGGTAGCCGTCCAGAAGATCGGTGGCCGCGGCGGCCAGGAAAATCACCAACGCAAATACTTCGTTGGTGACCACAACGATACCGTTATGCTTGATGCCAATGCTCTGCTCGACGAGCACCGCAACGAGCAGCGGTACGAAAAAGATCCGAAGCAATGTCAGAGCATTCGGCAGATTCATGCTTTCCTAACAAATTACAACACAGCCGGCGCCCCGGACGCTCCACCCGCCTCCGGACCCGGTCCCGCGCTCATAGGTCTCCCGTGCGCATCCGCTCTTTCAGATGCTCGCTGGCGCGTACCGCAAGCGCCATGATGGTGAGGGTCGGATTCTGGCAGCCCGGCGAATTGAACGCCGAACCATCGACGACGTAAAGGTTCGGAATATCGTGCGTCTGGTTAAACTGATTCAGGACGGATTTTTTGGGATCGCTTCCCATGCGCGCGGTTCCGACATCGTGATTGGCGTCGCCGGGCAGATGAAGGCCGGCGTGCATCTTCACGTTCTTCATGCCCGCGGCCTCCAGCATTTCAGCGGCCTGCCCGGCTGCGTCCTGGACGAGGTTGCGCTCATTGTCGCCCCAGGCGATATGAAATCGGAGCACGGGGATGCCGAAGGCGTCCACCACTTTCGGGTCCAGCTCGACGTAATTCTCAAACCGGGGCAGGGCCTCGCCGTAGCAGGCAAGCGAGAAGGTTTCGGTGGTCTGGCGAGCCGCCGTCTTGTAGGCTTCCCCGTAGCCGGGAGCATTGGTGTGGAATCGGGCGCCGGAGCCTCCCTGCAGTCCATAGCCGCGGAGGAAGGATTTCATTTTCGGGCTGCCGGGCGTGTTCCGGAAGCGCATGATGTAGATCCCGTCCGGGCGATGGGGACCGAACATCGGGGGATTGGCGGACGGGTCGGGAACAGTTCCTTCGGCGCCGCCTCCCTTGAGACTGTCGGTGTAATAATGCCCGAGGACGCCGCTCGAATTGGCGAGCCCGTTGGCGTACTGGCGCGTGCTCGAATTGAGCAGGA
The DNA here is from genome assembly GCA_027452065.1 of Bryobacterales bacterium. Taxonomy (GTDB): domain Bacteria; phylum Acidobacteriota; class Terriglobia; order Bryobacterales; family Bryobacteraceae; genus JAJYKC01. The sequence continues at coordinate 31,443 of DAIDHC010000179.1, forward strand.
TGCGCGTGGACTCCATGGCCGAGGCGCCGAGAACAACGACGCGCGCGGCGATCTCGCGGTGCTGCCTGGTTTGGCGGTCGATATAGTGGACGCCGGCGGCGCGGTTGCGCGCTGAATCCATGAGCACCCGATAGGCGGAGGCGTGGGGAATGAGGTCGCATTTCCCGGTGGCTAGCGCGTCTTTCAGAGTGGTGTAGGAGGAGTTGAAATAGGAGTGCGTGACGCAGCCGCGCTCGCAGGGGCCGCAGTAATGGCAGGGCTGGCGGCCGTTCAGGGCCTGGGTGAGGTTGGCCGAGCGGCCCAGGGTGAGGGTTCGTCCGAACCGCGATTTGACAACGTCGCGAACGCGCCATTCGGTGCAGCTCATTCCCATCGGCGGCAGATAGTGCCCGTCGGGAACGACGTCGTTGCCCTCCCTCATGCCGGTGACACCGACGTAGCGCTCGACGATGTCGTAGAAGGGGGCGACGTCGCGGTAGGAGATGGGCCAGTTCTCGCCAAAGCCGTCGTGCGAGGCGGCCTGAAAGTCGAGATCGCTTAGCCGGAAGCACAGCCGGCCCCAGACGTTGGTGCGTCCGCCCACCACTCGCAGGCGGCCGAACCAGCTATAAGGCATGCCGGGCGCGGTCGTATAGGGCTCGTCGTGATCGTTGGCGAACCACTCGTAGTTGTACTCGGTGCAGGCGTAGCACTGGCCTTGAACGGGGCGGGTCCGGCGGATGACGGCGGAGACGGGTTCGCCGAACTTCAGGTTGCGATAGTTCAGATCGAAGACCGGAACGTGCTCGCGAAAATCCTGATCCCGCTGCGGCCGGCCGCAGTCGAGCACCGCAACGTGGAGGCCGGCTTCGGACAGGACCTTCGCCGTCCATCCGCCTGAGGCGCCCGAACCGACGATGACGGCATCGTACTGCGTCTTGGCCATAAGAACCGATGATATCCTGTCGGTTTGGACGACGACATCAATCGCGAGAAAATGGCGGGCGGCCTCGACCGGCGCGAATGGATGAACCGCGTGCTGAGCGCGGCCGTAAGCCTGGGCGCGGCGGGACCGCTGTGGGCGGCGGGGCAGGGTGCGGCGGCGGAGTGGAAGCCGGAATTTTTCACCGCCGCTCAGGCGGGCACGCTGGCGGCGCTCGGCGAAGCGATCGTGCCGGGAAGCACCGCGGCGCGCTGCCCGCGGGTGATCGACCGGATGCTGGCGATTGAGAGCGGCGATGTGAGGCGGCCGCTGGTGGACGCCCTGGCCGCGTTCGACCGCGAGGCGCGGCGGCTACACGGCACGGGGTTGGCGGCGCTCGACGGGGCGGCACGAGACGCGATGGTGGCGGGTGCGGCCGGGGGCGGCGCGCTGCACGGGCCGTTTACGACGGTGAAGGAATGGACCGCGGGCGTGTACTGGACATCGCGCGAGGGACTGAAAGAGCTGGGATGGACGGGCCGTCTGGCGTGGGAAATGTTCCCGGGCTGCGAAGTCCGCGGCGCCGGCTGACGACGGGCATTTCGCGAAGCCTCACCCGGCCAGGAACCGCTCGAGTTTTTCGCGAACGCTGCGAGGCGCCTCGGCCTCCACTTCGCAGATGTCACCCTCGTAGTGCGACTCCAGCACCCGCGCGTTCTCATGGAGCAGGTGCAGCGCGGCGCCCTCGCCGGCCGGAATGCGGAAGCGGACGCGGGCGAGCGGGTCCAGCTCCAGCGCGCCGTCGATGGCGGCGATCAACTCGTCGATGCCGGCGCCGGTCAGGGCGGAGACTCGTAACGCGCCGGCGCCCGCCGGAAGCGGCTCGCCTTCCCCGGCGCGGTCGGCTTTGTTGAGCACCAGGATCCGCCGCTTCTCGCCGGCGCCGATTTCGCTCAACACGCGATCGACGTGCTCAATGTTCCGCGCCGCCACGGGCGAGGAAGCGTCGACGACGTGGAGCAGCAGCGAGGCCTCCACCACTTCTTCGAGCGTGGCGCGGAAGGCCTTGACCAGCGTCGTGGGGAGATTCCGGATGAAGCCGACCGTGTCGCTGAGAAGGACCTTGCGGCGGGAGGGAAGGCTGATGTGACGGACGGTGGGATCGAGCGTGGCGAACAGGCGCGCATCGGCCATGACGGCGGCGCCGGTGAGACGGTTAAAGAGCGTCGATTTTCCGGCGTTCGTATAGCCCACCAGAGCGACCGTTTCGAGCGGCACCGCCTGGCGCTGGCGGCGCTGGGTGGAGCGGCCGCCGCGCACGGATTCCAGGTCGTCTTCGAGTTTTTTGAGGCGCCGGAAAATCCGCCTGCGGTCGGTTTCCAGTTTCGTCTCGCCGGGTCCGCGGGTGCCGATGCCGCCGCCGAGGCGCGACATCGAAACGCCCCGCCCGGTGAGGCGAGGGAGCAGGTAGTTCAACTGAGCCAACTCGACCTGCAACTGTCCCTCGCGGGTGCGGGCGCGCCGCGCGAAGATGTCGAGGATCAGTTGCGTGCGGTCCACGACGCGGCAATCGAGGGCGCGCTCGAGATTGCGCAATTGCGTGGGCGTGAGCTCGGTGTCGAAGATCACCAGGCTTGCTTCGTGAAATTGCGTGAGGGTCTTGAGCTCTTCGAGCTTGCCGGAGCCGATCAAAGTCGCCGCGTCGGCGCGCTCGCGCGCCTGCAGGACCGATTCCTCCACCTCGGCGCCCGCGCTGTCGGCCAGCGCAGCCAGTTCATCGAGCGACTCCTCGGCCGAGAAGGCTCCGTCGGAGTCGCCGGGACGGCGTCCCGCGCGGGTTTTCACATCCACGCCGACCAGAATGGCCCGCTCAACGGCCGGCGTGGGAGGATGCTTCAAAAAACCGCTCCGGCTATTCCACGGGAGTTTCCGCGGCCGGCGCGGCCGGCGGAGGCGGCGCTCCGGGATTTCCTGCGGCAGCCGTGGTGTGGAACGGCCGCGAGACCACAACCGTCGAAATGGCGTGCTTGAAAATCAACTGCTCCTGATTGTTGCTTTCCAGTACCACCGAATACTTATCGAAGCTCTTAATCCGGCCTGACAACTTCACTCCGCTCATCAAATAGATTGTGAGAAAAATTTTGTCTTTGCGCGCGTTGTTTAGAAATGCTTCTTGTATGTTTTGCGCCTGTTTTTCCATACTGGGGGTCCCTTCAGCCCGGCGGGCACGTGTTGTGAAAAAGATCCGCCCTCGCGGGTGCCCTGCGAGGATTCTGTAACAATAATACCTCCGGCACCGGAGGGCCGGAGGTATTGCAGGGGCGCGGCGGAAAAGGGATTTGCTAAGCGCTCTCGCCCTTCGGCTGCTTGGGCGTGGCCTTCCAGTTCTTCTCGTCCCAGTACAGAGTCTTGCCTTCGCGGTAGCTCTGCACGGCGAGGTTGATGACGGCTTGGGCGCGGGCGCCGGTCTCGACGTCCAGGTGTGGTTTCTCGCGGCTTCGCATGCAGTCGAGGAAGTTGGACACGTGCTTGACCATGACGTTCTGCTCTTCGATCGGAATGGTGATCGTGTCGAGGCCGAACTTCTGCGTGTATTCCGGCGTCAGGCCCGACTTCTCATGGGTCTTCTCATCGCGGAACAACTCGGGGATGACCGTGATGTGATCGGTGTCCCGCTCAAATTCGCCGTGATCCACCATGATGATGGTTCCGGCGTGGCCGCGGATCAAACCCGGGATGTGGTGGGAGTTAGCCATGGACGAACTCAAAATCAGCGAATGTCCTTTGGCGTAATCGGCCACCAACTGGAAGGTGTCCGGTACCTCGCGCGAATCTTTGAACACGTAAATGCCGCCGAAGCCGCCCACGCGGGAGGGGAACTGCGCCTCGCCCCAGCAGATCTGCATCGGCGCGACGACGTGATAGAACAGATCGGTGGCGATGCCGCCGGAGTAGTCCCAATATTTCCGGAAGCGGAAGAAGCGGTCGGCGTCCCATTCCCGCTTGGGCGCCGGTCCGAGCCAGGTCTTCCAGTCGATGTAGTCGTCGCCTTTGCCGTCGGGGCCGGCGCCGGGCTCGATGGTCCAGTTCCACTCGCCTTCGATGGAGTTGCGGTGATAGGAGCCCTGGCTCATGATCATCTGGCCGATCATGCCGTCCTGGATCGCCTTTCGCGCTTTCCACCACTGGTCGCCGGAGGTGGTCTGCGAGCCGATCTGCACCACTCGTCCGGTTTCCTTCACCGTGCTGACGAGCTGCTTGATCTCCTCGTTGGTGTGGCACATCGGCTTTTCCAGGTAGACGTCTTTGCCGGCGTCCATGGCGGCGAGGGCGATCCGGGCGTGCCAGTGGTCGGGCGTGGCCACGATCACCGCGTCGATGTCGCTGCGGCCGATCAGCTCGCGATAGTCCAGGGTGCCGGGGCATTTGTGCCGCTCGGCGGCGATGCGTTTGCGTTTCTCGTACACGTCGCACACGCCGACGATCTGGCACGCGTTGGTCTTTTCGCCATAGCGGGCGAAAACGCCGGAGACGTAGCTTCCGCGGCCTCCCACTCCGACGACGCCGACCTGAATCCGGTCGTTGGCGCCGATAACGCGTCCCGTCGATTTGCCTCCGCGGGCCGCGAAAGCCGAGCCGGCCATTCCCAACGTCAATCCGGCGGCCGCGCCCGCGCTTTTCAAAAATCCTCGTCTGTCGAGATTATCCTCAGCCATGTCCACCCCTTCTTTCGGCCACCAGTATACCTCCAACCGGCCGGCGCCGGAGCATTTTGGAAGGGGGAAATTTGCCGCAAAATGGCGTCAAATTACGCACGCGGCCGGCACAGTGCCGGTGTCCAGGGACTGGGTGGAACCGCGGGCGGCGCCAGGGCGCGGAGGGGTGGAGCGGAGCGGCGACCGGGCGCGCCACTGGCGGGAGGGCAGGAACGACGACCGCGCGTGCCCGGGGGCGCGCGGGGCGACCGGTGTGGCCGAGGCAGGAGGGGCGAAAAAGCGGCCGCCGTGCCGGCGCCCGGGAGGGGCGGGCGGCACGGCGTGCCGCGGTGCGAAGGAATGTTGGTAAGCGCAGATCCGGCGAAGGCCGGACTACCTGGCCACGCGCAGGTCGACGCCGGTCATCTCTTTCGGAAGCGGGACGCCGAGCATGCCGAGCACGGTCGGCGACACATCGCGCAGCGCACCACCGGGCCGCAGCGCCCGCCGCTCCTCGTCGACGATGATCAGCGGAACCGGATTCGTCGTGTGGTAAGTGTGGGGGCCCTTGGTGACCGGGTCGATCATGGTCTCGGCGTTGCCGTGATCGGCGGTGATGATCCAGGATCCGCCGTGCTGGCGAAGCGCCCGGTGGATTTCGCCGAGGCAGCCGTCGACGGTCTCGACGGCCCGAATGGTCGGCTCGAGCTTGCCCGAGTGGCCCACCATGTCGGCGTTGGCGAAGTTCATCACCACCACGTCCATGCCGCCCTTCTCGAGCTGCTTCACCACCACCTCGGTGATGCCCGCCGCGCTCATTTCCGGCTTCAGGTCGTAGGTGGCGACTTTGGGCGAAGCCACCAGCTCGCGGCTCTCGCCGGGGAACGGAGCTTCGGTTCCGCCGTTGAAGAAGTATGTCACGTGGGCGTACTTTTCGGTTTCGGCCACGCGCAGATTCTTCCAGTTCAACTGCGCCATCACGTTGGCCAGGATGTTATGGGGATGGTCCCGCGAGAGCACAAACGGCACGCGGAACGATTTGTCGTACTCGGTCATGGTGACGTGATGGAGATTTTTCGGCGCCTTGCCGTGATAGGGCACCGAGAGGTCGCCGGTGAGCGCCATGGTCATTTCGCGGCCGCGGTCGGCGCGGTAGTTGAAGAAGATGGACACGTCATCGTCGCGAATGAGACCGACGGGCTCGTTGCGGGAGTCGGCGATGGTCACCGGCTCGATGAACTCGTCTGTAACGCCTTTTTCATAGCTGCGCTTGATCGCCTCGACCGGATCGGTGGCCTTCTCTCCGGCGCCGAAGCGGATGACGTTGAAGGCCCGCTCGACGCGCTCCCAGCGCTTGTCGCGGTCCATGGCGTAGTAGCGGCCGGAAACGGAGGCGATTTTGCCGACGCCCAGCCTGCCCATCTCGTGAATGAGCTGCTGAACGAAGCCGGCGCCGCTGGTGGGCGGAGTGTCGCGGCCATCCATGAAGCAATGGACAAACACTTCCTTGACCTCCTGCTCGCGCGCCATTTTGAGCAGGGCGAACAGGTGAGTGAGCAGCGAGTGGACGCCGCCGTCGCTGGTCAGCCCCATCAGATGCAGGCGATGCGTGCGGGCCTTGGCCATGGCGGCCATCAGCGTTTTGTCGCGGAAGAACTCGCCATTGGCGATCATCATGTCGATGCGGGTGACATCCATCTGGATGACTCGTCCGGCGCCGAGATTGAGATGCCCCACCTCGCTGTTGCCCATCTGCCCCTCGGGCAAGCCGACAGGCGGCCCGGAGGTTTGCACCAGAGTGTTGGGATAGTCGCGGAGCAGCGCGTCGTAGTTCGGCTTGCGCGCCAGAGCGATGGCGTTCCCTTCGACGGCCGGGGAATATCCCCAGCCGTCGAGAATCGTGAGAATCAGCGGTTTCTGGGCAGCCATTACTTGCCGAAGGCCTTCCCGCCGGGGAATTTCGCCGCCGAACCCAGTTCCTCTTCAATGCGGATCAGTTGGTTGTACTTGGCGATGCGGTCGGTGCGGCTGGCCGAGCCGGTTTTGATCTGGCCCGAGCGCGTGGCGACCGCCAGGTCGGCGATGAAGGCATCCTCGGTTTCCCCGGACCGGTGGGAGATCACCGCCGAGTAGGAGGCGGCGTAGGCCATCTGGATCGCTTCCAGCGTCTCGCTCAACGAACCGATCTGGTTCACCTTCACCAGAATCGAGTTGGCGATGCCCTTGGCGATGCCCCGCGAGAAGATCTCGGTGTTGGTGACGAAGATGTCGTCGCCGACGAGCTGGATCTTTTCGCCCAGCGTGTCCGTCAGCAGCTTCCATCCGTCCCAGTCCTGCTCCGCCATACCGTCTTCCAGCGACACGATCGGGTACTGCTTCACCCAACCGGCCCAGAACTCCACCATCTGCTCGGAGGTGCGCTCGCTCTTGTCCGATTTCTTGAAGACGTACTTTTTCTTTTCGGTGTCGTAGAACTCGCTGGCCGCCGGATCGAGCGCGATGCCGATCTGAGCGCCCGGCTTGTATCCGGCCTTCTGGATGGCCTCCAACACGACTTCGACGGCCTCTTCGTTCGACTTCAGGTTCGGAGCGAAGCCGCCCTCGTCGCCCACCGCCGTCGAGTAGCCGCGCTTCTTCAGGACTCCCTTCAGCGTGTGAAACACCTCGGCGCCCATGCGCACGGCTTCGGCGAACTTCGTCGCCCCATAAGGCACCACCATAAATTCCTGCGGGTCGACCGAGTTGTCGGCATGCGCGCCGCCGTTGAGAATGTTCATCATCGGAACGGGCAGCAGATCGGCCTGCACGCCGCCCAGATAGCGGTACAGCGGAGTCATCTGGCATTCGGCGGCCGCGCGGGCCGCGGCCATGGACACGGCCAGGATCGCGTTGGCGCCCAGCGTGCCCTTGTTCTTGCTTCCGTCCAGCTCGATCATGCGGCTGTCGAGCGCCTTCTGGTCGAAGGCCGACATGCCGGTCACCGCCGGAGCAATTTTCTCGTTAATGTTCTTGACCGCGGTCAGAGTGCCTTTGCCCAGATAGCGGGATTTATCGTTGTCGCGCAACTCGACGGCTTCGTATTCGCCGGTCGAGGCTCCCGACGGCACCGCTGCCCGGCCCAGGCTCCCGTCGGCCAGCTCAACATCGGCTTCGACGGTCGGATTGCCGCGCGAGTCCAAAATCTCTCGTCCATGAACTTTGATGATTTCCATAACTCCCTCCATTCTTGCACCGCCAACCCTTCGCGGGCCAGAGCGGCGGGGAGCGGGTTTCGGCTATGATAGGAACGAGTAGGCCGCCCCGTTCCATCGCGATGATCGGGGTGTGCGCGGAGAGGTAGGTGAGTTCGTTTGGCGGAAGTCATCGTTCAGGATGGCGAGACGGTTGAAAGCGCCCTCCGGCGATTCAAACGCAAGGTTCAGCAGGAAGACATCATTAAGGAAATCAAGCGTCATTCCTACTATCTGAAACCGGGTGAGAAGCGCCGCACCAAAGAAGCTTTGGCGCGGAAGCGGAACCGGAAGAAGAGAAGTAAAGACGTCGAATAGAATTCCTTCCACAAAAGCGAAGGCCCCGGGCGAACCCGGGGCCTTTTTCATTGGCGGAGGCTGGGGGTGAGCGCGTCAGGGGCGCCCGGCGCGAACCTCTTCCGCGGTCACCTGGCGGAACCCTTCGGGCACCTGAAACTTCGACGGATCGACAGAGCCGGAGCTGAATGCGCTGTACTCCGTGGTTGTTTCCATGAGCGTACCCGGCGGCGCCGGGGTGGGTGCGGGCGCGGAGGAATCGGCCTTGTCTTTCTTCTTGTGGCCGAGGCCGCCGAAGATTCCGCGGGCCGCCATGCCGGCCAGTCCACCCGAGGTGTCGTCGCTGTTCTGCTGCTGCTGCTGCTGCTGCCGCGCCTGCTGCTGATCGGGCGGGGCGCCCTGCTGGTTGGAAGACATGATGATGTCGGTCACCTGCATGACCGGTGTGCCGTCCATCTTCGCCACCTGGCCGCTCAACTCCGACATTCCCTGGAAAGCCTGCTTCATCTGCGCCGCCTGCTCGCTCGAAATCATGCCGCCCTGCGCAACCATTCGCTTGTAAAAGTCCTGGACTTCCTGGTAGCCGGCGATGGACTGCGCCAGCCACACGTGGGCATCGACGTTGGCCGCGCCCTGGGCCCCGGTCTTGGCGTCGGTGGCGTCCATTTCCACCTTTACCAGGAACTCCTTGGCTTCATATCCGGAAAACGTGCGGCTCAGTCCGGTCGGGGCCGCCGACACCTTGAACTTCATCTGGGGCGCGTCGGCCGGTTGTTGCTGCTGCTGCTCCTGCCTCTTTTGCTTCGCGCTCTCCATCGCCTGCTCCATGCGCTGGCGCATTTCAGCGAAGGTCATTGTGGTGTAGGTCTTCTTCTCGAAGTTGATGTTGGTGATCGTTTGCTTGTCCAGGTCGATGATCTCGCCCGAGTATTGCCCGAGGCGCGCCAGGCGGTTGCCCTGAACGTAAACCGAGGAAACGATGGGCTGGTTGGCCCGTTTGGAGAATGCTCCGGCGAATTTCATCATTCCGGCCATCGCTCCCCCGGTCACTTTCGTGGTCTCCTGATAACTGAAGTCCGCGTGCATCAGAGCGGGAAAACCGACTAACAAACAACCGAATGCAAGTGCTTTCATCGAATCCATCCTTCCCTAGGTGTGCCGGCAGCGGCGAAATCGTTACAATGGGCGGCTTGTTCACCAACGGAATTTTCCCCGGGCGCCGGCGCCATCAGCTTACAACACTTATCGTCATTTTGGCGGCGCTGTTAGCCGGCGGATGCCGCGGGAAGCGGCGTAAGACGATCGCCGTAGTACCGAAGGCGACATCGCACCTGTTCTGGATCTCGGTTCAGGCCGGGGCGATGGCCGCCGGCCGCGCCGCCGGAGTTGACGTGCTGTGGAACGGGCCGCCGCAGGAAACCGATTACGACCGGCAGATCCAGATCGTCGACTCGATGACGGCGCAGCGCGTGGATGGTCTGGCGGTGGCCGCGGCCGAGCGGGCGGCGCTGAGCGGGCCCATCGAACGCGCCACGGCGGCGGGCATCCCGGTGGTGGTGTTCGACTCCGGAGTGAAGACCGATAAGTACATGACCTACATCGCCACCGACAATTACGCGGCCGGGCGGATGGGCGGAGCCGAGATGGGACGCCTGCTGCACGGCCGGGGCGAGGTGGCGCTGATTCTGCACGCTCCGGGAAGCGCATCGACCATGGATCGCGAGCGCGGCTTCGAGGACGAAGTCCGGGAAAAATTTCCCAATATTCACGTGGTGGCCCGTCAATACGGCATGTCGGACCGCTCCCGGGCCATGGCCGCGGCCGAAAACATCCTCGCCGCCAACGCGTCGATCAGCGGGCTGTTCGCCTCCTCGGAGCCGAGCAGCGTGGGCGCGGCGCTGGCGCTGAAGTCGCACCGGCTCGCGGGCAAGGTGCATCTGGTGGCCTTTGACGCCAGTGACCAGATGATCGCGCTGCTGAAGGAAGGGGTGATCAGCTCGATGGTGGTGCAGGATCCGTACCGGATGGGCTACGAGGTGGTGAGAGTTTTGGCCAACCGTATCAACGGCAAGACGGCGCCCAAAAGGATCGACCTCACCGCGCGTCTGGTGCACAGCCAGGACCTCGACGATCCCGATGTGCGGCGGCTGCTCCACCCCGACGTCGGAGCGGCGCCAGCGGCCGCGCCCGCCGGGCGATAGGATATCTGAGGAGGTGACACCCCGATGAAGTCTCGTCCCGCCGGCCATCCGAGCCGCCGCGAACTGTTCACCGGCGCGGGCGGAGGCGTTCTGGCCGCGCTCGCCCTGCCCCAACCGGCGCCCGCCGCTCCTTCGTCCACCGTCGCTCTCATCCGTTGCCGGAACTATCAGGACGACGTGACCGGTAAGCTGGCGACCGCCTTCGACAAGATCGGCGGCATCGGCGGACTGGTGCGCGGCAAGACCGTGGCGCTGAAGCTGAACCTCACCGGCAATCCGCGGAACTGGCCGCTGACGCCCGATCTGCCTTATCGCACCGATCCCGGCACCGTCGCCTCCACCGTTGAACTGCTGGCGCGGGCCGGGGCGCGGCGCGTGCGCATCATCGAGAGCTTTTTCCCGGCCAGCCAGGACCTGGCGCTCTGGGCGCGCTACGGCATCGACGTCGAGGCGATCAACAAAACCGGCACGAAGGTCGAGTGGGTGAACGTCCAGAATTTAGGCCCGTACCGCCAATACGCCCGCCTCAAGGTTCCCTGGGGCGGCTACATTTTTCCCGCCTATCACATCAATCAGGCCTATGTGGACTGCGACGTCTATGCGTCGCTTTCGAAGCTGAAGAATCACTGGATCGCCGGCGTGACGATGTCGATCAAGAACAATTTCGGCAACACGCCCTGCTCGCTCTATGGCGGGGATTGCGGACCCGGCGGCAACGAAAATCCGACGATGGAGCGCGGACCGGTGTGCCACTCCGGCACGACGCCGCCGCCATCGGGCGTCGATGCGGAGCTCGACCATACGACGCCGCGCGATCCGGGCTTCCGCGTGCCGCGCATCGCCGTCGATCAGGTGGGCATCCGGCCGGTGGACCTCGCCATTGTCGAAGGAGTGGAAACGGTTCGCGGGGGCGAAGGGCCGTGGATCAAGGGCGTGGAGCGGATGACGCCGCGGGTGATCATCGCCGGGCGGAATCCGGTGTGCGTGGACGCGGTGGGCATGGCGGTGATGAGCTACAGCCCGCAGTCGGCGCGCGGCACGGGTCCTTTCGTCCGCGGCGATAACGCCCTGGCGCTGGCCGAAGCCGCCGGGATCGGCACGAGGGATTTGAAGCGCATCGAAATCGCCGGCCTGACGCTGGATGAGGCGCGCATTCCGTTCGGGCCCGGCCCGGTGGGAAAAACGCTGCACGAGCTCGGCGCGGCTTAACGCGTCAGCCAGGCGCGCATCACGCGCGTCACTTCGGCCGCGGCGTCCTGTTGTACAAAGTGGCCCGCGCCGGGGATGGTCACCAGAGTGTAGTCGTTCTCGACCAGGTTCCAGGTGCCGTCCAGCGCTCCGGGCAGCAGTGCGGTGTCCTTGAGCCCGTGGAACTCGAGCACCGGCGCTTTCACTTTCACTACCGGCGAGGCGTCTTCCTGGTAGGGCTCGCGCGGATAGTTGGCCTTGTAGTAGTTGAGCATCGCCGTCAGGCTGGACCGGGAGAAGGCTTCGACATAGCGCTGCTTGGCCTCGGGGTCGGTGACCCAGAAGGCAAGTTGCTCCGGCTTCATTTCTTTCTCGGCGCCTTCCTGCTGGAAGCGGCGGGCGTAGGCGCTGGCGGCCTGTTGCGCGGGGTTGTGCGCCAGCTCGCGGGCGATGCCGCGCGGGTGCGGCAGGTTGAGGATGATCAGCTTGTCCACGTATTGAGGCGCGTTCATGGCGAGCGTCCAGGCGACGGCGCCGCCCCAGTCGTGCCCCACGATGATGGCTTTTTCCTTGCCGAGGCTGCGGATCACCGCGATCACGTCGCCGACCAGAAGAGGCATGGCGTAGCTGGCGACGCCCTCCGGCTTGTCGCTCAGGTTGTAGCCGCGCTGATCGATCGCCACGCACTGGAACTGGTCGGCCAGGCCCGCCATCTGCGCCCGCCACGTGTACCAGTAATCGGGGAAGCCGTGGATCATGACGATCAGCGGGCCGCGGCCCATGCTGGCGTAATGAATCTTCACTCCGTTGCTGTCGGCGTAGCCGTCGGTGACCTGGGAGGCGATGTCGGAGGCGCGGGCCGCGGGGGCGAGCAAGAGGCACAGGGCGGCGAGGAGCCGAAGCGGAAATTTCATCGTGGGATCTCCTGGCGAAAAGTATAGCCGCCCCAAGCCGCCGCGGCGCGGGCCCGCCCGGCGCGGCGTTCAGTATAGTAGTCCCTGCTATGACAATTGCTCATGAAGAGCTGGTGAGTTTTGCGCGCGAGATTTTAGTCCGGCTCAGGGTGCCGGAGGCGAAGGCCGACCTGGTGGCCAGGTCGCTGGTTGCCAGCAACCTGCGCGGGGTCGATTCGCACGGTCTGCAACTGCTGCCCTATTACGTCGAACAGATCCTGTTGGAAAACATTCGCGCCGGGGCCGACGGCAAGGTGATTTCCGAGAGCGGCGGGTGCGTGCTGTTTGACGGCGAACAGGCCTTCGGACAACACGTCGCCGCCCAGTGCTGCGACCATGCCGCGAGGCTGGCGGGCGTGCACGGGCTGGGCATGGTGGTGGCGCGCGAGTCCAATCATTACGGCGCCGCCGCGTTCTGGAGCCAGCGCATCGCCGACGCCGGCTACCTCGGATTGACGGCCTGCAACGCTTCGGCGCTGGTGGCGCCGTGGCAGGGCAAGGAGGCGCGCTTCGGCACCAATCCCATCAGCCTGGCGCTGCCCGGCCCGGAGCTCTGGCTGCTCGACATGGCGACGACCACGGTGGCGCTGAACAAAGTGCTGAACGCTTCTCTGTCCGGCAAGGAAACGATACCGGCCGGCTGGGCAATGGACGCCGAGGGCGTTCCCACTACCGATACGGCGACGGCGCTGAAGGGATTGTTGATGCCACTCGGTGGATACAAGGGAAGCGGCCTGGCGATGATGGTGGAAATCCTGTGCGCGGTGCTCAGCGGCGGCGCGATGAGCACGGAGCTGGGCGGCGTTTACAACCGCACGAAACCGATGCGGACGAGCCAGATGTTCCTGGCGATCGACGTCAAGCGGTTCCTGCCGCTGGATGAGTTCGTCGAGCGGATGCGATGGCTGGTGGAGAAGGTGAAATCCTCGGCGCCGGCGTATGGCTTCGACGAGGTGATGGTGGCCGGGGACCCGGAGTGGCGCGCGCGGGAGAAGCGGCTGGCCGAAGGCATCCCGTTGTCGGAGGGGGCGTGGAAGAATCTGTGTGAAACAGCGGCGCGCCTGAATGTTCCGCTTCCGCCGCCGGCCAGCTAAAATAGGGCGATGTCCGAGGAAGAGCAAAAGCCGGACTCGTTCGAGGCCGGCCTCAACGAGTTGGAGTCGATCGTCAAACAGATGGAGGCGGGCGACCTGCCGCTGGAGCGGTCGCTCGAGCTGTTCGAAAAAGGGATGGCGATCAGCGAGCGATGCCGGAAGCAGTTGGAGGAAGCCGAGACCCGCGTCGAGATCCTGTTGAAGAAGGATGAGAAGATGCAGGCCGAGCCGTTCAGCCCGGGCAACGCATGACCCTGGAACAGTATCTCGCCTCCGCGCAGCACCGTGTGGAGCAGGCCATGGACCGCTGGGTTCCGGCCGAGGCCGTGCCGCCGGAGACCATCCACAAGGCGATGCGCTACAGCCTTTTCGCGGGAGGCAAGAGGATTCGACCCGTCCTGTGCATGGCGGCGGCCGAGGCGGTGTCGGACTTGCCGCGCGATATCGACTCGGTGGCCTGTACGCTCGAGCTGATCCATACCTACTCGCTGATTCACGACGACCTTCCGGCGCTGGACAACGACGACCTGCGGCGCGGCCGCCCGACCTGCCACAAAGTGTTCGGAGAAGCGATGGCGATTCTGGCCGGCGACGCTCTGCTCACCCTCGCCTTTCAGGTGCTGGCGCAGTTGCCGGGCGCGGCCGCGCAGACGATCCGGCTGGTGGAGGAGCTGGCGTCGGCCTCGGGCACGGTGGGCGGCATGATCGGCGGGCAGGTGCACGATCTGGAGTCCGAGGGCCAGCCTCCGGGAGCGGCGCTGCTCGAATCGATCCACCGCGCAAAGACCGGAGCGCTGATTCGCGCCAGCGTGCGCATGGGCGCGATTCACGCCGGCGCCGACCCGGAGCAGTTGGACGCACTCTCCCGCTACGGGACCCACGTGGGACTGGCGTTTCAGATTGTCGACGATCTGCTGGACGTCGAGGCATCCTCGGAGCAGTTGGGCAAGACGGCCGGTAAGGATGCGGTGCAGCAGAAGGTGACGTTCCCGGCGGTCTACGGGCTGGAGCGCTCGCGGGAGATGGCCGAGCGGGAGCGCCTGGGAGCGCACCTGGCGTTGAACCTCTTCGACGACCGCGCTGAACGGCTGCGGGAACTCGCGGACCTGATTGTGCGCCGGAGGGCCTGAGCCGGCGGCCGTCGCCATGGCAGCGCGCCTACGCCTCGATCAGCTTCTGGTGGACCGCGGGCTCGCGCCGAGCCGGGAAAAAGCCAAGGCGCTGATTCTCGCCGGCGAGGTCATGGTGGACCGGCAGAAGGCGTCCAAGGCGGGTCAACCGGTGGACCCGGCCGCGGCCATCGAAGTGCGGCAGAAGCTTCCCTACGTGAGCCGCGCGGGCGCAAAGCTGGCGGCGGCGCTCGATCATTGGACGATCGATGTCCGCGACCGCGTTTGTCTGGATGTCGGCTCCTCCACCGGCGGCTTCACCGACTGCCTGCTCCAGAGGGGAGCCCGCCGCGTGTATGCGATTGACGCCGGCACGGCCCAGTTGGACTGGAAGCTGCGCAGCGACCCCCGCGTGGTGGTGAGAGAAAAAACGAACGCCCGCTACCTGCGGCCGGAAGACTTTCCCGAGCCGATGGATCTGGCGGTTTGCGACGTGAGCTTCATTTCTGCCACCATGATCCTACCCGTGTTGCCGGGGCTGTTGAGGGAAGGGGGCCAAATGGTGATTCTGGTGAAGCCGCAGTTTGAGCTGGAGCGAGAGCAGGTGGGGAGGGGAGGCGTGGTGCGCGACGCCGTTTTACGGGAACAGGCATGCCGCCGCGTTTCGGCGGCGGCGGAGGCGCTGGGCTACCGCTGCGCCATCCTTCCCAGCCCGGTGCTGGGCGCGGAAGGCAATCAGGAGTATCTGCTCTATGCCGCGCGTTGAAGCCGTCGCGGTCATGACCAAGCCGGGCGCCCCGGCGGCGTTCGTTCTGCTGCCGAAGCTGATGGAGTACCTGGCGCAGCGGGGCGTTTCGGTGCGGTACGACGAGCAGTCCGCCCATTATCTTCACCGCGCCGACGGCCTGCCTCGCGAGTCGCTGGTGGACGGCACCGGAATGGTGATCGTACTGGGAGGCGACGGAACGCTTCTGTCGGCGGCGCGGGCGGTGGCCGGGCGCGAGATTCCCGTTTTTGCGGTCAACCTCGGCGGGTTGGGGTTCCTGACAACGATTCCCGTCGAAGACCTCTATCCGGAGCTGGAACGCGCGCTCGACAACGAACAGCGCATTGCCGGCCGCCGCATGCTGAGCTGTCACGTGGTCCGCGCGGGCCGTCAGATCGCCTCCTACGAGGCGCTCAACGACATCGTGATCACCAAGTCGTCGATTGCGCGAATGATCGACGTCGAAACCAACGTAGACAGCCACTACGTTTGTACTTACAAGGCCGACGGGCTGATCATCGCCACGCCCACCGGCTCCACGGCTTACTCGCTGTCGGCCGGCGGGCCGATCATTTTTCCCGCCGTCGCCGCTCTCGCCATCACGCCCATCTGCCCGCACACGCTGACCAACCGCCCGGTGATCGTTCCCGACACCTCCGTCATCCAGGTTCGCAATCTCGCCGAGGACAACTCGGCCTATCTGACCATCGACGGACAGATCGGCGAGCCGTTGTTCAAGGACGACCATGTTCTGTGCCGGCGATCCGAGCATTCGGTGTTCTTGATTCGCCCGCCGAGGCAGCTCTTCTTCGACGTGCTGCGCCAGAAACTGAAGTGGGGAGAGCGTTGAAGCGGCCGTCGCTGACGGGCTGGATCATGATCGCGATGGCGGCCGGCGTAGCGGCCGGCATCTGGATGCCGTCGCTGGCCACCGCCAAGGCGACTCAAGCGCTGGCCACGGTGTTTCTCCGCCTCATCCAGTCCATCGTCGCTCCGCTTCTGTTTGGAACGCTGGTGTACGGGGTGGCGGGGACGGGAAGCCTGAAGACGATGGGCCGCGTCGGGCTCAAGGCGCTGCTCTATTTTGAAGTTGTCACGACGATGGCGCTGTTCATCGGGCTGGCGGCGGTAAACCTGGCGCGGCCCGGAGAGGGCGTGCGGCTGGCGGCCGACCGGCCGGCGCCGGCGGCGGCGGGCGGTGCGACGCTGGCCGGCGTTCTCGAGCACACATTCCCGGCCAGCGTCATCGACGCCATGGCGCGCGGAGAAGTGCTGCAGATCGTCATCTTCTCGCTGCTGTTCGGAGCGGCCTGCGCGGCGGCGGGCGCACAGGCCAAGCCGGTGGTCGATTTCTGCGCGGCCCTGGGGCAGGTGATGTTCCGCTACACGCGCTATGTCATGTACGCCGCGCCGGCCGGTGTTTTCGGCGCCATGGCGTACGCCATCGGCAGCCACGGCGCCTCCGTTCTGCTGAACCTGGGCAAGCTTGTGCTTACGCTGTATGGAGCGCTCGCCGTTTTCGTGATTGTCGTCCTGGGCGCGGTGATCCTGATTGCGCGCATCCCCCTGCGCGCGTTTCTGCGAGCCGTGCGGGAACCCTGGCTGATCGCCTTCTCCACCGCTACGAGCGAAGCGGCGCTTCCGCTGGCGCTCGAAAACATGGAAGCGTTCGGCGTTCCCAAACATATCGTTGCTTTCGTGTTGCCCGCCGGATACAGCTTCAATCTGGACGGAAGCACGCTCTATCTTTCGCTCGCCGCCGTTTTCGTCGCCCAGGCCGCCGGCGTATCGCTCAGCCTGGGCCAGCAACTGGTGATGGTGGTGACGTTGATGCTGACGAGCAAGGGCGTGGCCGGCGTGCCGAGGGCCGCGCTGGTGATCCTGGCCGGGACGCTGGCGACCTTTCATCTGCCGGTGGAGGGCGTGGCGGTGCTGCTGGGTGTGGACGTTCTCATGGACATGGTGCGCACCTCGGTGAACGTCCTCGGCAATTGCCTGGCTTCGGCGGTGGTGGCGCGATGGGAAGGGGTAAGCTTTTCCGCCTCCTGAGGAGGCCGGATCGGGACGCGCGAAAACAGATCGGCCCCCGCCGCGGCGGAGGCCGATGCCGTCTGAATGGGATGTGCCGGAGGCGCTAGGCCAGAACCGCGGCTTCCATGCCCATCTTGGCGTACCAGGGCTTGGCGGGCTTCAGCGCGGCATTGACCGCGTTGATGTTCTTTACGCCTTCGGTCCCGAGCCAGTCCTCCAGCGCCTTGAGGCCCTGCTTGGCGTACACCGGAATTCCATTCTTCCAGGTGGCGCGCCCGCAGAGAACGCCTGAAAAATCGGTGCCTGCATCCGCCGCCATGGTGAGATTTTCGATGAAGACCTCGTTGTCGACGCCGGCGCTCAGATAGATGAACGGCTTGGTGGCGACTTCGGAGGCGCGGCGGAAATACTCGACGGCCTCTTTCCACGTGTACGCCTTCTGGCCCTTGAAAACCTTCGAGCCCTCGACGTACTCGGCGTTGATGGGCACCTCGACTTTGAGCACGTCCACCAGGTACTGCGGCTGAGAGAACTCGCGCATGGCGCCCATGACGAGCTCAGGCTTCTGCTGGGCGAAGGCGAGTCCCTTTTCGTCGCCGCCGGTTGGGTCGTAGCTGACGAATTCGAGAAAGAACGGGATCTGGTTGTGCTCGCACTCGGCGCCGATGCGCTCGACGAAGGCGTGCTTGATGTCGTTGACGTTCTTGTCGTCGTGAATGCTGTAGTAGAGAAGAATCTTGACGGCGTCGCCGCCCATATCGACAATGCGCTTCACCGAAACATGCGGCAGCAGGTCCGGCAGCCGTCCGGGCTGGGTGTTGTCGTAGCCGCTCTCTTCATAGGCCAGCAGCAGGCCGGCGTTTTTGGATCGCGCCTTGGCGGCCTCCATGCCGAATTCGGGATCGAGCAGTATGGCGCTGGCATGGGGAGTCAGGACACGGGACACGGCAACCTTGAACTCCGACATCATGTCGTAGCCGACTTCGCTTTCGGCGACGCCCTTGGCCTTGGCAATGGATTTCTTCAAGCTGCCGCGCTGGTCCATGGCGGCCGCGGCGATCACGCCGCGCGAATCCGACAGCGCCTTGAGGCGGCGCAATTTTCCTTCCGAGAGTTTCATAAAAGCTCCTTTCAAGCCGTTCTTTGAGTTTCGAGGGGTTCTCTATTCGAGTATAGCGGCCGGAGTTCCGGCGAGGCGCGCGGCGCGGGGGCCGCGGGTCGACGCCAGCATCCGCCCCTGCTCGCGCCGGGTGTGCATTCGTGAGCGGCAGCGTGGTCAGCTCGCCGGAGTTCCGGCGAGGCGCGCGGCGCGCCGGAACCAGGCCTGGGCGCGCGCGACATCCAGAAGAATCCGGGCCTTCAGCGCCTCCGGGCTTTCGAACTTCCGCTCCGGGCGAACGCGGTGGAGGAACTCGACGCGAATGCGCGCCGGGGGTTCCTCGGGCGGCGGGTCGAGCAGGTACGACTCGATGGTCCGCGCGCCTCCGCCGAAGGTGGGGCGAACGCCGACGTTGGTAATGGAGCGCCAGCGCCGGGATGTGGAGGGGTCCGAAGTTTGCGTGACGTAAACGCCGTCGGCGGGAGGGAAGGCGCCCTCGACGCCGAGGTTGAGCGTGGGTACGGTGCGCCTGGATCCGATGCCGCGGCCGGAAATCACGTCGCCCTCAACGAAGTGGGGGCGTTCGAGCATGCGGCCCGCCAGGTAGACGTTGCCGGAAAGGATCGAGGCCCGGATGCCGCTGCTCGAAACGATGAGTCCCCTGCGCCGCACGGCGGGGACGATCACGGCCTGGAAGCCGTATTGAGCGCCCAGGGCGGCCAGAGCGCTGGTGTCGCCGGCGGCGCGGGCGCCGAAGCGGAAATTCTCGCCGACCAGCACGGCGCGTGCCTGAAGCCGGGCCGCCAAAATGTCCCGGACAAATTCTTCCGGACTCAGCGCCGCGATCTGCCGCGTGAAGGGCAGCACGAACACCTGCTCCACTCCGGCCGACGCCATCAGCTCGCAGCGCTGCTCGATGGTGGTCATCAGGCGGGGAGCGCGCTCGGGCGCCACCAGCGCGGCCGGGTGGGGGTCGAAGGTGAGCACGGCGGGCTTCCAGCCATTCTCGCGGGCGAGGGAGACCACGCGCTCCATGATGCGCCGGTGCGCGGCGTGCACGCCGTCGAAGTTGCCGACGGTGAGCGCGCAAGGGCCGAAGTCCGGCGCCAGGTTCTCCAGGCTTCGAAAGACACGAAGGCTCATGCGGCCGGCAATCCATCGGCGGGCACGGCGATCTCGAGCCCGTCGTAGGCCAGGTGGACGCCCGGCGGAAGCGAAGCCTGGGTATCGGCGTGGGCCAGGTCGTGGGAAATGTGCGTGAAAAAGGCCCGCGCGGGCTTCAGCGCGGCCACCGTGGCCAGGCTTTGGGCAACTGTCGAGTGCGTGGGATGCGGACGGTGGCGCAGAGCGTCGAGAAACAGCACGTCGAGACCTTGAAGCCGGGCCATCGTCTCTTCGGGAATCTCGCTGTGATCGGTCAGGTAGGCGGCCGCGCCCAGGCGGAAGCCGAATACCGTGGAGCGGCCGTGATTCAACCGGAGCGGCGTAACGGGCAGGCCGAGAACGTCGAAGGGAGCTTCGCCGAAGGTCCGCACTTCGATCTGAGGCACGGCGGACTCGGCGGCCGAGGCGTCGAAGGCGTAGCGGAACACGCGGCGGATGTCGGCGATGGTGTCCTCGGAGCCGAAGACGGGGATGGCGGCGCGCTGCTTGAAATTGAGAGGGCGGACGTCGTCGAGGCCGAGGATGTGATCGGCGTGGGAGTGGGTATAGAGCACGGCGTCCACGCGATCGATGCCCGCGCGCAGGGCCTGCTGGCGGAAATCCGGCGTGGTGTCGACGACCAGGCTCAGCCCGGCGCAGCGGATCAGAATGGACGGCCGCAGGCGCTTGTCGCGCTCGTCGCCCGACCGGCAGACGGCGCAGTGGCAGCCGAGCGTCGGGACGCCGGAGCTGGTGCCGGAGCCGAGCACGGTGATGCGGATATCCGGCTCGCTCACGCTCAAGCCCCGGCCGTCCCCGTGTCCCCGGGAGCGGGCTCGGCTTCGGCGCTCTTGCGGGCCTCCATCGCCTGCACGTAGCGGAACCGCAGCTCGGTGAGCGAATTCTCGATCAAACGCTGCTCGTCGCTGGTCAGATTGTTGCGCGTCTTGTCCTGCAGCATCGCCAGCAGATCGATGGCGTGGCGGGCGGCGTGGAAATCCTGCTCGGGGCGATCTTTGTCCTCGCCGAAATGCACAAGGCCGAGATACATCTCGGCCTGCATCTTGGTCGACAGGACGAGAAACTCGAAAGTAGCCGGAGGCAGGTATGACGATGGATCGGACATGACTGTTTCCTAGAGCGGTGCGCGGCGGCGCGGGCCGCCTCTGAATGCTATTTTATCCGACCCCCATGTTACAGTGAAAATTCCGTTGGATTTTCCCCGACTTTGACATGAATGACAGCCCAGAGAGCACGGGGCGCCGGTTCGAGCGCCTGGTGGAGACCATGGCCCGGCTTCGCGCCCCCGAAGGCTGCCCGTGGGACCGGAAGCAGACCTTCGACACCATCAAACCGTATCTGATGGAAGAGAGCTACGAGGTGCTGGACGCCATCGACGCGCAGGACTGGCGCGGGCTGGCCGAGGAGCTGGGCGACCTGATGCTGCAGGTGGTGTTCTTCGCCGAGATGGCCGCCGAGGAAGGTCTATTCACGATCGACGATTCGCTGGCCGCGATTCAGGACAAGCTGATCCGGCGGCATCCGCACGTGTTCGGCGAAGGGAAGGCGGAGACGCCCGAAGACGTGAAGACGATCTGGGAGCGGGTGAAGACGGAAGAGAAGCGCGCCGCGGAGCAACCGGCGGGCGGACTTCTGGAGGGCGTGTCCCGGAAGGCTCCGGCGCTGGTGGAGGCGGCGGCGCTCAGCGGTAAAGCGGCGGCGGCGGGATTTGATTGGGAAGGGCCCGAGCAGGTGCTGGACAAGCTGCACGAGGAGCTGGCTGAAATCGAGGCCGCCCGCTGCGGAGGGAACCCGCGGGAAGTGGAATCGGAGATCGGCGACCTGTTGTTTGTGGTGGTGAACCTGGCGCGTTTTCTGAAGGTGGATCCCGAGCAGGCTCTGCGCGGCACCAATGCGCGATTCCGCCGGCGCTTCGGGCACATTGAGAAGCGGCTGGCCGAGCGCGGACTGCCGGTGGGCCAGGCGGGCATTGCGGAAATGGAAGAGCTCTGGCGGGAGGCGAAACGATTGGAGAAGAGCGAGGCTCAGGCCGGATGATCGAGACGCGAGCGTTGACCCGCCACGAGGACTTCGCCGGGGCGGTGCAGTTGCAGCAGCAGATCTGGGGTTTCGAAGAAATCGAGCTGCTGCCGGTGCGGCTGTTCGTGGTGGCCACCAAGGTGGGGGGCCACGCCTTTGGAGCTTTCGACCAGGGACGGATGGTGGCCTTCTGCCTGGCGATCCCGGGGCTCAAGCCCGGCGGCAAGACTTACCTGCACAGCCATATGCTCGGCGTGCTGCCGGAGTATCGCAATCAGGGCGTCGGGCGCATGCTGAAGCTGGAGCAGCGGAAAGACGCGCTGGCCCGGGGCATCGACCTGATCGAGTGGACCTTCGATCCGCTGGAGATCAAGAACGCCTACTTCAACATCGAGCGGCTGGGCGCTATCGTCCGGCGCTATGTGCTCAATCAGTACGGCACCACCACGAGTCACTTGCACGGAGGCCTTCCGACGGACCGCTGCGTGGCCGAGTGGTGGGTGGGCCATCCGCGGGTGGCGGCGATCCTCGACGGCAAGCCGCTGCAGCGGCCGATCACGGAGGTAAGAATCGCGGTGCCGGCCACCATCGCCGCTCTGCGCCGGGACGACATCAAAGCCGCCCGGGCGATTCAGGAGCGCGTCGGCGCCGAGTTCACCGAGGCGTTCCGCCGCGGCCTGGCGGTGACCGGATTCGAACGAAGCGAGGAGGCGGGGACGTACCTGCTGGGACCATGGGATTCCGAATAGACAAAATCACGCTGCGCCGGCTGCGGATGCCGCTGGTGCACTTTTTCGAGACCAGCTTCGGGCGCACCTACGAGCGGGAGATCATTCTCGTCGAAGTGAGCGCGGAGGGGCTGGCGGGCTGGGGCGAAGTGACCTGCGGCGAGGGGCCGTTTTACAACGAGGAGTGGACCGGGGCGGCATGGCTGCTGCTCAAGGACTTCGCCATTCCCCGCGTCCTGGGCCGGGAGCTGGACGGCGCCGGCGCCGTGGCCCCGCTGCTCGACCCGATCCGCGGGCACCTGATGGCGCGGGGCGGCCTGGAAGCCGCGGTCTGGGATCTCGAGGCGCGGCGCAACGGCGTCCCGTTGTGGAAGCAGATCGGGGGCGGAGCGCGGCGCGAGATTCCCTGCGGCGTTTCCATCGGCATCCAGGACAGCGTCGACCAGTTGCTGGGCAAAATCGATCACGAGTTGAAGGCCGGCTATCAACGGATCAAGATGAAAATCAAGCCCGGCTGGGACGTGGACGTGATCGCCCAGGTGCGGCGCCGCTTCCCTGAAATTCTGCTGATGGCCGACGCCAACTCCGCCTACACGCTGGCCGAGGCGCCGCGGCTGGAGGCGCTGGACGAATTCAACCTGATGATGATCGAGCAGCCGCTGGGCCATGACGAAATCATCGACCACGCCGAGCTGCAGGCGCGCCTGAAGACGCCCATCTGCCTGGACGAATGCATCCGTTCGGCGCACCATGCCGAGCAGGCGCTGCGGATGAAGGCCGGACGCATCATCAACATCAAGCTCGGCCGCGTGGGCGGTTTCGCCGGCGCCCGCGCGGTGCACGACGTCGCCCAGCGCCACGGCGTTCCGGTCTGGTGCGGAGGGATGCTGGAGGCCGGCGTGGGCCGCGCCCACAACATCGCCCTGGCCACGCTGCCCAATTTCATTCTGCCGGGCGATGTCTCCGCCAGCAAGCGCTACTGGAAGCGCGACATCATCTCGCCCGAGGTCGAGACGACGCCGCATGGCACCATTGCCATCCGCGATGAACCCGGGTTCGGATACGAAATTGACCACACTTTTCTCAGCACCGTCACCAACGCCCAGGAATCCTTTGCGTAACGTTGCGCCCGTTGGGGCGCGGCTCCGCGGGAGTTTCTGATGGCCGCCTTTTTCGACCTTCTGAAGCGCAACCGCAACTACCGCTATACGTGGGCCGGCCAGGTGGTCAGCGAGGTCGGCGACAACTTCAACAACGTCGCCGTCTTCGGCCTCGCGCTCGAGATCACCCATTCCGGCATGGTGGTCACCGGCATCATGCTCTCGCGCGCGATCCCGGCGATTCTCGCCGGCCCTCTGGCCGGGGTGACGCTGGACCGCTTCGATCGCAAGAAGATCATGATCCTCAGCGACGCCGTCCGCGCGGTGATGGCCCTCGGGTTCATCCTGGCGCTGCGCACGCGGCAGACCTCGATGCTCTATTTGTTCAGCGCGGCGCTGATGCTGGCATCACCGTTTTTCACCAGCGGCCGCTCCTCGATCCTTCCGACGATTGCCAGCGAGGATGAGCTCCATACGGCGAACTCCGTCACTCAAACCACCCAGTGGATGACGCTGACCGTGGGGGCATTCCTGGGCGGGCTGAGCGCCCTGGTGGGCTACGAATGGGCTTTTCTGTTCAACGCCCTATCTTTCGTTTTTTCAGCGTTGTGCATTTCGCAACTTCATGTAGAAGGGGGCGGCTTCCGCCCGGCCCGCGCGCAGCTCAACGAGTCCACCGTCGTTCGTCCGTGGCACGAGTACACCGAAGGCCTGCGCTACATGCGTTCTACGCCGCTCATCTTCGGCATTGCTTTAATCGCCGTCGGCTGGGCGACCGGGGGCGGCGCGGCGCAGATCCTGTTCAGCCTTTTCGGCGAGCTGGTTTTCCATCGCGGAACGGCGGGCATCGGGTTGATCTGGAGCTGTGCCGGCGTTGGTCTGGTGATCGGCGGAGTGTTCGCCCACTGGCTCGGTAAGCATATTACTTTTGAAGGATATAAAAAGACTGTTTTCATCTGTTACATCATCCACGGCGGCGCCTACGTAATCTTCAGCCAGATGCCCTCGTTCGGCTGGGCTTTGATCTTCATCGCCCTGTCCCGGGCGGCGGTGGCGATCAGTTCGGTGATGAACTTCGCCCAGCTCTTGAAGTACGTTTCGAATCAGTTCCGCGGGCGGGTTTTCTCGACCATCGAGACGATGAACTGGTCCACCATGATGCTGTCGATGATGGGCGCCGGAATCGCGTCCCAGAGCTACAGCCCGAGGACGATCGGCGCGGTGGCGGGAGCGCTCAGTTCAACGACGGCGATCTTTTGGGGATGGGCGCACTGGACCGGACGGCTCCCTCAGCCGGCGGCCGAAGGTGTCGAGCCGGAAGCGGTGGAGATTCACGGAGATCCGACGGCATAAGGAAGGAACTACACGATATGAATTCGCGGCGTGTTGTCCTGGTGACGGGAGCGGCCAAGCGCATTGGACGCGGCATCGCGATGCGTCTGGCAGCCGACGGCTACCGGGTGGCGATTCATTATCACGGCTCCGAGCGCGAGGCGCGGGAGACGGCGGAGGCATGCGGAGGAGCGGAGTTGTTTCGC
This sequence comes from Bryobacterales bacterium, assembly GCA_027452065.1. Classification (GTDB taxonomy): domain Bacteria; phylum Acidobacteriota; class Terriglobia; order Bryobacterales; family Bryobacteraceae; genus JAJYKC01. Next base: position 56,556 of record DAIDHC010000179.1, read on the forward strand.
GCCAATCTGGAGAGCGTCGCCGAGATCCAGGCGATGTTCGCCGAGGTGGAGGAGCGCCTCGGGGGTCTCTATGGATTGGTCAACAACGCTGCGCGTTTCACCCGTTTCGACCCACTGGAGGTTACGGAAGCCGATTGGGACTTCATCCACAGTGTGAACCTGAAGGCCACTTTCTTCTGCTGCCAGGCGGGGGCGAGGCTGATGCTGAAGTCCGGGGAAGGGCGGATTGTGAATGTGAGCTCGCTGGGCGGCATCCGGCCCTGGGCCGAGCACGCACACTACTGCGCCTCCAAGGCCGGCGTGATTATGCTCACGCGAGCTCTGGCCAAGGCCTGGGGCCCGGCGATCGCGGTGAATTCGGTGGCGCCGGGCGTGATCGGGGTGGGCGAATTGGATGAGCGCGCCCAGGCCATGGTCCGCGCCACGCCGGCCCTGCGCGCCGGGACCGCGGAGGAAGTGGCGGGCGCCGTTGCCTATTTTTTGGGCGCCGGGGAATTCGTCACCGGCCAGGTGCTGGCTGTCGACGGCGGCCTGAGCCAGCGCTGATTTCGCTCAAGGCCGGGGGCGGGGAATCGATAAGGGCAGTGTGGATCGATTTCTGGACGACGCGGCGCGGATCCTGGAAACAGCCGAAGCCGCGGAGCGCTCCGGAGCCGAGGCGGCGGAAGTGACGATACTTCTGGGCCCGGCGGGAATGCGCCTGGTGGCCGGCTTCGATGGCCCGCTCGACCGTCTTCGCGACATGCACGGCGCCCGCACGGCCTACCGTGTAACCCGCCGCCGGGGCCGGGTCCGTCTGGAGGGCTGCGAACCGGGACGAAGCTGCGCGCTCGAAAGCGAACGCCCGGCGCTGGCCGCGCGACTCTTGCTGGCCGATTTCCCGCGTTACGACATCGCCACGCCGCAGTTGCCGGCCCCCGCCGGTATTTAATGCGGTAGCGCGAAGGCGACGATCCGGCCTCCGGAAGGATCCTTGGACTTGCCTCCGCCGGCGGCGATCACGACAAATTCCCGCCCGCCGGCTTCATACACCGCCGGCGTGGCGTTGCCGCCGGACGGCAGCGTCGTCTCCCAGAGAAGCTTGCCGGTGGATTTGTCGAAGGCGTGAAACTTCCTGTCGTAGCTGGTGGCGCCGATGAAGACGAGTCCGCCGGCGGTGACCACCGGGCCGCCGTAATTCTCGCTGCCCGTATTGGTCATGCCCCGCGCCGCAAGCTCCGGATACTCGCCCAGAGGAATTTTCCAGGCGATCTTGCCGGTGTTCAGGTCGATCGCATTCAGGGTGCCCCAGGGCGGCGCCACGGCCGGGTAGCCGTCGGGGTCGAGGAACTTGATGTAGCCCTGATTCCGGTACTTCATGAAGAAGGCGTCCCCGGCGGTTCCGGAGGCGCTGGTATCCTTGCCGGTCATCACGTATCGGACGATGGCATCGACGGCCGATCCGCCCAGGCGCGCGAAAGCCGGCATGCGCCCGGTGCCGCGGAAGACCAGCGCCGTAACGTCCTCGTTCGAGAATTTGTCGGACAGAGCAGTGAGCGGCGGGAACTCGGGTGGAGCGCCGCTGCGGTCTTCCTTGTGGCAGGCGGCGCAGTTGGCCTCATACAATTTTTTGCCCGAGGTGGCGCCGGCGATGGGCTTCTGTTCGATCATTTGCAGAATCCACGCCATTTCGTTGGCGTTGACGTAGAGCAAGCCGGTTTCCGGATCGAAGGCGCTGCCGCCCCACTCGGCGCCGCCGTCGAAGCCGGGAAAAATGATGGTCCCCGCCACGCTGCCGGGCACGAACTGGCCGTTGCTGCGGAGCGTGCGCAGGCGGTCGAGCACCGCCTGGTGTGCCTCGGGTGTCCGCTGAGTCAGCAGGTCTTCGGTGAGCATCTGGCGGGCGAAGGGAGCGGGCAGCAAGGGGAAAGGTTGAGTTTTCGCCGTGACCTCGCCTTCCAGGTCGGAAGGCGGGACGGGACGCTCCTCGATGGGGAAAAGCGGCCGGCCGGTGGTGCGGTCGAAGACATATACGAAGCCTTGTTTCGTGGTTTGCGCGACTGCGTCGATGGCGCCTCCGTCGCGGTGAAGGGTGACCAGGCTGGGCGGGGACGGGAAATCGCGGTCCCAGATGTCGTGATGCACATCCTGAAAATGCCAGAGGCGCTTGCCGGTGGCGGCGTCGAGGGCGAGCAGGGAATTGGCGAACAGGTTGTCGCCGGCGCGGTTGGCGCCGTAGAAATCGAATGCCGCCGAGCCGGTGGGCGCGTAGACGATTCCGCGCGCGACGTCCAGCGCCATGCCGGACCAGTTGTTGGCGGCGCCGCTGTACTTCCAGGCGTCGCGCGGCCAGGTGTCATAGCCGAATTCGCCGGGATGGGGGATGGTGTGAAACGACCATCGAAGCGCGCCGGTGTGAACGTCGAAGGCGCGGATGTCACCCGGTGGCGTGGGCAGCGTCTCGGCGGTGATGCTGCCGGTAATGAGGAGTTCTTTGTACACGACGCCCGGCGTGGTGAGGCTCAGCATGTCCTTGGGCTCGCGAAGATGATCGCGCAGATCGATGCGCCCGTGGTCGCCGAACAAGGGGTCGGGCCGGCCGGTGCGGGCGTCGAGCGAGTACAGGTACTGGCGCCAGGCGGTGAAGATCCGCGTCTGCCGGCCGCCGGACCATGTGGCGACGCCGCGGTTCCGGGTTTTCACAAAATTCTTCCCGGCGGGGTCGGGATCGAAGCGCCACAGCAGCTTGCCGGTGGCGGCGTCGAGGGCGACGACATTGGCTTTGGGCGTGGTCGCGTAGATCACGCCGCCGGTGACGACGGGGTTGCATTGGAATTCCGAACCGGGAAAGGCATCGCCGGTGTCGAAGGTCCAGGCCACGCGCAGGTTCCGGACGTTGTGCCGGTCGATCTGTCCGAGACTGGAGTAGCGGATGCCGTCGGGCCCGCCTCCGTAAGTCGGCCAAGCGGTCCGGGCAGGCTCGTTGCGCGGGCTTCCGGCGGTCAGAAGCGCAGAGCAAGCGGCAAGGAAAAGGGCCGGGACGACGCGGGGAGGCCGAATACGCATTCTCTTACGTTCGCATGAATCGGCGGCGGCGGTTTGGAATAAACCGGCCGGTTGGAGGCATCATATGAGTGAGGAACGTGCATGCTCATTCGTAAGCCCTCTTCCATTCGATCCTCCGAGATCACTCCCCGCGGCGTGTATCTGAACCGCAGGCAATTGCTGAGCGGCGCGGCGGCGCTCGGCGCCTTCTCCGGGCTGGCGCGGCCGGCGCTGGCGAAATTCGACGGCCTGGCGAAAAGCAAGTACAGCACCACCGAGCCGGAGACGCCGTATCAGGTGGTCACCAGCTACAACAACTATTACGAGTTCGGCACCGCGAAGGACCAGCCGGCGAAATACGCCGGGACTCTTCGAACCAGGCCCTGGACGGTGTCGGTGGAAGGCGAGGTGGCCAAGCCGCGGGTGTTCGACATCGACGAAATCCTGAAGCTGGCGCCGCTCGAGGAGCGGATCTACCGGCACCGCTGCGTCGAGGGCTGGTCGATCGTCGTGCCCTGGGTGGGATATTCGCTGAGCGAAATCCTTAAAAGGGTGGAACCAACTTCGGAGGCCAAGTTCGTCGCTTTTCAAAGCCTGTACGACCGCAAGCAGATGCCGCAAGGCGTCTACGCCGGCATTCAGCTTCCCTACGTGGAGGGGCTGCGTATGGATGAGGCGATGAACCCCCTGGCGCTGCTTTGCGTCGGGCTCTACGGCGACGTGCTGCCGAATCAGGACGGGGCTCCGGTGCGCATGGTTCTGCCGTGGAAGTACGGCTTCAAGAGCATTAAATCGATCGTCAAGATCCGCCTGGTGAAAAAGCAGCCTCCCTCCACGTGGAATATCGAGAACTCCCACGAATACGGCTTCTACTCCAACGTCAACCCGAGTGTCGATCATCCGCGCTGGAGCCAGGCGACCGAGCGCCGGCTGGGCGATTTCTTCAAGCGGCCGACGCAGATGTTCAACGGCTACGGCAACGAAGTGGCGCAGATGTACGCCGGCATGGACCTGCGGAAGTATTTTTAGACTGTGGCGAAGACGAACCGATTTATCGCGTGGCTGAAGCCGCCGGCGTTCCTGTTGTGCCTGGCGCCGGCGCTGTGGCTGATCTGGCGGGGCCTGCATCAGGACCTCGGCGCCAACCCGGTGGAAACCATCACCCACGCCACAGGGGACTGGACCATACGGTTCCTGTTGATCACGCTCTCGGTCACCCCGCTCCGCTTTGTCACCGGGCGGGCCGAGCTGATCCGCTTCCGGCGCATGCTCGGGCTGTTCGCCTTCTTCTATGGCACGCTCCACCTGTTCACCTATCTGTGGCTGGACCAATTTTTCAACGTTGCCTCCATCGGGAAAGACATCCTAAAGCGGCCGTTCATCACCGCCGGAATGACGGCCTTCGCCTGCATGGCTCCCCTGGCGGCGACCTCCACGGCGGGATGGATCCGAAGGCTGGGAGGAAAGAACTGGCAGCGGCTGCACCGGCTCATCTACGTGTCGGCAAGCGCGGGCGTGGTGCATTACTACTGGCTGGTGAAGAGCGACGTTCGCCTGCCGGTGATGTATGGGGGGATCCTGGCGGTGCTGCTGTTGTGGAGGGTAAAAAAGAATTTTGACGACCGGCGCGCGGCCGCCCGGCGGGCCGCCGGCCGGAGCGGTGCGGTGGCGGTAGCCGGCGGAAGCAGGACGAGTTGAGCTGAGGCGCGGGCGCGCTAGGATGGTGCTGGATGAGCACCGCACCGGTGGTTCGCGCGCCGCGGGGACGCGGCATGAGCTGCAAGGGTTGGCATCAGGAAGCCGCGCTTCGGATGTTGATGAACAACCTGGACCCGGAGGTCGCCGAACGGCCTCAGGACCTTGTGGTGTACGGCGGCACGGGGCGCGCGGCCCGGAGCTGGGAAGCCTTCCACGCCATCGTGGCCGCTCTGCGCGGGCTGGAGAACGACCAGACGCTGCTGGTGCAGTCCGGCAAGCCCGTCGGTATCTTCCGGACCCATGACATGGCTCCGCGAGTGCTCATTGCGAATGCCAACCTCGTCGGCCAGTGGTCCAATTTCACCGAATTCCGGCGCCTGGAGCGGCTCGGGCTGACCATGTACGGGCAGATGACGGCGGGCTCGTGGATCTACATCGGCAGCCAGGGCATCGTGCAAGGCACGTTCGAAACGTTCGCGGCGGCGGCCAACCGTCACTTCGGAGGGTCGCTGAACGGCCGGCTCATCGTCTCGGGCGGCATGGGCGGCATGGGCGGGGCGCAGCCTCTGGCGGCGACGATGAACGACGCCTGCTTTCTGGGCATCGACGTGGACCCGGCGCGGATCCGGAAGCGTCTCGAAACCGGCTACTGCGACCGCATGTCGTCCAGCCTGGACGAGGCGCTGGCGATGCTCGATGAGGCGCGCTCGGGCCGGGAAGCGATTTCGGTGGGCCTGGTGGGCAACTGCGCCGACGTGCTGCCGGAGCTGGTCCGCCGCGGCGCCGTGCCCGACATGCTCACCGACCAGACCAGCGCCCATGACGCCTTGCAGGGCTACGTGCCGAACGGCATGCCGCTCGAGGAGGCGCTGGCATTGCGCTGCTCGGACCCGGATGAGTACGTCAAGCGCTCGATGGAGGCGATGGCCACCCACGTCCGCGCCATGCTGGCGCTGAAGCGCATGGGCGCGGTGACCTTCGATTACGGGAACAACCTGCGCACGCAGGCCAGGACGGCCGGCGTCGAAGACGCCTTCGAGATTCCCGGCTTCGTGCCCGAATACATCCGGCCGTTGTTCTGCGAGGGCAAGGGCCCGTTCCGCTGGGCGGCGCTGTCGGGCGAGCCGGAAGACATCCGCACCACGGACAAGCTGGCGCTGGAGCTTTTCCCGGAAAACGCGGTGCTCGAGCGCTGGATGCG
>DAIDHC010000180.1 GCA_027452065.1 Bryobacterales bacterium
CCGAAGTACTCGGTCTCAGGCGGCAGCGCCGTCTCCGTCCGGGCCACCGTCCGCGCTCGGACTTGGCTTGACTACAAAATTCGCAGCTTCAAGATTCCAAGGGCGATCGTCCAGGATGCGAGCAATGTCCTTTTCATGGAAATGCAGGATCAAATTTCGCCGCGGCAAGGATACGCTGGGCATTACCATGTAATCGATAGCACCGACATGGTGGGTCCGTTCGATGAGAAGGACAGGACGGTCCGAGAGATCTTGAATCTGATCGTAACGGAATCGAAGGCCGCGGCATGGGTCACGGTCGCGCCGTACTCGATGAGTCACGGTCAGGCCCCTGGGCGTTTCTGGACAATACTGCAGTACGCGGATCCGGCCCTGAAGCACCGGGCTTCGATCCAAACCCTGGAACAGCGGATACTGGATGCATTCAACTGGTAGGCGGCCGGGAGTGTCATGCGAGCCGGGTTAGGATTCGCATGATCGCAACCCTCGACGTGGCGCGGGCGTAAGCGCGAGACTGGCGGAGTCGATGGGCATCGCCAGACCCCAACTGCGTCTGGGCGCGGGCGCCGACGCGCAGCCCGCGCGGGCTCCGGCTCATGCCCGCGGTGCCCGGTGGGGTGGGTCAGAGGTTGAACTCGATGCCTTGGGCTAACGGGAGTTGGCTTGACCAGTTGATGGTGACGGTCTGGCGGCGCATGTAGGCTTTCCAGGAGTCGCTGCCGGATTCGCGGCCGCCGCCGGTTTCTTTTTCGCCGCCGAAGGCGCCGCCGATTTCGGCGCCGCTGGTGCCGATGTTGACGTTGGCGATGCCGCAGTCGCTGCCGGCGTGGCCGAGGAACGTCTCGGCGGCGACGAGATTCGTCGTGAAGATCGCGCTCGACAGGCCTTGCGGCACGTCGTTGTGCCAGGCGATCACTTCTTCGAGCGTGTCGAACTCGATCAGGTAAAGAATGGGCGCGAAAGTTTCCTCGTGGGTGATGGGCATCGAGGCGCTGGCTTTCACCAGCGCCGGCTCGGCGAAGCAGCCGCCGAGGTCGCGGCCGCCGTGAATCACCTCGGCGCCCTGGGCGCGGGCGGTGTCGAGGGCGCGCTGCATGTTCTCCACCGCGGCGCGGTCGATCAAGGGGCCGACGAGTGTCTTCTCATCCATCGGATCGCCGACGCGGATCTGGGCGTAGGCGGCTTTGAGACGAGCGGTCAAATCGGGCGCAATGCCGCGCTGGAGGAAGAGGCGGCGGGTGGTAGTGCAGCGTTGGCCGGCGGTTCCGGCGGCGCCGAACAGGACGGCGCGGAGGGCGAGGTCGAGGTTCGAGTCGTCCATGGCGACGATGGCGTTGTTGCCGCCCAGCTCGAGCAGCGTCTTTCCGAGGCGGCGGCCGACGGTCTCGGCGACGATGCGGCCCATGCGAGTTGAGCCGGTGGCGCTCACCAGGGGCACGCGCTTGTCCTCCAGCAGCCGCTTGCCGGCGACGGCGTCCTCGCCGATGACGAGATTGAAAACGCCCTGCCAGCCGTGGCGGGCGAGCACGCGGTCGCAGAGGTGGTGTACGGCGAGGGCGCAAAGAGGCGTTTTCAACGACGGTTTCCAGACGACGGTGTCGCCGCAGACGGCGGCGATGAGAGCGTTCCAGCTCCAGACGGCGACGGGGAAGTTGAAGGCCGAGATGACGCCGACGACGCCGAGCGGATGCCACTGTTCGTACATGCGGTGGCCGGGGCGCTCGCTGTGCATCGTGAGGCCGTAGAGCTGGCGGGAGAGGCCGACGGCGAAGTCGGCGATGTCGATCATCTCCTGCACCTCGCCGCGGCCTTCGGCGAGGATCTTGCCCATCTCGAGGGTGACGAGGGCGCCGAGGTCGTCCTTGTGGAGGCGAAGCTCGTCGGCGATTTCGCGGACGATGGCGCCGCGGCGCGGGGCGGGTTCGAGGCGCCAGCGCTCGAAGACGGCGTGGGCGCGGGCGACGGTGGCCTCGGCCGCGGCCTCGGTGGCCAGACGGACGCGGGCCAGCGTTTCGCCGGTGGCCGGGTTCAGGGAGGCGATTTCGGCGGCGCCGGGCGCCGAGCCGGGGCAGCCGGAATTGAGCGCGGCCAGGCCGAGGCGGTCGAGCACCGCGTTCAGTCGATTTGAGACAGCCATGAGAAACCTTTCGTGCCGGCGGCGAAGCGGCGGCCGGCGGCCTCGACGGCGGCACGGATGCGATCGAGGCAAGCGTTCTGAAAATCGGGTTCGAGCCAGTGGGCGAAATCGCGGCGGCGGGCGATGGCGAAGGCTTCGGGGCGTGTTGTGGCGCCGCGGGGCTTGGAGGCCCGGACGTGGAGCGGGTCGGCGATGACGTGGCCGGAGGTTTCGCGCAGGGCGATGGCAGCCAGTTCCTCGGGGTCGCAGGGAAGCAGAGGGGCGAGGGCGGCGAAGACGGGGATACCGGCAGCGCGGAGGGCGCGGATGGCCTCGAGGCGGGCGGCGAGCGAAGCGCAGTGGGGCTCGAAGAAGCGGCGGACCTCGTCGCGGTTCGTGGTGAGCGAGAAGCTGACGCGGACGCGGGTGCGGCCGGCGAGCGCCTTGAGCAGGTCGAGGTCGCGGACGATGAGAGGGCCGCGGGTCTGGAGGACGAAGACGGAGGGAGGGCGCTCGGCGAGCGCCGCGAGAATGGGCGGCATGAGGCGGGCGGAGGCTTCGGCGGGTTGGTAGGGATCGACGAGGGGCGAGCAGTAGATGCGCTGGGCGGGACGGAGCTCGCGGGCCAGGAGGTCGGCGGCGTTGGACTTGAAGGTGGTGAACTGTCCCCAGCGGCGCCAGTCCTCCGGCTTGAGGCCGGCCTGCACGCGCATGGTGGGGACGTAGCAGTAGGTGCAGGCGAAGGTGCAGTTGCGCGCGGGGGTGAGGGAGTGGGAGAAGCCGGCCTCGGCGAGGAAGCCGGATGTTGGGCTGAGGATGGAACGGGCCTCGGCGTGGAAGACGGTGAAGGCGGGGGCGGGGCTGGTCATGGCGCCAGGAGCTTTCGGCGGAGGAGGTCGAGGGCCATCTGGGCGGCGAAGGCGCGGACGCGGTTGCGGTCGCCGGGAAGCTGGAGGCGGCGGACTTCGACGCCCGCCGGGGAGGCGACGCCGATGAAGAACAGGCCCGGCGGTTCGCCCTCGGGGCCGGCGTAGCCGGTGACGGAGAGGGCGTAGGTGGCGCCGGTGAGAGCGGCGGCGCGTTCGGCCATGGCGGCGGCGACCGGTTCGCTGACGGCGGAATGTTCGGCGATGAGAGACGCGGGGACGCCGAGGAGGGCGGTCTTCATTTCGTCGGTGTAGACGAGGAAGCCTCCGCGGAAGTAGCGGGAGCTGCCGGGGACGCTGGTGACGCGGCCGGCCAGCAGGCCGCCGGTTGCGCTTTCGGCGACGGCGAGTGTTGCGTTGCGGGCGAGCAGGAGCGAGCCGGCGACTTCTTCGAGCGAGTCGCCGTTGCGGGAGTAGACGCGCTCGGCCAGCAGGGCGGCGAGCTGGGATTCGACTTCGTCGAGCAGGGCGTCGGCTTCGGCTTCATCGGCGCAGCGGGCGCGGAGGTGGACGTGGATTTCGCCGGCGGCGGCGAGGATGGTGGTGGAGGGGTTGGTGTAGCGGGTGTAAACGGGGGCGATGAGGGCGTCGAGGTCGGACTCGCCCATGCCGGCGACGCGGAGCATGCGGGCGCGGATGGAGACGGGAGGGAGGCGCTGCCGGAGGCGGGGGAGGCACTGCTCGGTGAACAGAGGCTTGAGCTCGTGGGGAGGGCCGGGGAGCAGGAGGATGGAGGCGCCGTTGTGATCGAGCCACTGGCCGGGGGCGGTGCCGCGGGGGTTGAGAAGAATCTCGGCGCCTTCGACGAGGTAGGCCTGGCGGAGATTGATCTCGGCCATGACGCGGTTGAAGCGGCGGAAGCGCTCGGCGATGGAGGCGGCGATGGACTCATCGAAGACGAGGGGGCGCGAGGTGGCGGAGGCGACGGCGTCGCGGGTGACGTCGTCTTCGGTGGGGCCGAGGCCGCCGGTGAGGATGACGAGGGAGACGGAGCGGAGGGCGTCGCGGATGGCTTCGGCGAGGCGGTGGCGGTGGTCGCCGACGATGGATTTCTTCACCACCTCGACGCCGAGCAGGTTGAGCTGTTCAGTGAGGAAGAGCGAGTTCGTATCGAGCTTGCCGGGCGTGAGGAGCTCAGAGCCGACGGCAATGATTTCCGCGTCGAGCATGGGACTCCGTTACGGAGTGGGGCGGCCCTGGATGCCGACGTCGACGCGGTAGAGGCTGTTGCTGGTGGCGAGGACGAGGGAGCGGGAGGGGGTGAAGGCGAGGCCGACGATGCCGGGGCCGGAGACGAACAGACTGGCGTTACGGTCGGGATCGATGCGGACGACGCCGCGGCGGCCGTGGAGGGAAGCGGCGGCGTAGAGGCGGCCCTCGGCATCGAAGGCGATGCCCTGGGGACGGCCGAGGCCGCGGTAGAAGACCTCGACTTCACCGGCATGGGAGATGCGATGGATGACGTCGAAGCTGGAAGTTGTGGGGCCGGAGACGTAGAGGTAGCCTTCGGGGCCGAAGGCGAGATGGTAGGCGGCGATGGAGGGTTCCATTGTGGCGAAGACGTAGATCTGGCGGCTGCGGCTGATTTTGAAAATCGTTCCGCTGCGGTCGCCGACGTAGAGGTTGTCTTCGTCGTCGAAGGCGATGCCGGTGGCGACGCCCATGCTTTCGACGTAGGCGGAGTAGCCGCCGTGGGCATCGACCTGGTAGACGACGCCGTCGTTGCGGTTGGAGACGTAGAGGACGCCGTCGCGGTCGAAGGTGAGGCCGGTGGCGTTGAGGATACCGGTGACGAAGGGCTGGACGTTGTAGTTGAGATCGACCTTGTAAACGGAGACGGGGGTTTTCTGGCCGCGGGAGCCGCTGAGGGTGGCGTAGATATTGCCGAAGGAATCGACCGCGGGGTTGGCGACGGGGTGGAGGCTGTCGGCGACGAGGACGCCGACGTCGCAGGTCCAGGCGGGGCTGGAGTGGTTGTTGGCGGCGACGACGAGCTCGCCGACGGAGGCGCCGTCGGGGACGCGAACGATGACGTGGGAATCGGAGCCGATGACGACGGGAGCCTCGACGTCGCCGATGGTGACGTGGGGGCGGCCGGCGCCGGCCATGCCTTTACCGCGGATCTGGAATTCGCCGCCGGGAATGGCGGCGGGAGGAGTGACCTGGGAGATCTGGGGGCGGCCGTTGGTTTCCTTGCGAGTAGCCATAATCAGTAAAGTTTGTACCAACCGAGGATCATCAACACGACGGCGCTGTAAACGCCGGCCATGACGTCGTCGAGCACGATGCCGACGCCGCCGGGGAGTTTTTCGATGCGGCGGATGGGGAAGGGTTTGACGATATCGAAGAAGCGGAAGAGAAGAAAGGCGATGACCCAGACGTGCCAGTCACGCAGAGTGGGGGCGCCGGAGAGAGCGATCCACTGGCCGACGACTTCGTCGACGACGACGACGGAGGGATCTTTTTCACCGCGCTCGCGGGCGACCTCGTGGGCGGCGCCGATGGCGGGGAGAGTGAGAGCGATGCCCCAGAACAGGAACGACGGGGCGTGGGCGTGGACGAAGACGCGGAAGCCGCGGACGATGGCGAGGGCGGCGATGGAGGCGAGAGTGCCGGGGCCGAGGGGGAAGTAGCCGATGCCGCCGAAGGTGGCCAGAAGGCGGGCGCCGAAGCGGGCGCGGCGGCGAGGGAGGACGGCAGCGGCGGCGGAGTCAGGCATCGAGGTCGTCCTCGATCTTTTCGGATTCGGAGGAGGGGAGGGGAGTGGAGACGACGTAAGCGCCGGAGGCCCAGTTGCCGAGATCGATGAGGCGGCAGCGGTCGCTGCAGAAGGGAGCGAAGGGGGCAGGCTCGACGACGTCTTTTTTGCAGATAGGGCAGCGCATAAAAGGACCTAATGCGAGATTAGCGCGCCAGAGGGGTGGACGGGGTTCGAGGGGCGGCGAGGATGGAGAAGAGGGCCGCGGGGGGTTGAGGAGCGGTGGGCTCGGGGGAGTCGATGAGCTCGCCGACGAGGTCGTAGGGATGGGCGGAGGTGACGCGGAGGCGGCGGATCTGGCCGGGTGTTGGGTTGGGGTCGTTGAGGTCGGTGACGTAGACGACGCCGTCGATTTCGGGGGCTTGCGTGGAGAGGCGGGCCTGCCAGAGGAGATCGGATTCGGGCGAGGGGCCTTCGAGCAGGACGTCGAATTCGCGGCCGACGAGAGAGCGGTTTTGGGAAAGCGAGATGCGGCGCTGGAGGGACATGAGGCGGCGCTTGCGGTTATATATGACGCGCGGGGGGACTTTGCCGTCGAGGGCGAAGCTGGCGCTGGTGTCTTCGTCGGAATAAGAGAAGACGCCGAGGCGGTCGAAGCGGGCGGCCTGGACGAACTGGCAGAGGGTATCGAAATCGGCGTCGGTTTCGCCGGGGAAGCCGACGATCATGCTGGTGCGGAGGGCGACGCCGGGGATGGTGGCGCGGATGCGCTCGATGAGCTTGAGAAAGATGTCGCCGTGGGCGCCGCGCTTCATGCGCTTGAGCACGGGGGCGCTGGCGTGCTGGAGCGGCATGTCGATGTATTTGACGAGGGCGGCGTGTTCGGCGATGGTGTCGAGGAGTTTCTGGGTGACCTTATTGGGATAGCAATAAAGGAAGCGGACCCATTTGGGGAGCGGGGTTTCGATTTGGGCGAGGCGGGCCAGAAGCGCGGCGAGGCCGTCCTTGATGCCGAGGTCTTCGCCGTAGCAGGTGGTGTCCTGGCCGATGAGGTTGATTTCGCGGACGCCTTGCGAAAACAGGCGGGTGGCTTCGGCGACGACGGATTCGAAACGGCGGCTGCGAAAAGCGCCGCGGTATTGGGGGATGACGCAGAAGGTGCAGGGGTGGTCGCAGCCTTCGGCGATTTTGATGTAGGCGGAGTGGCGGGCGGTGGAGAGAACGCGGGGGGTGAGGTCGTGATAGAGGTAGGGGGCGGCGGGTTCCGGGGAGGGTTCGGCGCCTTCGCAGAGGGCGGCGATTTTTTCGATTTCGTTGGTGCCGATGAGGGCGTCGACTTCGGGCATGTCGGCGCGGATGTCGCCGCGGTAGCGCTCGACCAGGCAGCCGGCGACGATGAGCTTTTGGGCTTTGCCGGTCCTTTTATATTCGGCCATCTCGAGGATGGTGTCGACCGACTCCTGCTTGGCGGGGTCGATGAAGCTGCAGGTATTGACGACGATGACGTCGGCGTCGGCGGGGTGGGGGGTGAGCTGGTGGCCGCGGGCGACGAGCTGGCCCATCATGACCTCGGTGTCGACGAGGTTCTTGGGGCAGCCGAGACTGACAAATCCGACTTTCAAGGGATAAATTCCAGTGGCAGAGGGGTGAACTTTCAGGATAACAGACCGATAGAAGAGAGAGGACGAAAGCGGAAGAGCGTGTTTCAGGCGCGATGGGCGGGGATGCGTGACGGAAGCGGGGTAAAAAGTGGGATTTTTTTTGCGTGCGCGGCAGCTTGGGAGATCAACGGGTTGCGGAGATCGGGCGGCGGAAAAGGCGCGGAAACGGGGATTTCTGGGGGCGGAATGCGTCACGGAGAGGGTCTCCGAAGGGGCGATTTCGGGTCGGGGACGGGCTGATGGGGAAGGAAATCGGGGCGCGGAGGAGCAATGGGACGGCGGGAAGGCGTTGAAAGGGCAGAGTTTGGGTGCGCGGTGGGCGTAGGGCGAGGGAATTCGGGCGAGGAAAGGGTGAAAGGAGGGCCCGGGAGGGGATTGACGGTGGTGAGCTGAGGCTTTCATCCGGTTCGAGTGTAGCAGCGGGGAACGGGGCGGGAGTTTTGGACGACGTGTAAGTGATTGATGCTGCTAGAGATGAGAAATTGCAGGGCGATGTGAACGCGATTTTTGGGAAGGCGATGGGGAGGGTGTGACGGATGCGTGTTGTCACGATGAAAAATGCGACGAAAGGGACGGTGCTGGCCGAGCGGGCGGAGGTGGCGGGGACGAGCGCGACGCGGCGGAAGGGGTTGCTGGGGCGGACGGGGTTGGAGGAGGGGGCGGGGCTGTGGATTGTGCCGTGCGAGGCGGTGCATGCGATCGGGATGAAGTTCGCGATTGACGTGGTGTTTCTGGACCGGGGGCGGAGGGTGCGGAAGGTGCGGGAGGGGCTTTATGGGTGGAGTTTTGCGGGGTGTTTGCGGGCGCATTCGGTGGTGGAACTGCCGGCGGGGACGGTGAAGAGAACGGGGACGGGGGTGGGGGATCGGGTGGAGGTGGAAGGGTAGAGGAGCGGAGTCCGCGGAGCTCGGGACGGTTCCTCACGTCTGGAATCCGGGGCGATGAGACCGAGGTGCCGTGTGGTTTGTGCACCGACGGTTAATGTCGGGACTCGTTATCGGTATGCCGGGAGCCGTTTTGCTGCTCAGCAAACGTGCTCAGGCGCAGCATTCTAATGCGGAGGATTTCGGTGAGGTTTTGGCGGATGACCGGCCAAAAATGAGGGGCGCGAGCAGCCAAACCGGGTATGCCGGACCGGGGCCTA
>DAIDHC010000181.1 GCA_027452065.1 Bryobacterales bacterium
AAAAGCCCCGGTAAGGCGACGCCGAAGCTTCGACCCAACCTCATCCCGGTCCCATCGGCAGTTCCCGACCGGCCGCACTGTAGAGGCATTCCCCGTCCGGCTCTCCGGAGCCGGACGGCGGACGTTATCAAACAAAGTAAGTGAGCGCGTAGGCGTAGTGTGTCTAGTGATATCTTGTCTCGTAGAGTTACTCGAATCCAGTAAGTGACTTACTCGCCCCGAACGCCCACCGTCCCCGTCCCCGGACGTGTCCCCGTCATCGTCCCGCTCGCCCCCTTCGGCCGCCGGCGCCGACAACCTCACCGCCAGGACCGCCGCGCAACCGCCGCCCTCACCGTTTGACGATCAGGGAGAACCCGACAGCCTGGGCGCCGATGCTCCGGACCGGACAGGCAGGAAATTGTGGCCTGCCGTCGTGAACGCACTTCGAACTCTGGCCTGGCCTGCGAACCCTGAGGCGGTTGCTGGTACCATACAAGCGATTCATGGACTGCAAGCGGGTGGTCTTCCTCGGCCACGCGATTCAGCCTAGGTTCGAACGCGGGATTGGACGCGACGTCGTTCTGGCCGCGATCGCTCAAGGTGAAACGATCGCCGAACGAGGAAGATGAAATGAGCTGCGTAATCTGCAGGAATGGAACCACCCGGAGCGGGACCGTCACTGTGACGCTCCAGCGCGGCGACACCACCGTGATCCTGAAACAGGTACCCGCCGACGTATGTGAGAACTGCGGAGAGCGGCAGCGCAGGTTTTGGAGAAGGCTGAGTCAGCGGTCCAGAGCGGCGCCGAGGTTGAAATTGTCAGAATTGCCGCCTGAGCGGAATGGCTGGGCATCGTGGATGCGTTTCGAACTGAGGTTGCCAATTCCGTCTGGTCTGGGATCGAGCACGCCCGCGGATCGCAGGGTTCGGTGAGAAAGTGACCTGGACGGCCGCGCGCAGCCCACGGCCAAGGCGTCATGCTACTGTCAACGATATGCCACACATCGCGATTCACTACTGCGCGTATTGAGTCACGGGCCTTCATGCCGCCCGTGTGGCGGCGCGACTTCGCCGCGAGCTGCAAGTCGAAGTGGAGATGGTTCGGGCCGGCTACGGCCAGTTCAAAGTCGTCGTGGACGGTGAAGTCGTCAGCGACGGAGGCAAGGCTGCATTCCTGGGCGTGCTGCCGTCTGGAAATACGGTTGTCGCTGCGGTGAAGGATCATCTGAAGCGATAGCCGGCCGAAGAAGAGTCCGAAATGCCGAACGCAGTCGTCCCGCCAGCAATTTAACGCGGAGCGCGAGAAATGAGATGGCCGGTAAGCGTGTTGGCTGGGAGGCAGGGACTCGAACCCCGATACGCAGATCCAGAGTCTGCAGTCTTACCATTAGACGACCTCCCAAAAGCCGCCAGCGTCCCCTCTATTCTAACAAACGCCGCCTGAATTTCAGCGGACCGCGATCAGCGACTTCGTCATGCCCAGGAACCGCTCCCGTATCAGCCGCGCGCCCGGGAACAGGCTCCGCACCGCCCGCGCATCGAGCAGCCGGATGTCTTTCAAATAGTGTTCGATGTAGTACGTGCGCTGGTCCGGCCGCGGCCGCGCCACCATCTCCCACACCGTCAGCCTCCGCGCCAGCACCGCCTGCCATCGCCGCGGTAAATAGTGAAGGAACGGCGTCAGTAAATGCAGTTCCACAGGGAACCACCGGTTCGGCGTCTGCACCCAATAGTGCACCCCCACCCTCGCCACTTCGCGCGCAAAGGCGCGTTGATCCTCCGGTGTCCCCACGTGTTCTATCACCGAGTTGCTGAACACGATATCGAACGATTGGTCGGCGAAGGGAAGCCGCCGCCCGTCGCCGGCCACCCACCGCGCCGCTGCCTCCGCGCGCTCTTGCGCCCGCGGCATATTCAACAGCGTCAGCCTCGGCCGCACCGAAGCCAGTGACCAGTTGAGCGGCGTCCCCCCCACGTCGAGCACCCGAGTCGCTTCGGTGAGCGCAAACGTCCGCTCGAACCGCCTCATGCGGCGCCGCCGGAATCCCCTCAGCGCGCCCTCCAGCCACTGGTTCGCAGCCATCGCGCTGTCTTTACCGCCCGCCGAAATAGCTCCTCACCGGCGGCGGCGGCTCCGTTCCCTTCACCGCCCGCCAGATCTCGGCGTTCATCTCGTCGTCGTCGTTCAGGTCCGCCTCGCTGAAGTCGTTGGCCCGCCTTCGGCTCGCCGCGCCCGTCTTTTCCGGGTTCCGCTCGTCCAGCGCCACACCCGGCTTCACCGCGTCATACGGCGTCATCACCGGCGTGGCCGCAAACGCCCGCCACATCGGCGTCGCCCCGGCATCGAAATGCGTCATCGGATGCAGCCCCACCAACAGCTCAATCGTCCGCAGCACCGACGTCGTGTTGTACATCGTGCTGTCCACCGTCCCCCGCCGCGTGTACGGCGACAGCACAAACACCGGCGAGCGGTGCGAATCGATGTGGTCCGGCCCGTTCTGCGCGTCGTCTTCCAGAACGAACACCGCCGTGCTCCCCCAGAACTTGCTGTGCGACACCGCCTCCACCAGCAGCCCTAGCGCATAGTCGTTATCGGCGAACAGCGACAGCGGCGACAGTTTCCCCGGCGACGCTCCGTAAGTGTGATCGTTGCCCAGCCGCAGCATGATCAGCTTCGGCATGTTGTTCGATGCCTCGAACGACTTGAGTTCGTTCAGGAACACCTTCACCCGCTCCACGTCCGGATAGTCCAGATCGAAGCCGCGATACAGCTTGTTGGTCACCGCCTCCAGCGCCGGGTCCTTCACCGCGGCCACCTGCACCCCGTCCTGCTGGCCCCGTCCCGCATTGGTCACGAAGTGCCCGTAGTTCCGGATCGGAATGTCCGCCGCCAGGGCGTTGGTCCAAAGGTATCCCGCCGCCGGCAGTCCGGCCGGCTCGCCGCCTTCGAAATCGTAATGGTTCCTCCGCTTGGCGTATGTGCTCGGCCACATCTTCTCCACGTAGTCCGGCGCAATCGCCGCGTCGGACCAGTTGTGTCCGTCGGCGCTCACATCGGCGTTCACATAGAAGTTGTCGAACAGCACAAATTCCCGCGCCAGCTTGTGGTGATTCGGTCCCACCTTATCGGTGAACAGCGCCAGCGACGCGTCGCTTTCACCCTTCCCGATGTCGCCCAACACCTGGTCGTAGGTTCGGTTCTCCTTCAAAATGTAAATCACGTGTTGTATCGGCGACCGCCCGCCGACGTTCCCCGGCACCGGGTTGCCCGCCGGCACTTCCAGCCGGTCCAGCATGTTGTCGTCGTACGGAGACTCCGCCAGCACCTCCCGCGTGTACTCCCGGAGCTTGGCCGAATCAAACGGCGCGATCACGCTCGCCGACCCGGTCTGCATCCGTCCCACGTACTGCGCCCCGTTGGTGCCCGCCTCGTAGGGTGCCGCCCGGCGCACCGGACTCGGCCCGGCCGGGTTCGCATAGCTTCGCGCCCCCTTCCCGTTCAGCACCACCAGCCGCTCATCCTTCAGCACCCGCACCGCAGTCGGATACCAGCCCGTCGGAAGGAACCCGGTCACAACGCTCTGCGCGTCCTCCACGTTCACCACCGCCACCGCGTTGGCGTCCGAGCACGCCACGTACAGCCGCGTCTGCGCCGCATTCAGCGCCAGCCCGCTCGGCGTCATGCCCAGCGGATGCCGCGGGCTGTCGGCGACGTTGATCGTCTCGATCGCGCTGAGGCTGCTCCCCTTCAGCCCGACGACATAAACGTTGTTCGTGTTCGCCGCCGCCACGAACAGCCTCGCGTCGTAAGCCTCCCTCTCTTCCGCGCTCGCCTGTTCCGGCTTCCGCGTGCTCCACACCATGTCTGTCGGATGCGACCCCAGCCTCAACGCGTTCATCCGGTAGCCCGTCGCCGTGTCGTGCTGGTACAGCGTTCCGTCCGCCCAACTGGTCACCAGAAAAGTCTTCCCGTCCGGCGCGAACATGATCCGGTACGGCCGCCGTCCGGTGGCGAACTTGTGCACTACCTTGCCCGACTCCACGTCGATCACATCGATCCGGTTGCGAAACACGTCGCAGGCAAACAGCGACCGCCCGTCCGGGGAAAGCGCCACGTCGCCGATGAAATCCTGAAACGCCGGCGCCTCCGTCACCACGTAAGTGCGCTCCGCTTTCAACGTGCCCCCGGACACGGAGAATTCGTAAATCGACGCCTTCGACCCGCCTCCCACCCACAGCTTGTCGCCGCTGCGCGACAACGCCATTCCCAGCCATGCGTCGGGCACCGGCGTCCGCGAAGTCTCGGCCTCCGACGCCACGTCGATCACGCTGATCGACGGCGGGTTGTAGCCGCCGTTCAGCACCAGCAGGCTCCGCCCGTCCGGCGTCGGCAGCGACGCCATCGGCAGCGTGTCCAGCGCGATCTGCTTGCCCGCCGGCTTGATGCGCCAGCCGCTGTTCAGCAGAAAGCTGCCGTCCGGCCTCGGCCCCACCCGGACCGTATCGCCCGCCGGCGTCGAGGGTTGCTGGGCCTGAAGGGCGGCCGCGCTCAGCAGAACTGCGAAAATCAGAGCGTGTTTCAAGGGATATCTCCGGTGAGTTTATTCTGAGAACCGTTGCGCGATCGGAAACCGCCGGCCGATGCCGAAAGCCTTCGTCGTTACCTTCAAGCCTGGCGCCGCCTGCTGCCGTTTGTATTCATTGCGGTCCACCTTGTTCACGATCTCCCGCACCAGTTCCAACGGGAGATTCTCGGCCGCCGCAATCCGCTCCGGCGACATCGAGTCCTCCACGTATCCGGCAAGAATCCGGTCCAGAATCCCGTATTCCGGCAGAGAATCGGAATCCTTCTGGTCCGGCCGCAGCTCGGCCGACGGAGGCTTGGTGAACACACTCTCCGGAATCGCCCCGCCGTGCAGGCGATTCGCCACCCGGGACAGTTCGTAAACCAGCGTCTTCGGCACGTCGCTGATCACCGCCAGCCCCCCGCACATGTCGCCGTACAGCGTGCAATAGCCGACCGCCAGCTCGCTCTTATTTCCCGTCGTGAGCACCAGCGCCCCCGTCTTGTTCGACAGCGCCATCAGCACCATGCCCCGCAGCCGCGACTGCAGGTTTTCTTCGGTGACGTCCTTGGCCGCTCCGCCGAACACCGGCGCCAGCGTTTCGATCATCGCGTCAAAGCCGGCCCCGATCGGAATGATCTCGAACCGGATTCCCAGCCTCGCCGCCAGCGCCCGGGCGTCTGAAACGCTGTGGCCCGAGGAGTACGGCCCGGGCATTCCCACGCCGGTGACGTTCTCCGCGCCCACCGCGTCCACCGCGATCGCCGCCACCAGCGACGAATCGATCCCGCCGGAAAGCCCGATCAGCACCCGCGAGAAGCCGCACTTGCGAATGTAGTCCCGCGTCCCCAGCACCAGCGCCGCGTAGATCGCCTCGCACTCCTCCGGATGGCTGGCCCTCCGGTCGCCGTGGCCCGCCGCCGCGTCGAAAAATACCAGGTCTTCCTCGAACGACTTCGCCATGGCGCACACCTGGCCTTCGGCGTTCATCGCGAAGCTCGTCCCGTCGAAGACAAGCTGATCGTTGCCGCCCACCTGGTTTACGTACACCAGCGGAAGCCTGGCGTGACGAGCCGAAACCGAGAAAATTTCCTCGCGCAGCGCGCGTTTTCCGCGATGGTACGGCGAGGCGTTGATGCTGACCAGGAGCTGTGCCCCGGCCTGCGACATCTCGCTCAACGGGTCCCTCTGGTAGAGGCGCCGCTCCCAATAGTTCTTATCGTTCCAGGCGTCTTCGCAGATAATCAGCCCGACCTTCCAGCCTTCCAGCTCGAACAGGCCCTGCGATTCGGCGGGCCGGAAATATCTTGTCTCGTCGAACACGTCGTAAGTGGGCAACAGCATTTTGTGCTGCTCGAATCGCACCTTGCCCGATCCGATGAGCGCCGCGCTGTTGTACACGTGTTTCCCCTCGCCCTGGCGCGCCGTCGTCGCCGCGCCCACGATCAGGGCGCAATGCAGACATCTGCTCGACTCGGCCAGCGCCCCCAGCGCCGCCTCCGTCCTCTCCAGGAAGCTCGCCTTCTCCAGCAAATCGCGCGGCGGATATCCGGTCAGCGCCAGCTCGGGAAACACCGCCAGCGCCGCCCCGCCGTCCGAGGCGCGCCGGGCGAATTCCATGATCCGGCGCGCATTCCCCTCCAGGTCGCCGACCGTCGCGTTCATCTGCGCCAGAGCGATGCGCATGCAAGCTCCCATTTTAACGGTTCGGCGCCGCCGTCCATCCGGCTCCCGCGCGGCAATAAAAATGGGGGCCCGGCCGCCCGTCCCCCATTCGTGCTCCCCGGAGCCCCCGCTGCTTCACGCCGGCCCGCGCTAGCTCGATTTCCGGCTCGAATACTTGTTCAACCTCTCCATCAGAGTGTGCGCCACCGCCGGCGCTTTCACTTTGCCGGCTTCGATCTCCTGGTTGGTGATGTCCCGCCCATAGAGATCCTTGTTCGATTCGTTGTCCGGTCTCAGCGTGGCGCCGTTCAGAGCGATACCGGCAAACACGCCCCGGGCCCGCGACCAACTGAGGATCTCGGCGTGCATCATGGCGTCGGTTTCCGCCGCCGACGTCCGGCCTACCGGCCCCGCCGCCACCGACGCATCCGCGCCCAGCGTGAACTTATCTTTCAGCAGTTTTCGCATGCCCCCGTCGTTCATCACCAGCATCACCACATCGGTCTCCGACCCTCCGATCTGAAACCCGACGCTGCCGCCTTCCACAATCACCGAAGCGGGCGCCGTCCAGCCCACGTCGTTCGTTCCGCGGCAGGAGAAAAAGCCCCGCCCGTATTTGCCGCCGATAATAAACGCCGCCTTTTTCACTCCCGGCACAATGATGATGCATTCGGATTTGTCCATCAGATTTTGCGGGATCGACTTATCCGGCGTATCCATCACCTCTTTCAGCACCAGGGAAGCGTCGGAAAGCCTCTTCGGCACGTCATCGGCCGCCATGATGAGAGTTGCGCTTACTGCAAACAGAGCGATAATTTTCGCTTTCATTGGTATCTTCCTCCTTTCTCAGTCTAACAACACACTAATCCAGTATCATGAAAAATGCTTCTCTTAGGCCTGCCGCCGCTGCTCTGGGCCCTGGTGAGCGCTCAATCCTCGCAGCGTCTCGATGCCGCCTCCGCCGAGCGCAAGCTCTCCATCATCGAGCACGGCCGCCTGCCCGCCGGCGCGGTGGTCGTTTTCTCCGGCGCGGAAATCAACGCCTTCGTCCGCGGCCGCATTCCGAGGTATGCTCCCGATGGCGTGCGGCAGACCCTCATCACGCTCGGCCCGGGCAGCGCCGAAGGCACGGCGCTCGTGGATTTTCTCAAGCTCCGCCGCGCGGCCGGCGTCGAATCGAACTGGATGGTCGAGCGCTTGATCGAGGGTGAGCGCCCGGTGAAAGTGGATGCTCACTTTCAGTCCTCGCGCGGCGTAGCCACGGTGTTTGTCGACCGGGTGGAAATATCCGGCGTCGCGGTGTCCGGTACGCCGCTGGCCTGGCTCATCGACACATTCCTCAAGCCGGTTTTCCCCGAGGCCAAGATCAACCAGCCGTTCGCTCTCGACTACCGGGTGGACCACTTTGAGGTGTCCCCGCGGGGCGTCCGAGTGGTGCTTGGCCGGTAAGCGATTCCGCGGCTTCCCTGGCGCTGCGAATGCAGTCCGGAATGCCGATCCCGCGCAGCGAATTTCCCGCCACTTCGAGCCCCGGTATCCCCCGCACGATGGACTCAATCTCCGCCGCCCGCTCCTCGTGACCCACCGTGTACTGGGCCATCGCCCGGGGCCACCGCGCGAGGCTGCTGAACACCGGCTCGGCCGAAAAATCCAGGATGCGCTCGAGTTCCCGCCGCGCCGCCGCCACAACTCCGGCGTCGTCCATGGCGATGGCGTCCCGTCCGAAAAAGCACCGCAGCACTGCCATCCCGGCCGGCACGCGGTGGTCGAACTTGTTATGCACGAAGGTGCAGGCGAGCATCTTCTCGCGTTCGCGGCGGGGGACGAGAAAGCCGAAGCCGGGCGGCAGCCGCGCGCAGTCCTGTCTCCTGTATCCCAGCGACAGCGTCATCGCGTCGTGATAGGGAATGGTTTCCAGCACCTCGGCCAGCCTCGCGTTCACCGGCCGCAGCAGCGGCGCCGCCGCCCAGGCCGGGCACGCCGCCACGAAACCATCGGCCTCCATCCACTCGCCGGCCGCGCGGATCCGGTAGCCGCCCCCGGCCGCCTCCACCGTCTCGGCTTCGGCCCGTATCATCTCCACCTTGCCCGCCATCGCCGCAACCAGCGCGTCCACCATCGAGCCCAAGCCGCGCTTCAATGTCCGGAACAGCGGCCCTCCGCCCGTCCGCCCCGAGCGCCGCAGAGCCAATGCGCCGCGCGTCAGGCTGCCGTATTTCTCCTCCATCTCGACGAATCGGCCGAGCACGCTGCGCACGCTGAGCTTCTCCGGGTCGCCCCCGTAAACGCCGGCCAGCAACGGCTCCCCGAGATATTCGAGCGACTCCTCGCCGTAGTGGTCCCGCATGAATTCGGCCACCGATCGATCGCCGTCCATGCGCCGGGGCCGGCGGAAGTATTCGAGGCCCATGCGCAGCTTGGTTCCCCATCCGACCAGTGAGGTCCGCACCATCGGGCCGACGCGCGCGGGCGCCACCATCATCAGTCCTTCCGGCAGCGGGATGAGCCGGCCTTTCCGGAGCACGTAGGTCACACGCGTGCTGTCGTTGGAGCCGATGATGTCGCCTTCGAGGCCGAGTTCGCGAGCCAGCTCCACGGCCGCCGGCTTGGCCGCCAGAAAACTGTCCGGGCCCTGTTCCAGGGTGCAGCCCTCAACGGCGATGGTTTGGATCACGCCTCCGGGACGCGGAGCTTTGTCGATCAGCCGCACCGACGCGCCGGCGCGGCTCAGATAATAGGCCGCCGCCAGCCCCGTGATGCCGCCTCCGGCGACGACGACGCGCTTCACCGAAGCCCCCCGGAGCGGACACGGCGGGGGTGGGCCATGCGGGCGCCCCCGGAGCGTGGACGGCGGGAGCGGCGGGGGCGGCCAATGCGGGCGCCGGGCATCGCCAGAATTCCTACGGCCGGAACTCGCGCACCATCTGCACCACGGCCTTCACGCTCTCCACCGGCGTCCCGGGAAGGATGCCATGGCCGGTGTTGAAGATATGCCCGGGGCGCGTGCCGGTGCGCTTCAACAGCTCGTGGACCTTGGCTTTGAGCTCGGGCAGAGGAGCAAACAGCGCCGCGGGGTCGAGATTGCCCTGCACCGCGGAACGGTAGCTGATGTCCATCCACGCCAGGTCGATGTTCACGCGCCAGTCGACGCCCATCACGTCGCCGCCGGCGGCGTGCAGCTCCCGGAAAAATCCCGCTACGCCCGTGCCGAAGTGAATCACCGGAACGCCGGCGGAACGGACGCGCTCGATCAGCGCGCGCGAGTACGGCGCCACGTAGCGGACGTAATCGTCCGGTCCCAGGCACCCGGCCCAGCTATCGAACACCTGAATGGCGCGGGCGCCGTTGGCCACCTGCGAGATGGCGAAGGGGCCGAGCACGTCCACGAGTTTCCCCATCAGCCGGCGCCAGAGCGTCTCGTCGCGGTACATCATCTGCTTGGTCTTGAGGAAGTCTTTCGACGGACCGCCTTCGATCATGTAGCTGGCCAGGGTGAACGGCGCGCCGACGAACCCGATGACGGGCACGCGGCCGGCGAGGGCGCGGGTCACCAGTTGGATCGACTCGCCGACGTAGCCGAGCTCGTCGGTGTTGGAAATCGACAGGCTGTCGATATCGGAGGACGTCCGCACCGGGTTGTCGATCATCGGGCCGCGGTGCTCGATGAACTTGAGCTTGAGACCCATCGGCTCGACGGGCAGCAGGAGGTCGGCGAAGATGATCGCGGCGTCGACATCGAGCACTTCCACGGGCTGGAGGGTCACCGCCGCGGCCAGGTCCGGCCGCTTGCAGATCTCCAGGATGCCGGCGTGGGCCCGCACCTCGCGGTACTGCTTCAGGTACCGTCCCGCTTGCCGCATAAACCAGACGGGCCGAACATCGGTCGGCCGGCGCCGGCAAGCGTCCAGAAACCGGCTTGTCATTGTAGCCATGCGCATGGCGTGTCCATTCTGTCTTCGCAGAAGAAGACTCGGAAATCCTTCTTCTTGTGTTTCGCCGTCCACTCCCGTCCCAGGATGTAGTAAGGCTTCGCCCACGCTTCGCTGTCGATGCATTTCGGCGTAATCACCGATGTCGACAGCATGCCCGTGGCCGGGTAGCCGGTCCGGGGATCCATGATGTGGCTGTACATCTTCCCCTCGGCGTAGAAGAACTTTTCGTAGTTACCCGAGGTGGACATCGACTCGTCCTTGAGCCACACGGTGGCCGCCGGACGGGAAGAATCCTTCGGGTTCTTGATTGCAATTTTCCAGCCCTGCTCGCCCGGAGGCGCGCCGATGGCATAGATGCTGCTCGAGGCAGCCGAGATCAACGCCGATTTTATGCCGTCGCGCTTTAGTATGTCCGCCATCCGGTCCACTGCGTATCCTTTTCCAATTCCCCCGGGGTCGAGGTTCACGCCCGGCTTTCGAAACCGGACGGTGCTTTTGGCCGCGTCCAGCTCGATGTTCCGCCAACCCACCTGCTCCATCGCCGCGCTCACCTCAGCCCGATGCGGAAGATGCCCGGTGCCTTTGTAAAATCCCCAAACCTTCATCAGCGGGCCCACCGAGATATCGAACGCCCCATCGCTTGCCCGGCTGTACTCCACGCAGGCCGCCAGCAGATCGAACAGCTCCTTCGAAATCGCTACCGGTCCCTGCCCGGCCAGACGGTTCATCCGGCTCCACTCACTCGAGGGCAGGTAATTCGAAAGCTCCTCGTTGAGCCGGCGCGCTTCGTCGAGCGCCTCGGCGATGGCCGTCTCCAGCCGTGCCCTGTCTTCCCCATAGGCGGCGATGCTGAATGCCCCACCCATGGCGTCGATACTTCCCTCGGCTCGTAACGGGGTCCGGTCCGGCACCCCGGCTTCCACCCGAATCGCCTGAAAACAAACGGCGGCAAACAACAAAGTTAGCACACGATGTTTCATTCGTCTCGGTTTTTTTGCCCGGGCCGGTGAATCTCTGTAAACTATTGATAATAAACGAGTTATTCGAGCGTGACGGGCCATCGCGTGGTGTTAGCCCCCGGCCTCGCGCGGCCGCCCGCGACGCACCCGCTTCAGCAGATGCTCCATACGATCGCCCAATTGAGCGGATATGTCGGCGTCAAAGTGCAGTTCCGGAATTCGGAAAAGCTCGAGCCGGCGGGCCACTTCGCGCCGGAGAAATCCCCGCGCCCCCTCGAGCGCCCGGATGCCTTCGGCGGCCTCGGCGCTGTCGGAAAATCCGATGTGCACCTGGGCGTGCTTCAAGTCCGGCGAGACGTGCACGCCGGTGACCACCGCGGACCCGATACGCGGGTCCGACATCTCGTAGGCGATAATCTCGCCCAACTCCTCCCGGAGCGCTTCGGATACACGCTCGTTTCGATGAGAATCCATAACCAACCGCCTCCGTACGCCGCCCGGTCACTCCAGCCATTCCAAGGTTACATCGACCAGGCTGGGACCGAGAAACAAAGCGGCCTCCCGCTCGACCAACTGCAATAGCTGCTCGGCGCGGCCGTGATCGCCCGACACCGTCACCGCCGAGATCAGGGCCCGCTGCCAAAGGTCCTGGTAGCCGATCTCGGCGACGGCGACGTTGAATTTTCCCCGCAGCCGGTCCTTCAATCCGCGCACGGTGTGACGCTTGTCCTTGAGCGAATGGGAATCGGGCATGCGAAGCTCCAGCGTCAGCACCCCGATGCTCGGCATAGTAATTCCGGGAACCCCGTTGGCCCCCGCCTCCGCCCTAAACGAGGACTTCGGGAGCCACCCGTACGGTGGCGAACGCCTCGATGATATCGCCCGGCTTGAGATCGCTGTAGTTCTGGAGCGTGAGGCCGCATTCGAAGCCGGCCTTCACTTCGCTGGCGTCGTTCTTGAAGCGCCGCAGGGACTCGACCTTGCCGGTGTAGACGACGATGTTGTCGCGCAGCAGCCGCACTTCGCTGTCGCGGGTAATGACGCCGTCCTGCACCATGCAACCGGCGACGTTGCCGACCTTGGTGATGCGGAACACCTCGCGGACCTCGGCGCGGCCCTTGTAGACTTCTTTGAACACCGGTTCGAGCATGCCGGTCATGGCGCGCTTCAGCTCGTCGGTGAGCTCGTAGATGATGGTATGGAGCCGGATATCGACTTTTTCCTGCTCGGCAAGATCGGCCGCGTTGCGCTCGGGGCGGACGTTGAAGCCCACGATGATGGCATTGGAGGCCGAGGCGAGCAGCACGTCGCCTTCGTTGATGGCGCCGATGCCGGAGCGGAGCACGCGGATCTTGACCTTGTCGGTGGACAGCTTCTGCATCATGTCGGTGAGGACCTCGGCGGTGCCGCCGACGTCGGTCTTGAGGATGATGTTGAGCTCCTTGACTTCGCCTTCGCGAAGCTGCTCGTGCAACTGTTCGAGGGTGAGGCGGGAGCCGCGGGCCATGGCCTGGTCGCGGGCTTTGCTCTCGCGGTAGATGACGATCTGCTTGGCCTTGGCGGTGTCGGTGACGACCTGGAACGAATCGCCGACATCGGGGAGGGTATCGAGGCCGAGAACTTCGACCGGCATGGAGGGTCCGGCTTCCTTGACGGGCTCGCCACGGTCGTCGAAAAGGGCGCGGACTTTGCTGAAGACGGCGCCGCAGATGAAGAAATCGCCGACTTTGAGGGTGCCGTTGCGCACGAGAACGGTGGCGACAGGGCCGCGGCCGCGGTCGAGCTTGGCCTCGAGGACGCTGCCCATGGCGGGGCGCTCGGGGTTGGCCTTGAGGTCGTGCATTTCGGCGACGAGGAGAATCATCTCGAGCAAAAGGTCGAGATTCTGCTTGGTTTTGGCCGAGACGGGCACCATGACGGTGTCTCCGCCCCAATCCTCGGCGAGGAGGCCGCGGTCGGCCAACTGCTGCTTGATGCGCTCGGGCTGGGCGTCGGGCTTGTCGATTTTGTTGATGGCCACGACGATGGGGACGCCGGCGGCCTTGGCGTGGTCGATGGCTTCGAGGGTCTGCGGCATGACGCCGTCGTCGGCGGCGACGACGAGGACAACGATGTCGGTGACCTTGGCGCCGCGGGCGCGCATGCGGGTGAAAGCCTCGTGACCGGGCGTGTCGATGAAAACGATTTTTTGGCCGTTCTTTTCGACGTGATAGGCGCCGATGTGCTGCGTGATGCCGCCGGCTTCGCGCTCGGCGACGTTGCTCATGCGGATGGAGTCCAGCAGGGAGGTTTTACCGTGGTCGACGTGGCCCATGATGGTGACCACGGGAGGACGCCGGTGGAGGTCCTTGGCTTCCTCGGCCAGCTCGATGCCCTGGGTCGATTCTTCCTCGTAGCTGACTTTGTTGGTGGAAGCGCCGAAGTCGCGCGAAAGCTGCTCGGCGAGCTTGACGTCGAGCGTCTGGTTGATGGTGGCGAAGATCTTTCTTTCGACCATCTTCTTGATGACCAGATTCGCCTTGACGCCGAGCTTTTCGGAAAGCTCCTTAACGGTGATGCCTTCGGCGATGGTGATCTCGCGATCGATGGGCGGGGGCTCGATGGGCTGATCGCGCCGTACGGGCATGCGGAGCGAACGCTCCTCGGAGTCCTGGTCGCGGTGACGGGCGCCGCGGGCGGCGGGCTTGGCCTGGTGCCGGCGCTGCTGCTCGGTGGGCATGGGCACGGCGGGCTCCATGCGGGCCGGGGTGGTGGGATGAAGGGGGCGCTGGCGGCCGCGGGCGCCGGGGCCGGTGGGCATGCCCGGCGCACCGGGGCGCACAATGGGCTGGCCGGGCCGGACGGGCCCTTCGTAAATGGGCCGACCGGGAACCGGGCTGGAGGGCCGCGGCGGGCCGGGGGTGCGCACGGGCACGCCGGGCTGGCGAAGGCGGGAAAGAACTTCGGGATTGGGCGGGACGACGGGGCGCTGGGCGGGCTGGCCGGCGAGGGTGGTGCGAGCGGGCGGGCGGCCCGGCTGCGCGCCTTGGGAGGGCTCTCCCTGAGGCGGCGCGGGCGCTCCGCGCTGCACCATGCGGCCGGGGCCTGTGGCGGCGGGGCGAACTAAAGTCGATACGGTGCGCGGGGCACCGGGCATGGCCGGGGCGGGCGCGGCGGGGGCGCCGGGGCCGGCCGGGCGAGCGGGCTGTTCGGTGCGCGCCGCCGGGGCGGGCTGCATGGGAGCGACGCCGCCGGGCAGGGGCTGCCGGGGCCCGGAAAGGATCTGGCCGGGACGGGGAGCGGGCGGCACGGGCCGGGCGGGGATTCCGGTGGAGCGGGGCTGCACGGGCATCGACGGCCCGGCTGGCCTCTGGCCGGTCAACAGCGGGGGACGCAAGGGCTGCGGGGGCGCAATTTTGGGCGCCGCCACTTCCTCGGCGGCCGCCGGGGCGGCGACGGTCGCGGCAGTTGCCGCGGGCGCCGCGGGCTCGGGCTTCACTTCCTTCGCCGCCGGAGGGGCGGGGGTTCTCTCGACCGGGGCTTGGGGCGGCTCGACGACGGCGACCGGCGCGGGCTCTTCCTGGGGACGCGAAACGACGGTCTCGACGTGCGGAGCGACGGGTGCGGGCGGTTCGGCGACGGCGACGGTCTCGTGCGCCATTTCGAACTCTTCCGGCTCTTCGTGGCGAGCTTCGCGGCCCTCGCCTCCGCCACCCTCGCCGGCGACCAGGCGGCGGATCTTCTCGGCGACGTCCTCATCCACCGAACTCGAGTGAGTCTTCTTTTCGGTAACGCCAAACTCGGGCAACAATTCGAGCACGCGCTGCGGTTTTACCTCGAGCTCCCTCGCCAGTTCGTTAATGCGGATCTTCTTCATCATCAGGGAAAGTACAGTCTCCTCGCCGCGCACAGCTCAGCCTGGCCGGGCTAGCCTTCCGAAGCCTTTATCGTATCAGATCCAGCCTGGACCGCTTCATCGGCGACCCCGGCACCATGCCCGTCAATGGCCTCCGGGGAGCCATGAGAAGCGGCCAAACTCTCCTCAGGCTGGCGGGCCTGGTCCGCTTCGCCGTCCACCGGCGCCGATTCGTCCTCCGGCGCCGCTTCCACGGCCTCCTGGGCCTCGGGCTCGCCCGGCTCTAGGGCCTCGGGCGCTTCGACCGGCTCAGCGGCTTCCTCAACCTCTTCACCGGTCTCGACCGGCGTCACGGCTTCCTCGTACGGGCTGTAATAGCTGTTGACGGCGATCTGGATTGTTTCCACCAGGCTGGGGCCAATGCCGGGCATCGCCTCGAGCTCTTCCGGCGTCATCGAGCCGAGCTTTTCCACGGTTCCGATTCCGCCCTCGACCAGCTTTGCGACCACTTCCTCGCTCAGCCCGTGTTCGATGAGCACGGACACCGGCGCGCCGGGAACGACGAGCGCGGCCATGGCGGATTCGACTTCCTGGCGCTTCTCTTCTTCGCTCTTGATGTCGATCTTCCAGCCGAGCAGCTTGGCGGCCAGCCTGACGTTCTGCCCCTTCTTGCCGATGGCGAGGGAAAGCTGGGTGTCGTCGACGACGACCTCCATGTGCTTTTCGGTGGCGTTGAGAATGGCGACGCGCGAAATCTTGGCGGGACTGAGCGCCTTGGTGGCGTACTGCACGGGATCGTCGGAGTATTCGATGATGTCGATTTTTTCGCCGCGGAGCTCGCGGATGATCGACTGAACGCGCATGCCCTTCATGCCGACGCAGGCGCCGACGCAATCGACGTCGCGGTCGCGGCTGAAGACGGCGATCTTGGTTCTCTCGCCGGCCTCGCGGGCGCAGCCCTTGATGACCACGGTGTTGTCGTAAATCTCGGGAACTTCCTGCTCGAAGAGGCGCACGACCAGCTCGGGAGCGGCGCGCGAGACGATGACGCCGGCGTTTTTGCCGGTCTTTTCCACCGAGCGGATGACGCAGCGGACGCGGTCGCCGGCGCTGAAGCTTTCGAGCTTGCTCTGTTCTTTTTTCGGGAGCCGCGCTTCGGTCTTGCCGAGATCGGCGACCAGGTCCGGACCCTCGACGCGCTTGATGGTGCAGTTGACGAGCTCGCCGACGCGGCCGGAGTATTCCGAGTAAATGGTTTCGCGCTCGGCCTCGCGCACTTTTTGCAGGATGACCTGTTTGGCGGTTTGGGCGGAGATGCGGCCGAGGCCTTCGGTGGGCTTGGGGATGCGGACTTCGCCGCCGACCTGGGCGGCGGGGTCGAGCTTGATGGCCTGATCGAGAGTCAGCTCGTTGACCGGGTCGGTAATTTCGGCGACCACTTTCTTCACGGCGAAAATTTCGAGCGCGCCGGTCCGGGCATTGAATTCGGCGATCAGATCCTCGACGGTGCGGAAATGCTTGCGCGCGGCCACCAGCATGGCGTCCTTGACCGCGTCGATGACGATCTGCGGGTCGATGCCTTTTTCCTTGCTCAGGATCTCGATGGACTGATAGATCGTTCCCACTCTTCTGATTACTCCAATCTGTCCTTAGTGAAAGGGGATTACCACTCGAACTTCAGGTTGGCTTTTTCCACCTGCGCCAGGGGAAGGCTGACCGTCTTGCCGGCGCCGGCGTCCAACTCGATGCGGCCATCCTGGCAACCGGCGAGCACACCGATCCAGGATTTCTGGTTTTCCACCGGCTCGCGCAGCACAATTTTCGCCTTCTGTCCGGTGAAGCGGGCGAAATCCCCGGCGCTCCGCAGCGGCCGTTCGACGCCCGGCGAGCTCACTTCCAGCGTGTAGCCGCTGCCCGGGATGACGTCCTCGACATCGAGGATGGTGCCGACCTGCTGGGAAACGAGCTCGCAATCGGCGTGGGTAACTCCGGCCGGTTTGTCGATATAAATCCGCACAAGCCGGCGCGGGCCCGATCCAAGCACCTGCGCTTCGACGATTTCGATTCCTTCGCGTGCACCGACCCTGGCGGCGATCTCGGCCACCCGGGCGGCAACGGCCTCGCGGTTTGATTCCGGCATACTTCTCAAATGTTCGACTGAAATAAAAAAGTGGGCTTTTGCCCACCACAATCGTTCGACAACTTCAGTATACAACAGAGGGCAAAGCGCTCCGCCCAGCACGCAGCCGGCAAACAGAAACGGCAGGCGCAATAAGAGAAGAACGTACGGAAGCTGATGGCGCATCTCCCAGGTGCTGATGGCGGATGTGCCGCCTACCTGCACGACGCGGTCTTCGGGCTTG
>DAIDHC010000182.1 GCA_027452065.1 Bryobacterales bacterium
GTCTCCGGCCCGGCGGGCTCTGCTGCTCGAACGTCTGCGAAAGCGCGTATGAAAATTCTGCTGGCGCATAATTCGCCTTACTTTCCCGCCCACGGCGGCGGCGACCGGTCGAACCGTCTGCTCATGGAAGCGCTCGCTGCCCGCGGTCATCACTGCCGCGTCCTCTCCCGGACCGCGGCTTACGGCACGGCCGCGCAGGAGGAGTTGCTCCGCGACCTTTCCGCCCGCGGCGTTGCCGCGCTCAGCGCCGGCTCCGGCGTCGTGCTCTTCCGCCTCAACTCGGTCGAGGTCCACACCGTCGCCAACCACCCCAACCTCCGCGCGTATTTCCAGGAGCAGGTCGAAGCCTTCGCCCCCGACGTGATTGTCGCCTCCACCGACGATCCGGCGCAGGTGCTTCTTGAAGCCGCGCTGCGGACCGTCTCGCCCCGTATCGTCTATCTCGCCCGCGCCACGCTCCCGCTGCCCTTCGGCCCGGACTGCGCCTTCCCCGGTCCATCGAAGGCCGCCGCTCTTCAGCGCGTGGATGCCGTCGTCGGCGTCAGCGAATACGTCGCCGCTTACATCCGCAAGTGGGGCGGCATCCCCGGCGCGATTCATGTTCCGATATCGCTCATCGAGGCCGGCCCCCATCCGTTGTGCGGGCGCTTCGACAACGAATTCGTCACCATGGTGAATCCCTCGGCCACCAAGGGCATCTCGATTCTGCTGAAGCTCGCCGAAGCCATGCCGGAAGTTGCTTTCGCCGCCGTCCCCACCTGGGGCACCAACGCCGCCGACCGCGCCGCCCTCGCCGCGCTGCCCAACATCGCGGTGCTCGATCCGGTCGACGACGTCACCGAAATTCTCAAGCGCACCCGCGTCGTCCTGATTCCTTCCCTCTGGGCGGAGGCGCGTTCCAGGATGGTGGTCGAGTCGCTGGCCCGGGGCGTGCCCGTGCTCGCCAGCGACGTCGGCGGTCTGGGCGAGGCGATGATGGGCGTTCCTTATCTGCTCCCCGTGCGCCCTATCGTGAAGTACCAGGGGAAGCTCGACGAGAACATGGTTCCGGTGGCCGAGATTCCGGACCAGGACATCGAGCCGTGGCGGGCCGTTCTTGCGCGCCTGGTTTCCGACCGCGGCCACTGGGAGGAATTGTCGGCGCGGGGCAGGGAAGCCGCCGGTAAGTACCTGGACAACATCAGCGCCGCGCCGTTTGAAGCGTTGCTGCAGGATGTGTTGTCCCGCGAGCCGAAGCGCGCCACCGCCGTTCCCGCTCCCGCGTCTCCGCCGTCGTTGTCCGAAGACCGGCGCCGCCTCCTTGAGCTCCGCCTGAAGAGCCGCAAGGCCGAGGCCGGGCCCGGCGAGTGGTTTGTGATGCGTCCAGCCGCGGCCGGGGCCAGGCGCCGGTTTCGCCTCTTCTGTTTCCCCTTCGCCGGCGGAGGCGCCGCTTTTTTCCGGGGCTGGCAAGCCGTTCTGGGCTCCGATTGGGAGGTGATTCCGGCGCTGCTGCCGGGCCGCGAGAGCCGTTTGCGCGAGACCCCGGAAGAATCCTTCGACG
Organism: Bryobacterales bacterium; assembly: GCA_027452065.1. Classification (GTDB taxonomy): domain Bacteria; phylum Acidobacteriota; class Terriglobia; order Bryobacterales; family Bryobacteraceae; genus JAJYKC01. Next base: position 1,541 of record DAIDHC010000182.1, read on the forward strand.
AGTTGGTCCGTCATCTGTCGGCGGCTCTGTCCGGGAAACTGGACCCGCCGTTCGCCTTCTTCGGCCACAGCATGGGCGCGGTGCTGGCGTTTGAAATTGCCCGCCGCCTGCGCGACAACGGCAGCCCTCTGCCGGCGGCACTGCTGGTGTCCGGCGCCCGCGCGCCCCAGTTCCGTCTCGGCCACATTCCGGGGCCGGAGCCCACCGACGGGCAGCTCCTCGATCAACTTCGCCAGGTGAACGGCGGCGCCGGTGGCATGCTCGATCCCTCCGAAGCGCTGGGCCCGCTGCTGCCCGCCCTGCGCGCCGACACGAAGGCGTATCGCCGCTACGTCTACCAGCCTGGCCTGCCTCTGCCGGTTCCCATCCACGCCTACGGCGGCAAGGAGGATCCGCAGGTGAATCCGGACCACTTGAAAGCCTGGGCCGCGCAGACTTCCTCCAGCTTTTCGCTAAGGCTGTTTCCCGGCGGGCACTTCTATTTGCGCCAGCAGGCGCTCCCTTTCCTGCAGGCGCTGGCCCGGGATCTTTCGGCCGAACACGCCGCCTGCCAGCCGCGTTAGACCGAGACCACTCGCAGCGTATTTCCGGAAGGATCCCGCACCACCAGCCCGCTGTCGGTGTCGATGACCGGCATTCCCGCGCCGGTCACACGGTCGCGCAGCGCTCGCACACCGGCCTCCGAAGGAAGCTCAATGTGAAACTCCCGCAGGCCCACCGCATCGGGCGGAGGCGGTGGCGCTCCCTCGCCGGCCCACGTGTTGACACCGATGTGATGGTGGTAGCCGCCGGCGGAAAAAAACGATGCCTGGCGCCCGAGCCGCGCCGTGAGATCGAATCCGAAAACGGCGGAGTAAAATCGCTCGGAGGCTTCGATGGAGGAGACGTGAAGGTGTATGTGCCCGAGCCGCGTTCCCGCCGGCAGGCCGCTCCACGGCTCGACGCTCGCGGCGGCCTCGGCGGCGAGCCCGTCGAGATCGAGTGGGTCCACCGTCATCCGCACGAAGCCGCCTTCGCGGGTCCATTCCTGGCGCGGCCGGTCGCGGTAGAGCTCAATTCCGTTGCCGTCGGGGTCGGACAGATAAAGCGCCTCGCTGACCAAATGGTCGGCGAACCCGGTGAACCGCGTGCCTCGCTCCAGCATCGCGGTCAAGGCGCGGGCCAACTCCGTCCGTGACGGCAGCAGGATGGCGAAATGATAGAGGCCGCTGGTGCCGCGCGGGTGGCGGGCGTTGCGGTGCTCGTGAAGGAAGAGAAACGGAGGCCCGTCCGGCGCTCCCAGCCGCGCCGAATCCGGCTCGCGTTGAAACAGGTGCAGGCCGGCGTTGCGGGTGTAGAAAGCCAGCGCGCGGTCCAGATCCGACACCGTGATCGCGACGGCGGAGACAACGGCCTGTTCGTCGATGCGGAAATCCATGTCCGGCTCAACCGTGACGGATCACCAGCACGTCCCCGTCTTTTACAATGTATTCCTTGCCCTCGAGCCGCAGCAGCCCCTTCTCGCGCACGCCGGGGTAGCCGTTGTGATCCACCAGCGCCTGCCAGTTCACAACTTCGGCGCGGATGAATTTTTTCTCGAAGTCGCTGTGGATCGCGCCGGAGGCCTTCACGGCGGTGCTGTTCATGGGAATCGTCCAGGCCCGCACCTCGGTCTCTCCGGCGGTGAGGAACGACATGAGGCCGAGCAGCGCGTAGGTGGCCGAGATCAGCCGCACCAGGCCCGACTCGGGCAGGCCGTAGCTTTGCAAGTATTCGCGCGCTTCCTCCGGCGACAGCTCGGCCAGCTCGGCTTCGATCTTCCCGCAGACGGCGGTGATGGCCGTGTGCGGCCGGCCGCCCAGCGCGCCCGCGCGGTACTCGTCCTCCACCTGGCGCAGGCGCGGAGCATCCTCCTCGCCCAGGTTCAGCACATAGAGCATCGGCTTTTGCGACAGGAACTGGAAGCCGCGGATGCGCTTCTCCTCCTCCGGCGACAACTCGAGAGCCCGCAGTGGGGTGTTCGCCTCGAGCGTGCTCTGGCACCGCAGCAGCACCTCGTGCTCGTGGTCGAGCTCCGGGTTCTTGATCTTTTTCCGTTCCTTGTCGAGGCGCTCCAGCCGCTTCTCCACGACCACGAGATCGCTCAGGATCAGCTCCACATCGACGTCCTCGGCGTCGCGTACCGGGTCCACCGAACCCTTCTCGTGCGGGACGGTGTCGCTGGCGAAAATCCTCAGCACGTGCGCCAGGGCATCCACCACGCGTAGACTTGCCAGGTAGCTGGGATCGCGCAGCGCTTCTTTGGAAATCGCCGGAAAGTCCAAATACTCGACGGTGGCGTGCGTCACCTTCGGCGGCGAGAAGATCTGCGCCAGCGCGTCGAGGCGGGCGTCGGGAACTTTGGCAACGCCCACGCGAGCCTCCATGCTGCCGACGCGTGTCGCTTCATGAACGCCGGTCAGAATGGTGAAGAGGGACGTTTTGCCCACCATGGGCAGGCCGATGATTGCAGTTTTCATGGGGAAAAGATAGACGGGCGGACGCGAGTCAGCCCCAACTCTCTAGCTTACAGCGGGACGTCAACCTGCGTCAGAATCGAGTTCAGAATTCTTTCGGCCGACTCGGCGCCCGGCGCCGACATCGAAGCCCGCGAGCTCACCATCACGCGGTGCGCGCACACCGGAACCGCAAGGCGTTTGATGTCGTCGGGAATGACGTAATCGCGGCCCTCGATCAGAGCCAGCGCCTGCGAGGTGCGGAACAGCGCCTGGGCGCCGCGCGGGCTCACTCCGAGCGCCAGCGCCTCGTGATTGCGCGTCTGGTCCACAATGGCGAGCATGTAATCGACCAGCGCTTCATCCATGCGGACCTGGTGCACGTGCTGCTGGAGCCGCAGCAGTTCGTCGCCGCCGAGAACCGGCGCGATGGGCTCCAGGTGCGACGCGTCACCGTTGCGCACGATCAGGCGCTCGGCGTCGCGGCCCGGGTAGCCGATGCGGAGGCGCAACAGGAAGCGGTCGAGCTGCGACTCAGGCAGAGGGTAGGTGCCGTGGTGCTCGGTCGGATTCTGCGTGGCAATGACCATGAAGGGCTGCGGCAACGGATAGGAACGGCCGTCGACGGTCACCTGCACTTCGTTCATCGCCTCGAGCAGCGCCGATTGCGTCTTGGGAGTGGCGCGGTTGATCTCGTCGGCCAGCAGGAAGTTTGTGAACACCGGCCCTTGCTTGAACTCGAACGACTCGGTGCGGGCATTATAAATGGTAACGCCGAGCACGTCGCTCGGCAGCATGTCGGAGGTGAACTGAAGCCGGTGGAAGCCGCAATCGACGGCCCGCGCCATGGCGTGCGCCAGCGTCGTCTTACCGACGCCGGGAACGTCTTCGATCAGAAGGTGGCCGCGGGCGAGCAACGCCACCAGCGCCAAGCGAATGGCTTCCGCCTTGCCCCGGATGATCGAGCCGAGCGCGTGCTCCAGCTCCAGCAGTTTCGGTTGCGCCACGGGGGCGGCAGGCATCTCTACCATTGTATCCGTGCCGGACGGGTTGGCGGTTCTGGCGCGTCCGGAGCGTGCCTGTGGATTTTACAAAACGAAGCCAAACTCCCTACAACACAATGAAAACAATAGACTTATGTGGCGCATGCGTCGGCTCGAACGGGGCGGCTGCCCTCCCGGCGGGCTACTTGCGCGGCGCGCTCGACGGCGGAACCATCTGGTTCATGCGCATGTAGGTCACCAGGTTTCCGTAGTGCTCAAAAGTGTGAGCGGCGTTGAAATCCATGATGCCGAGCTTGCTCATCTTTCGGCCGAAGAACGGCATCAAGGCCGCCGCGTCGGCGTCGGTGAGGGAAGCGTAAACGGACTCGCAGAAGCCAAACGCCGTATCGAGAGCCTGCTGGATCTCGGCTTTGGTTTTCGCCGTTTTTTCGATGCCCTTCATCTGCGGCTTGCCGTCCTGAGCGGCGCCGCAGAACTCATACTGTCCATCGGCGACGTGCGCCAGAAGCTGGCCCATGGTTCGCACGCCGTCGGTGGGTTTGTAGGAATAGAGGGATTCAGGGACCTGCTCGGCGGTTTTGAGGATGTCGGATTTGACGATCTCGAACATCGCCTTGGAGCTGGCGACCAGTGGATTGGCGGGCGCCGACTGCGCCCAGGCAGAGGCGGAAAACAGCACGATTACGGCGAGAATTCGCATAGGTTGTGGCCTTTCCTCAATGTTGCGGCACCACCGACACGGTCAGCGCCGACGGGTGCTGTTGATCATGATAAACGATGTTGACGGCCGGGACGCCGCCCACGGCCGAAGCGCCGTCCTGGCCGGTGTTCCAGTTGCGGTCGAAGCGTGGGAAGTTGCTGCTGGAGACTTCCAGGCGCAGGCGATGGCCGGCCAGGAAGCGATTGGCGGTGGACCAGAGGTCCACGGTGACGCGGTAAACGGCGCCGGGGTTCAGCCACTCCGGCTTTTCGGCCGAGTCGCGGTAACGAAGGCGGAGGATGCCCTCGGTCAGATTCTGCGCGTAGCCGTCGGGATGAACGTCGACCAGTTTAGCGGTGACGTCGGTGTCGACGGCCGAGGAAGAGACGTAGAGGTCGAGCGTCACCGGGCCGGAGATTTCCCAATCGCGGTCGAGCGGCGGCGTGGAGTAAACCAGGACATCGGGACGCGCCTCGGCCGGGCGCTGGTCCCGGGGGCCGGCGGCGAGGTGAACGGGGTCGCAGCAAAGAGGACCGCCGATGGTGGGCACGGGGTGTGACGGATCGTAGGTGAACCGATCGGGCTTGGCGGAGGCGGGCGCCTGAGCGGAGAGCGCTCCGTCGCCGGAGAGCGAGTTGGCCGCGCCGCCGGAGGTGAGATAGAATTTTTCGGGCCGAGCCTCGGGCGGAGGCCAGGCGGATGCGTCACGCCACTGATTGGCGCCCAGAAGGAAGTAGCGCACGTGGCCGGGGCCGGAGAACTGATTCGACTGGCCGAGGAACAAAGCGTCGTACCAGTCGAGGGTGACGCCGGATTCGTCAAAGGCGGCCTGAGGGCCGAAGTCGATGTCGCCGATCTTCCGGCCGGACCCGGAGTGGCCGCCGATGGCGACGAAGAGGCGCTGGCCGCCGCGGGCGGCCTCGGAACCGGCGCGGGCCTGGAGGCCGAGAAAATTACGTAGCGATCCGCCCTGAAAAATGTCATACCAGGCGGCGACGTGGAGAGCTGGAACCCGGATGTCGGCGTAGTGCTCCTGAATCGACCAGCGCTTCCAATAATCGTCGTAGCTGGGATGGGCCAGCCAGTCGGAGAAGTAGGGCGCGAGCGCGGCGAGACCGGTGGGAGCGTGGGGCCCGAACTGAAACAGAGGATAGGCGGTCAATGGCAGCGTGGAAGCGCCCAAGCCGGCGTTGGTGGCGCGCTGCACGCTGCGATTCAGGGTATCCTGCGCGAGGCCGGAGGTCCAGGATTCGTTGAACCACTGCTCGAAGGCGCCGCCCTGGTAGGTCCAGCCGTCGTGATAATTGCTGGCCGTCACCACCGGGCAGATGCCGGCCAGGTGGGGCGGATGGGCGATGGCGGCCAGCATCTGGGTGGCGCCGACGTAGGAGCCTCCGAACATGCCCACCTTCCCGTTGGAGTACGGCAGGGCGGCGGCCCACTCGACGGTGTCGAAGCCGTCGGCGGATTCGGAGAGGAATGGATACCAGTCGCCCTCGGAGCTGTAGCGGCCGCGGACGTCCTGGACAACGACGACGTAGCCGCGGGCGGCGGCGCGGTAGCCGAAGTCCACTTCACCGGCCTTGTTGTAAGGGGTGCGCTGGAGCAGCACGGGGAAGCGGCCTTCGCGGGAGGGCCGGTAGATGTCGGCGCGGAGCACAACGCCGTCGCGCATGGTGGCGGGAACGCCGCGCTCGACGATCACTGTGGGCTGTTGGGCCGCCAGCGGCAGGGCGGCCAGCAGCAGCGCGGCCACGGGCGTCATCTTACTGCACGTCATAGGTGTGAATCTCCTCTCCCTGAACGTACTTGTCGAACCAGGCGACGATGTGCTGGAGGCGCTCGACGCGGTGGACCGGTTTGCCGGAGCGCGACAACTCGTGCGTCTCGCCGGGGAACCGTATCATGACCGTGGGGATGCGCTTGTACTTCAGGGCGCGGAACATCTGTTCGCCGCCCGAGGCCGGCGGGCAGCGGAAATCGGACTCGCCCTCGATGAGCATCAGCGGCGTGTTGATTTTGTCGATGTAAGTGATAGGCGAGCGGGCTTTGAAATCGGCCTGCTGCTCCCAGGGGGCTCCGCGGAACCAGGAGGGAGTAAAAAGGCTGAAGTCGGCGTCGTACCAGAAGTCGGTCCAGTCGGCGATGGAGCGCTGGGAGACGGCGGCGCGGAAACGGCCGGTGTGGCCGATGGACCAGTTTGTCAGTACGCCGCCGCCGCTGCCGCCGGTGACGCCGAGTTTTTGCGGATCGACCCAGCCGCGGGCGATGAGATCGTCGACGCCGGCCATGAGGTCTTTGAAATCGTCGCCGGGATATTTGTACTGGATGACATTGCCGAACTCCTGGCCGTATGTGGTGCTGCCGCGGGGGTTGGGATAGAGCACGACGTAGCCTTTAGCGGCCATCCAGTGGAATTCGTGATCGAAGGTGTAGCCGTAGGCGGCATGCGGGCCGCCGTGAATGTTGAGGATCATGGGATACTTCCGGCCGGGCTGGAAGCCGGGCGGGCGCTGGACCCAGGCTTGGATGCGGCGGCCGTCGAAGCTCTTGTACCAGATCATTTCGGGCTCGGAGAGATCGAGCTGGCTGAAGAGAGGATCGTTGATTTTGGTGAGGCGCGTGAGGGCGCCGGTCGCTTCGTTGACCAGGTAGAGGTCGCCGATATTGGTGGGCGTGGAGATGAGGGCAACGGCGCGGCGGGCGCCGGATGCGGCGTCGTAGGAGGCGACGTCGTGATCGCCCTTGGTGAGCGGCTCGACTTTGCCCGAGGCGGCGTCGATGCGCTGGAGATTGGCGCTGCCGTGCTCGGCGGCATTGACGAAAACAAAGCGCCCGTCGGCGCTCCAGAAGGGCACGGAGCGGCTGGAGGCGCGGGGCGGAGCCTGATCGCCGCCCACGCCGCTGCCGATATCGAAGTCGTACGCCTCGGTGAGGTTCTTCGGCGTGGAGCCGGGTTCGAGCGAGGTGACGAACAGGTCGGGCTGGCTGTAGGAGCGCTCGGCGACGCCGTCGCCGTGGTTGATTTCGCCGACAAACGCCGCGCGATCGCCGGCCGGGTTCAGCGAGACGGCCCCGATCGGGCCGTCGATGGCGGCAATCTTTACCACCGCTCCGCCGGAGAAGGGGACGGAATAAAGTTCGCTGTGCGGCGGCTCATAGTAGGGCTCCAGCACGCGCTCGGAGGTGAAGTAGAGGGTGCGGGAATCGCGCGACCAGAGGAAGCCGGACTCGGTGAAGCGGCCGGAGGTGACCGGGCGGGCCGTGGCGGGCGCGCCGGGGAATTCGGGCACGGCCACCACCCAGATGTGGCTGGGGCGGTCGGGGTCGAGATAGCCGGTGCCGTTCATGCGGTAAACGGCGCGGGTGATGATGCGGACGTCGCTCGGCGGCTCGGCGTCGGGAGCCTTTTTCTTGTCGAAATCCGTGGGAATGTGGGTGCTGGAGAAGGCGATGAAGTGACCGTTGGGAGACCAGACCGGCGAGGATGCGCCCTTGGGCAGATCGGTGAGTGGGCGGGCCTCGCCGCCCCGCATCGACAGCAGGTAGATCTGCGACGGGTTCGTTTTGCCGTCCTCGCCCGAGGCGCGGAGAAAGGCGAGCTGGGAGCCGTCCGGCGACCAGCGGGGCGAGGAGTCGTGAGGGCCGGAGGTGAGCTGGCGCGGCGCGCCGCCGGAGGCGGGGACGATCCACAGAGCCGTCTCATAGCCATCGTGACGGGTCTTGACGGAGACGAGAGTGTAGACGACTTGGGCGCCATCCGGGGAAATCCTGGGATCGGCGGCCCAGTGGAACGAGTAAATATCGGTGGCCGTGATGAGCCGGCCGGCGCCGGATGCGGGGGCGGCCGAGGCCACGAGCGCCAGGGCAAAAGCCAATCGGAGGAGTCGCATATCAGCGCATATTGTGTCAAAGAGCGCGCCCGGAAGCCAGTGCACCCATGTAGTAAGATTCTTCACGCTGTGTCGTCTTGACACACCTGTGAAACATGGCGTATGCTTACTTTTCGTTAATCTTTTCGAGACTCTGAGAGTCCGGCCGCGACGATCAGTAGGGAAATCGCCAAGGCCCGGGCCGAACGAAAAAACAGGAGATCGATGCAGCATCAGCCGTACTTCGTGGTCGTTCTCGCGCACTCGCTTCATGGACGTCTTCGAAGAATTCACATCCCGCACCAAGCCATTTACGCGGTACTGGTGCTGGCTGCGATCGGATGCGTCACGCTGTGCGGGTTCGCTTTCAGCTACGCGCGAATGACGTGGAAGGTGGCGCGCTATAACACGCTGCGCCATGAAGTAGAAGTCCTGCGGGGCCGGTATCGCGAACTGGAAACCGCGAACATGCAGAAGAACGAGGAACTGGCGACGCTGCAGCTTTTCGCGAGCGAAGTTCGCCTCGCCTACGGCATGGATTCCAAGCCCACGCCGGAGGAAGCGCGGGCGGGGGATCCGGAACTGGTGCCTTCATTCCGGGAATCGCTGGACGATTTCACGTATCTGGAAAACGCCTCCTACAGCAAGGTCCTTCATCAATATCCCAAGCAGTGGCTGACCAACCTGCGGCCGAGCATCTGGCCGCTCGACGGGCGGCTGTTGAGCCCGTTCGGGGCGAGAACGGATCCGTTTTCCGGTGAAGGGGCCATACACACCGGGGTGGACATTTCCGCGCCGGTGGGGACTGTGGTGCGTGTGACGGCGGATGGAATTGTGAGTTACGCGGCCTGGATGTCGGGCTACGGGCGGCTGCTGGTGGTGGAACACGAAAACGGGATGCGCACGTACTATGCGCACCTTTCGAAGTTCGAAGTGCTGCCGGGACAGGAAGTACGGCGGGGCGACGTGGTTGCGCTCTCGGGAGCCTCGGGGCACGTGACGGCTCCGCACCTGCACTATGAAGTCCGGATGGGCGGGACGCCGGTGAATCCGTATCCTTTCCTGGCGCATTCGGCCTTGGCGGCGACCAAGGCGACGCACCAGGATTTTCCGTTCTGAAGCTCTCGCGGGGCCCGCGAAGGGTGATAATAAAGAAGGCAGGTTCCCGCGCCGCGCAGCCGGAACGGGCCCAGTTTCCGGATGCTTTCCCGCCGCCAGTTTTTCGCCATCGCATTGGCCCAGCCTGCCGTTGACGTGGCGGGCGCAACGCTCCCACCCGAGCTTCATCCGTTCAAGGATCCCTCGACCGAGTTACGAGTGGTTCGTCTGACGGACCCGCGCTTTGGCAGCTATCTTCCGGCGCCTCCGGCGAGCGCCATCGCCAGGCGTGGTCAGTTCCTTGTGTTTTCGAGCGACGCCGGAGGATCGCTGCAGCCGTATCGGATGGAGACGCGGACGGGCGAGTCGAAGCAACTGGCGGAGGCCGACGGCCTGCTTCGGGCGTCGCTGACCCTGGCGCCGGACGAGCGCTCGGTGTTCTATGTCGAGCGGGCCGGTGTGCGGAGGGCGCATTTTTCCGGAGGACGGGCGCGCAGCGTCTACGACATCGAGAGCGGATGCGAAGCGGGGCGGGGATTGGGTGTGTCCGGCGACGGGCAAAGGGTGGCGCTGGTAGAGCGGCGCGGAGGCCACTACCGTCTGCGATGGGCGGGGTCGAAGGGCGAGGCGGCGACGCTGGTGGAGGCGGACGAGGAGCTGTGGAATCCCACGCCGCGGCCGGGAGCGCCGATGATGTTTTTCCGGCGGGGCGCCTCCGGGCTCTGGGCGGTGAACTTTGACGGCAGCGGCTGCCGGCGGCTACCGACGGCGGAGGGCGCGGTGGGGCCGGCGATGTGGACGCGCGACGGGCAGGCGCTGCTGTATCTGAACACCCCGGCGGATCCCTCGCGGCTAGCCAACATCCGCGAGATCCGCCCGGAGGCCAACACGGACAAGTGGGTGAGCGACACCAGTAAGTTCGCCAGCTTCAGCCCGAACGGCGATGCGAGCGTATTTGCGGGAGCCAGCGGGAGCAAGGTTTCGCCGTACGTGATTCTGCTGCTGAGGTGGCCGCACCGCGAGCTTACCGTGGCCGAGCACCACGCGAGCGATCCGTCGATGGTGACGCCGCTGTTTTCCCAGAACAGCCAGCGGCTCTTTTTCCAAAGCGACCGCGAGGGCAAGATGGCGATCTACATGATGAATGTGGAGCGGCTGGTGGCGGAGACCGAAGCCGGCTGAGGGCGCGTCAATTCCCGGGACGGCGAAAGCTGTCGAGCGAGATGGGAGGAAGGTAGTAGCCGCGCGGCTCGCGTGCCCACCAGGCGCCGGTCGAGCGGCGCTGGGCCCAGTTGGTGAAGCGGTACTCGTAGGCGAGGGCGCGGACGTAGCGGGGCGGGGCGACAGGAAACGGATTGCTCTCGAAAAGAGCGAGAACCGGAGGCGAGCCTTGAAGGAGACGCCGGAGAAGGGCGACGAACCAGGGACTGCCGCGGTAGTCGCCGAGGGCGGCAAACCACATCTGCCAGTCGAGACGAGGCTGATGCGGAGCCACCCAGGCGGGACGGCGCAGAGGATCGCCGGGCTTGTAGCGGAACCGGTAGTCCTTCCAGTTCACGCCGTCGTCGGAGCCTTGAACGACGATCTCCAGGCGGCGCGTGGTCATGACGGCGAACAAGCCATAGGGATTGACGATTTCAAACGGGGCCAGGGTCTGCACGCCCGATTCGATGAGGACGGGACGGAAGTTGAAGAAGGTGCCGGCCATCAGGGCGAGGCCGAGAGACAGCAGGACGGCGGCGGCGGCGCGGACGGCGAGAGGCGAGGGCGCCGCGGGCGGGGCGGCGGCGCGGGGGCCAAACAGCGCTCGATCGTCGAACAGAAAGAGGCACAGCGACAGGGCCAGGAGATTGAAGAAGGCGTAATTGCCCGAGAGGGCGATGAGCAGTTGGAGCGTGATGAAGCCGGCGGCGGCGAGACGGCGGATGCGGCGGGGGAAGAAAATGAGCACCGGGAGGCCGAGCTCGACCACAAACACGAATAGCGTCGATATCGTCTGGAACCACGGCGGGGCCTGCTGGAGATACCAGGCGACGGGGGTGGGGAGAGGCTGGGTGAAGTAGTGGAAGTTGAGAGCGGTGAGGCTGCGCCAGGAGGGATCGTGGCTGAGCAGCTTGACCGCGCCGGAGAGGAACATCAGGCGGAACAGGAGCCACCGGAACATCAGGACGGGGAGCCGCGAGCGGCCGAGAAAGAGGGCGAGAAAGCCGGTCTCGACCAGCAGAGCGTCCCACTGGAAGGAAAGAAATTCCTGGCCGACGGAGCTGAAGGAGAGATAGAGCAGATACAGAGCGGCGAGAACCGGCCGCCAGGAGAGGCCGCCGAGAAGCATGAGGGAGAGCAGAATGCCGGCATAGCAGACGCCGGTGAGCGCGGCGTCGCTCGAACCGAACCAGAACACGGTGGGCACGCGCGCGTAGGCAGACAGTCCGAGGGCCTGGCGCGCGGCCTGGAGGTAGAACCAGGCGGGTGTGATACCGGCGGCGCCAATGAGCCCGCGGAGCTGAGTGGCGAGCGAGAAGAAGGCGAGCAGATAGATGAGGCCGAGGAGGCGCAGGAAAAGCCACTGTGTCCGCTGATAGGAAAGCGGCTCAACGCGGCGGCCGATGGCGAGCACGGTGGCGCGATAGGAGAAATTGCGATGGCCGGCGACCCAGCGATAGACCGCCTCCGAGACGGCGGCGAAGGCAGTCGAGGCTTGATAAAGACGCAGCGGCGTGCCGCGGTGGGGCGCGGAGGCCAGAGCGGAGAAGACGGCATGGGCGCCGCTGAGGACTTCGGAATTGGGAAGTACAAGCTGGACGGAGGCGTCGAAGGCGGCCGGGGAGATTTGAGGAAACTCGTGGCCTCGCTCGGCCGATGGCGCGTAATCGACGGCGTCGCCGGTGACGTGGCGGCCGTAATCGACCCACAGCTTGCAGAAGCCGCATGCGCCGTCATAGAGAACGAGCGGCCGGGCCGGTGTGGGGGATGCCATGGCGGTGCGCCCGGAGCGCGGGCTGAGGCGCCGGGCAAGTCCTTAGCATACGCGAAACGCGCGCCGCCGCAGGGGCGGACGCGGGACTTCGTTACACTGAAGTTGTTCCTTGATGACGGTTCCCGGCACTCACTTTCTGCGCAACCTCGTCCGGCGGCGGCTGTTGATCGCCGAACTGGTGCGGCGCGACTTCGAGCAGCGGTTTGTCGGCTCGGTGGCCGGATGGCTGTGGGGACTGCTGCAGCCGCTGGTGCTGCTGTTTAGTTGGACGTTCGTGTTCCAGTGGTGCCTGCACACGCCGGCGCCGAAAGGCGAGGTGACCGACAGCTACACGCTGTGGCTGTTCTGCGGGTTTCTGCCGTGGCTGCTGTTCCAGGAGACCGTGACACGGTCGGCGTCGTCGATGATCGATCACGCCAATCTCATCACGAAGACGATTTTCCCGGCCGAAATCGTCCCCATCGCGATTTTTCTTTCCTCGCTGCTGAATCATCTGTTGGCGCTGTCGCTGGTGCTGGTGGTGGTGGGGATATGGCTGGGGCATGTGAGCGTGGGGATGCTGCTGCTGCCGTTCTACATGCTGCTGATCGGCCTGTTCGGGGTGGGCATCGGCTGGATCGCGGCGGGGCTGCAGGTGTATTTGCGGGACACGGCCCAGGTGCTGGGCATCGCGCTGACGTTCTGGTTCTGGACGACGCCGATCTTCATCGACGAGAAGCAGTACCCGGCGCGGCTGCGCTTCCTGCTGAGGGCGAATCCGTTCGCCTACCTGGTGCGCGGGTATCGGGACCGGCTGCTGTCGTTCCGGGTGCCGGAGGCGGGCGAGCTGCTGTGGATCACCGCTTACGCGGTGGCGGCCTTCATCGCCGGAGGGCTGTTATTCCGGCAGTTGAAGCGCGGCTTCGCCGACGTGCTGTAGCGGAGGGGCGGCTCAGCGTCCGAACACGTAGCGGGCGCGGCGGATGTCGGCGGCACCGTTGAGCACGCCACCGTGGACCTGAATCACCACCGGCGCCGAGGAATTGCCCCACGGGCCGGAGACGGTGACGCGATGGCCCAGGGAGCGCAGAGCGTCGGCGGTTTCCGGAGCGATGCGCGATTCCAGGCTCAGGCGGCCGGCACTGAACTCGTGGCCGCCGAAAGACGAGTACATGTGATCGCTTTGGAAGCGCGGCGCCTCGACGGCTTCCTGGGGCATCATGCCGAAATCGATGATGTTGAGAAGGACCTGAAGAAGCGCCTGGTCCTGATTGTCGCCGCCGGGCGTGGACATGATGAAAGCGATCTGGCCGTCCTTCATCACCAGTGTGGGGCTGAGAGTGACGCGGGGGCGTTTGCCGGGCTGGAGAAGGTTTGCGTGCCCGGGGGTGAGGACGAAAGACTGCAGGCGCGTGGAGAGCGGGATGCCGGTCTGGCCGGCGATGACCGACGGCAGCCACGCTCCGCTGGGAGTGGCGGCGAAGGCGTTGCCCTCTCCATCGACCACATCGACGCTGGTGGTGTCGTTGACAATGCCGGAGGCCGCGCCGGCGGGCATGGCGGGAGGATGCAGATCGGGGGCTGCGCCGGGACGGCTCTCCAGGGAGGCGTGCCGGGGATCGATGAGCGCGGAGCGCTGGGCGGCGTAATCCTTGGACAGCAGAGTTGCGGCGGGAATCTTCGAGAAATCGGGATCGCCATAGTAGGCGTCGCGGTCGGCGAAGGCGAGCTTCACCGCCTCGACGACGGTGTGAAGATAGGCCGGGCTATTGTGCCCGAGGGCCTTGAGATCGTAACGCTCCAGGATGTTGAGAGCCTCGATCATAACCGGTCCCTGGGTCCAGAAGCCGGGCTTGACGATCAGGTAGCCGCGGTAGGTTCCGGTGACAGGCTCCTCGACCGCGGCGTGAAAGGAAGCGAGATCGTTGTAGCGGATGAGGCCGCCGTTCTGCTCGCTGAAGGCGGCGATGCGCTGAGCGATCGGGCCGCGGTAGAAGGCATTGCGTACGGCCTCAAGTTTTTTCACGCGGTTGCCCTTCGCCTTCTTTTCGACGGCGGCGAGTTCGGTCAAAGTGCGGGCGTAGTCCGGCTCGCGAAACAGATCGCCGACGGCGGTCGGCTTACCGTCGGGGTAAAAGAAGTGCTGCGAGATGGGCCAGAGGCCGAGGATGCGTTGGTAGCCGACCAGCATATGGCCGAACTCCTCGGGCATGGGAAAGCCGGAGGTGGCGAGCTCGACGGCGGGGCGGGTGACCTCGGCGAAGCTCTTCACGCCATATTTTTCCAGCGCGACAAGGAGTGCGTCGAAGGCGCCCGGCGTGATGGCGGCGCGGATGCCCTCGGAGGGAATGGGCGACAGCGGCGCGGTCAATTCCCAGGGCTCGGCGGCGCGGTGGGAGTAATAATCGACCGTGGCCAGAGCCGGGGCGTGGCCGACGCCGCAGATGACGACGGGACCCTGGTTGGCCATGCGGATGATGACCGGCATCTCGCCGCCGATACCGAAGCGGCTGAGCTCGGTGACGGAAGCGGCGAAGACACTTGCCACGCCGGCGTCCACCGCGTTGCCGCCGTCCAGGATCATGCGCCAGCCGGCTTCGACCTCAAAATTATTGGCGGCGCCGACCAGGGCGCGCGTGCCGCGAACGGGCGGAAACATGGTGGGCGGATTCTGGCCCGCCGCCGCCACCGCCGCCAGCGTTGCCGCCAGCACCAGATTTCTCATCGCGCGCCCTCCTTGGCCCACAGCATCCGGTATTTTCGCAGAAGTTCATAGATCATGACACCGCCGGCGGTGGCGACGTTGAGGGAATGTTTGCGGCCGAGCATGGGGATGCGGATGAAGGAGTCGGCGCGCGCCATGACGTCGGGCGCGATGCCGTCGACTTCGTGGCCGAAGACGAGGCAGACGGGAAAGCGCGGCACCCAGTCGAACAGGTCGACGGCGCCAGGGCGGGTTTCGACAGCGGCGATCTCGTAGCCGGCCTGGCGGAGGGCGTCGAGCGGCGGCAGGGGAGACGCCGAGTAGGTCCACGGCAGAGTCTCTTCGGCGCCGAGCGCGGTTTTGCTGATGCCGCGATGGGGCGGGCGCGCGGTGATGCCGGTGAGAAGAAGGCGCTCGCCGGAGGCGGCTTCGAGAGTGCGGAAAAAGGCGCCGACGTTATACATGCTGCGGACGTTGTCCAGCAGCACAGCGACCGGGAGACGCAGCCCCTCGTAGGGCTCGGCGCCGGAGGTGGCGCGAAACGGCAGCCTGTCGGTCATGGCTCTAGGCGCGGTTCAGACCGGCACCTGGTCGACGATCTCGATGCCGTAGGCCTCGAGGCCGACGACCTTGCGGGGGTGGTTGGTGAGCAGGCGGATGGTGTGCAAGCCAAGCTCGGACAGGATCTGGGCGCCGATGCCGATTTCGTACTGGGGGCGCTGGGGGTGGCCGCCGGAGTCCGGGAGGTGGTCGCGGAACTCGGCCCGCGTCTGGTGGAGATAAACGAGGACGCCGCAGCCTTCCTCGACAATGCGGCGGAGCGAGCTTTCCATGACCTGGCGGCAGGAGCATTCGAGGGAGGAAAACAGATCGCCGGCGATGCAGTGGGAGTGCATGCGGACCAGGACGCGCTCGCGGCCGGCGATTTCGCCGTGGACCAGCGCCAGATGGCGCTCGGGAAGGATGGAGCTCGAATAGGTGATGGCGCGGAAATCGCCGAAGCTGGTGCGCAGGCAGCGCTCGGCTTCGCGGCGGATGAAGCGCTCGTGGTGGAGGCGGTAGCGGATAAGGCTGGCGACGGAGATGAGGAGCAGATTGTGGCGGCGGCAGAACTCGACCAGCTCGGGCACGCGGGCCATGGTGCCGTCGTCCTTCATGATTTCGCAGACCACTCCGCCGGGGCGGAGGCCGGCGAGGCGGGCGAGATCGACTGCGGCCTCGGTCTGGCCGGCGCGGACCAGCACGCCGCCCTCGCGGGCGCGCAGCGGGAAGACGTGTCCGGGGCGGGCCAGATCCCGGGGGCGGGCGCCGTCGGAGATGGCGGTGAGGATGGTGCGGGCGCGGTCGGCGGCGGAGATGCCGGTGGTGACGCCTTCGGCCGCTTCGATGGACTCGCAGAAGGCGGTGCCGAACTTGGAAGTGTTGCGCGGCGACATGGGGCGCAGGTCGAGGGCGTCGCACAGGGAAGCCTCGAGCGGCATGCAGATGAGCCCGCGGCCGTGGGTGGCCATGAAATTGATGATTTCGGGCGTCACCTTTTCGGCGGCGACCGCGAGATCACCTTCATTCTCGCGGTCCTCGTCGTCGACGATCACCAGCATCCTGCCGGCGCGAAAATCCTCGATCGCCCGGGAAATCGAGTCGAATGGCATACAAACTTCAGGATACAGGCAAGCGGGGAGGCCGCGCGGAAAGCGAGTGCGGCCGGGGGCGGACGGCAGCCGGGAAGCCGCCGCCCGCCGGGCGCGTCAGAAATGGAGCTTGAGAGCGAACTGGAAGATCCGGGGATCGCCGGCCGAGGTGATCCGCCCGAAGGTGGAGGAGGTCTCGGTGGTATTCGGATTGTTGAAGTTGGTGTGGTTGATGGCGTTGAACGCCTCGGCGCGCGCTTCGAGCTGGAAGCGCTCGGTGATCTGGAAGTAGCGGACGAGCGAGAGATCCAGGCTGATCAAGCCCGGTCCGGCCAGGTCATAGGCGCCGACGTTGCCGTACTGGCCAATCGCGTTGTGCGTGAAAGCCGCGGCGTTCAGGTAGTTCAGATTCGGTCCCCAGGTAGCATTCATCGCATTGGACAGAATCTGATTCGGACGATCGAGGCCGACGCTGTTCAGCGACCAGTTCTGACCGGTGGTGATATTCATCGGCATGCCGCTGGTCATGCGCAGAAGCGGCGAGAGCTGCCAGTTGCCCAGAAGCTTGCCTTTCAGATCGCTGCCGTGAATCGGGCTGAGGGCGACGATCGAGGTGTTGAAGATGTGGCGCACGTCGAAGTTACAGTTGCCGGTGTCCATCGCCAGGTTATACGGGTTCTCGAACTGCCCGCCCGTCAGGTCGCCCGCGAAGTTGCCCTGGCTGATGCAGTGGGACCAGGTGTAGTTTGACAGGAACGTGAAATTCGATGTGAACCGGCGCTGAATCGACACGAACAAGGCGTGATAGCTGGCGTTGGCGCCGGCGTCGGTGATCGGCATGCCGCCGTAGTAGTTGCCCTGCGCAGGATTGATGAGGTTCTCGAAGCGGTGCGCCTGCTGCAGCTTGGTGCAGGAAGACAATTCGGAGGCCTTGCAGGTCCCGGGAATATAAAACGACGGGTTCGTTTCCTGGCCGATCCACAAGTGCCGGGTGGCGTTGCCCAGATACGATGCCTGGAACATCCAGCTTTGCGGAAGCTGGCGTTGATAGGTGACGTTCCACTGCGTGATCGTCGGCGGAGGCATGTTCGGCGGCAGGAGCACATAGAGCGCCGCGGTCGGGAACTTGGCGTCCTTCGGCGGAGGGACAACTCCGGGGAAGGGGTTGCCGCCGGGATAGCCGACCCACGGGTTACTGAATGGGCCCGCGGTGGACAAATCGATTTCATTGACCACGGGAGGATTCGAAGTCAGCCGCTGCGAGTACCAGACCTCGGTGGAATCGTGCATGATCGCACCGCCGATGCGGATGGAGTCGCGGCCGTCGCCGTGCGGATTCCACACCAGGCCCACACGCGGGCTGAACACGGCCAGATCGTTACTGGTGAATGCCTTGGGCACACCAGGATCGCCGTAGTAAAACGATCCGGCGGGAGCGTTGACGTAAACGCTGCTGTGCTGGTTGGCGTTGAAAGCGGCTTGAGAGAAGACGCTGCCGCGGCCGTAGAGGTCCTGCGGGAACAGCATCGGCTCCCAGCGCAGTCCAAAGTTGAACACCAGCTGCTTGCTCAAGTGAACGGTGTCCTGCGCGTAGAGGCCGAAAATCGTCTCGCGCATGGCGACCTGCTGGGCGCGGCTCTGGCTGAATCCGCTCAGGTCCCCGAGGAGGAAGTCGGCCATGGGATTGGTGGTGAACTGCCCGTTCATAAAGAAGCTGCCGTTGTTGAGGTAGCCGGCATTGGTGTTGTTCTGCGTGCGGATCACATCGACGCCGACGGCGATCTGGTGCTTGCCGCGGATGATGTCCAGGTCGTCGGCTTCCTGGAAAGTGTTCACGTTGAAGTAGCCGGGCGAGCAGATGCCGCAGCCGATGTTGAACGAGTTGCTCACCGACACCTGCAGGAAATTCGGCACGTAGGTGAACATGTTGATGCCGAGGTCCTGGGCGTTGATGTCGGAGGCATTGGGGCCGCGGTCGTCGCGGC
>DAIDHC010000183.1 GCA_027452065.1 Bryobacterales bacterium
GGCGGGGATAGACCATTTCGGGCGGAAAGGCGGGGTAGGGCGGGATAACGGTGAGCGGGGCGCCGGGTGAGGCGGCGAGCGGGCGGTAGTGCTCGGCGAAGGGGAGGATGGAGGTTCCGGAGAAGCCGCTGGAGATGGGGCTGGGGCGCTCGATGCGGGCGTAGGCGGCGTTGCCGTTGGGAGGGACGACGGGGCCGGCCGAGGCTATACCGAACAGTGAGGCGAGGCCCGAATCGGCGCGCGGGCGGCCGGTTTCGTCATAGAAACCGGTCTCGAAGGTCGCCATCAGGGAACCACCTTGCGCGGCGTAGGCCTGGAGCTGAGCGCACTGGCGATCGCTGAGCAGGGCGGTGTTGGGCAGGAGGACGGCGCGGTAACGGGCGAGAGAATCGAGGTCGTCCTCGTGGACGATATCGAAGAGAAACCTGCCCTCGATGAGGGACTGATAGAGGCCCTGGAGGTAGTCGGTGGGGTCGCCGCCGCCGGGCGGTTTGTAGAAGGCGTTGAGGCGCTGGGAAAAGACGACGGCGAGAGAGGCGAGGGGTTCGCGGTTGACGAAGTGGTCCTGGTTGTCGGCGAGCCAGCGGTAGAAAGAACGGCCGGCCGCGCGCCAGCGTGTGTCCTCCGGGGCGCCGCCGAGCCAGTGAAACCACGGGATCATGCCGCTGGCGGTGGTTTGAGCGAGCCACATGGTCATTTCGAGCGGGCTTTTGCTGGTGTGCCGCCAGAGGGGCTGGGCGTTGGAGTAAGCGCCGGTGACGTTGGTGACCGGGCGGCCTTTCATGACGGAGCGGGCGACGCGGCCCTGCTGGGCGCAGTCCCAGACGGGGGTGGCGCCGGAGCGGCCCTGGTGGTCGGCGTTGAACCAGCGGGCAACGGAGGCGACCTGACGGAGGTCGAGGACGGCGCGGATGCCGCCGCCGAGGTTGCCGACATAAACGCAGTCAGGCTTCTTTTCGGCAGCGATGCCGTTCCACAGATTCCAGATTTCAAGGACGCGGTCGAGATGGCGCTGGAGCGCCGCGGGCGTGCCGGGAGGCGGGGCGTTGCGGCAAGCGTCGCAGTGGCAGGGGCCGGGAGCATTGACGCCGGGCCAGCCGTTGGTGAAGAAGCCCGCGACGTCGTAGCGGGAATTCATTTCGCGGTAGATGGCTGGCATTTGGGCCGTGAAATACGGGGAGTACATGCAGGTCTTGAAGAGCCAGGGGGACTGGCTGTTGACCACGGGCGAGCCGTCCGGGAGCCGCTCGATCCACTCGGGGTGGGCTTTGGCGGCCTCCTCGAAAACATAGTTGCAATCCATGCGGGCGACGACGCGAATGTTGCGTGCGCGGGCGGCGGCGGTGAATTCGCCGAACAGGTCGCGGGTGCCGAGGAATTGGCTGCGGTGGTGGAAGGGGACCTGGGTGGGGTAGAAGGCCATGATGCCGCCGCCGTTGAGCAGGAGAGTGTCGATATCGAGGCTGGTCCAGAAGTCGATCCAGGCGGGGATGTTGATCTCGATGGGGTCGCGCTCGTTGAAGTTGGTCTGGCCGCAGCGGCGCATGGTGGCGTACCAGGGTTGAGAGGAAGGGTCGGGAGGTGCGGCGAGGGCGGCGCTGGAGAGAAGGGCGAGGGCGGCGCGGCGGGTGATTCCTTCGTGGTCATGAGGCATGGTGCCTACGATTGTATCGGCGCCGGTCAGGGACGGCGGTAAGGTCCGTTTTCCCAATGGAGGCGGAGGCTGTAGATGGAGACGGGGCCGCGAGCCTGGTTGTAGGCGGGATTGGCGGCGTACTGGTAATCGAGGCTGGCGGTGAAGCCGTAGCGGAGGGGGACGGCGTAGTAGGTTTCGAGAATCGATTCGGGGGCATAGCGCAGAGCGCCGTCGCCGATGATGAAGCCGAGGCCTCCGGCGGCGAGGTAGGCGCGCTGATCGCCGGAGAGATAGTTGCGGACGGCGGCGATGCCGAAGTGGTCCTGGGGGCGGCGCCAGAGGCGGCCGGCGACGGAGGCTCCGCCGCTGAGCGTGCGGTCGATCTGGGTGAAGGCCCAGGCTTCGGTCTTTCCATCCGACCAGCCATAGCGGCCGAACAGGCCGATGTCGCGCGTGATCTCCTGCTCGACGTTTACGCCGAATCCGTACTTAGGGGTGCCGTTGGCGCGGGTGCCGTCGAGGGTGGGTGTGGTGTGGCCGGCCTCGGCGTTGTGAAGGGCGTCGAGGAAAACGCCGGCGTCTTCGCGGTTGAGGAAGCCGAGGAGGCGGATGGCGCCGGGATGGCCGTGGAGCGAGTGGTCGTGCTCGATCTCGGCCACCTGGCCGCGGTTCTTGGCCAGACGCGTGTCGAGCGTGGGGCCGTTGGCCACCGTTGGCTCCATGGCGGTGCCGTGGCGGAAGGACCAGGCGCCGAGGGTAAGCTCTTCGACGGCGCCGATGGTGTAGCCGCGGACGTCGGCAGGGTAGTCCCAGGCGCCGTTGTCCATGATGGCCCAGTTCATGAACTGGGTTCGGGGGTCATGGCTGTACGTGTTGTTGTCGAAGAAATCATTGAGGCCGAACTTGCCGGCGATGATGGTGAAGCGGGAGGAGGGTAAGGAGCGGGCAATCTGATTGGGGCCGCCGGGAACGAAGTTCGAGGCGCCGCCGAGCGGGATAACGTAGCGAACATATCCGCGGGCGAGGTAGAGCGTAGGTGTGGCGGCACCGACGCGGGGAATCTCTCCGTTGGGGAAGCCGGCCATGCCGGTGACGACGCCGAAGCCGCGGCCGCCGGCGATTTCCGGATCGAGAACGATGTCGAGGTTGGCGGCCAGGCGGAAGTCGAAGAAGATGGTACCGGTCCAGGACACGCGCTTCTCCATATAATCGGGCAGGCTGTTGGGACCGGAGTAAGCGGCCGGAAAGCCCGGGTGCATGTCGCCGATGGCGGTGGACTGGAAGTAGAGATTCCAGCGGGGGGAATCAGGCTCGGTAACCGGCGAGTCAGGAGCCGTCTGGCCAAAGACCGGGATGGCCAGAGCGAGGGTAAGCGCGAATGAGCGAAGATTGAGCAAGACGTCTGTTCCCGGGCATAGGCGGCCTCAATGGCCTCGATCCATCGTATACCCTGGGGGGTATACTTGTAAACAGACGGAAGGGAATTTCATTCAAAATTCATGGCGCACACGATCGAAGAGAAAAAGAAACTGTTGAACCGGGTGCGGCGGATCCGGGGACAGGTGGAGGCGATCGAGCGGGCGCTCGATCAGGATGCGGAGTGTTCGGAAACGCTGCACGCGATCTCGGTTTGCCGCGGGGCGATGGACGCGCTGATGGCCGAGGTGATCGAAG
Organism: Bryobacterales bacterium; assembly: GCA_027452065.1. Classification (GTDB taxonomy): domain Bacteria; phylum Acidobacteriota; class Terriglobia; order Bryobacterales; family Bryobacteraceae; genus JAJYKC01. Next base: position 3,311 of record DAIDHC010000183.1, read on the forward strand.
GCCACATCCGGCTGCATGTGATCGATCCGGCGCGCAAGCCAACCAAGGAGCAGAGCCAGGCGGCCGAGGACCTGGTTCACGCGCTGAAGGTCTATCTGCGGTGACCGCGACGGCGAATTACTATCGCGGGAGGAGGCATGCTGGGCGGCGATGAACTGGATTGTGAATGCAGTGGGGCCGGGAAAGCCGAACCTGCGGGGCGACGTGTCGACGATTCAGAAGCTGCTGAACGGGCGGATTGGAAGGCTGACGCCGCTCGGTCCGCTCAAAGAAGACGGGGCGTTCGGGCCGGCGACGGCACGGGCGATCGCCGCGTTTCAAGCGCGCGTGGTGAAACTGGAGAGGCCAGACAGCGTAGTGGAACCGGACGGGCCGACGATGCACGCGCTGGCGGGTGGAGCGAAGACCAAGGCGGGAGCCGGGGCGCCGGCGGATTACGTGACCAAGTTCATCGGCATGGCGCTCGCGGCGGCGCGGAAAGTGAAAGCGAAGTGGGGGGTGCCGGTGTCGGTGGTGATCGCGCAATCGGCGCAGGAAACCGGATGGGGGCGCTCCGTGAAGGACAACGCGTATTTCGGCGTGAAAGGGACAGCGGCGGGAGGGAAGACGGCGCGGTTCGGCACGACGGAAGTGATCGCGGGGAAGGTGGTTCACATTCAGGCGAATTTCCGGGCGTATAAGGATTACGAGGAAGCGGCGGAGGACTACGGGAAGGTTCTCGCGGAAAACAGCCGGTATTCGAAATGCTTCGAGTTCAAAAACGATCCGGTGCGGTTCGTGCAGGAGTTGGCCCGGGCCGGCTATGCGACGGACCCGAACTACGCCAGCGAGATCATTAGCATTATTCTGGGCAACGGTTTGGAGAAGTATGACCAGTAAGACCCGGACGGCGGCGTGTACGGCAGCGATTTTGATGGTCGCCTGCGGGCGAACGCCGGCGCCGAAGGCGGGACCTGATGCGGGGCCGCCGGCTCGGGTGGACGCGCCGGCCTCGGCCGAGGACCGGACGGTGTTGGCGGCGAGCGAGGCAGTAAGAAAATATGCGCTGACGACACTGGCGCCGGAATGCGTGTCGTACCAGTTTGACGGGATTAGCGACCCGGCGGCGTACGTGGTCCAGGTGCGGGAGGACCACGACAACCCGAAGTGTGGAGGCGATCCGGCGGTGGCGCCGCGATTGTTTACGCTGAAGGTGGACCGGAAGACTGGTGCGATGGAGACGGACGCAGGCGGCATTCCGGGGGAGTTTCACGCTTTGGGCGCGGCGAAATAGGGGGGCGGACGGGCGGCTTGACAGCGATCCCTTTCCTGGCTATACATAGGTTGGACAAGGGAATGGCATCCGAAGACTCTCCCCAACTGCTTCCCGGCACGCTCTCGATGCTGATTCTGCGCACGCTGGCGGCAGGGCCGATGCACGGATATGCGATCGCGCGGCGCATCAAGCAGTGCTCGGCCGAGGTGCTCGATGTGGAGGAGGGGTCGTTGTATCCGGCATTGAACCGGCTGCTGGTGAAGGGCTTGCTGAAGGCCGAGTGGGGGACCTCGGAAACCAACCGCAAGGCGCGATTTTACCGCCTGACGCGGGAAGGAAAGCAAAAGCTGGAAGCCGAGACCGAGCAGTTCGACAAGCTGGTGGCCGCGATTCAGATGGTGATGAAGCGCGCGTGAGGAGGTAGCCGGTGAGACATCTCAAAGAATGGCTGCGCCGCCTGCTCTGGCTGGCGCGGAGGTCGCGATTTCAAGCGGAGATCGATGAGGAGATGCGGTTTCACATCGAGAGCCGCGCCGAAGAGATCGAGGCCGGCGGGGTGGAGCGCGCCGAGGCGCTTAGGCGGGCGCGGCGGGAATTCGGCTCGGCGGTGAGGGTGGCTGAAGACTCTGGCCAGGCGTGGCGGCTGCAGTGGATCGAGGATCTGTTTTCCGACCTGGGCTACGCGGCGCGGGCGTTCCGGCGGAATCCGGGCTTTGCGGCGACGGCGGTGTTGTGCCTGGGGCTGGGGACAGGGGCGAACCTGGCGATTTTTCATATTGCGACGAGTTTTCTTTTGAGCGAGCCTTCGTGTCGCGATGCTGCGTCGCTGATTGCAATCCGCGAGGGCGGCAACAGCCACGCCACGATGACCGACTACCGGTACCTGCGGCGGGCGCATATTTTCGACGGTATGGCGGGGATCAATGTCGAGCGCGAGGTGAACTGGAGGGAAGGGGACACGACGCGGCGGTTCTATGCGGGCATCGTTACGGACGACACGTTTTCCACGCTGGGCGTGCCGTTTCTCCTGGGGCGCGGGATCGCACCGGAGGAGACGAATACGGCCGTGCTTTCCGCCCGGATATGGCGGGGAGAGTTGGGCGGAGATGCGGGGATTTTGGGTCGAAAGGTGGTTCTGGACGGCAGGGTTTATACGGTGGTGGGCGTGCTGCCTCCGAATCACCGGTCCGCCGTTGGACTTGGACTTGCGCCGGATGTTTACCTTCCGGCTTCGCGAGATGACGACATCGTCCAGGTGTTCGCGCGGATGCCGAAGGGGATGACGATCCCGGTGGCGCGGGCGCGGTTGATGGGAGTTCTTGATGATCTCGACCGGGTTCAGCCCGTGGAGGACTGGAAACGGGCGAGCCGGAACACGCGGGTTTACGGTGTGGCGGGGTTCGATGCAGGCAATCCCGATATCGGCGGCCCGATGGCGGCGTTTTTCGTCATGCTCGTGGTGGTCGTGAGCCTGGTGTTACTGATTGCGTGCACGAACGTGGCGAGTATGTTACTGGCGCGGGCGGCGAGCCGGTCGCATGAGCTGGCGATCCGAGTTTCCCTCGGCGCGGGACGCAGGCGCATTGTACGGCACTTACTGGCCGAGAGTTTGTTGCTGGCAGGGATGGGATCGTTGGCGGGGATTGCGATTGACGCGGGCTGCGCGAGGGTGATCGGCAGCGTCAGTTTCCCGGTGCCGCTACCGATTCATCTTGTGTTGACGCCGGACTGGCGGCTGCTATGGTACGCGCTGGGCTTGGTCGCGGCCAGCACGCTGCTTTGCGGGTTGCTGCCGGCGGTGAGGGCCGTTCGAGGGGACGTGAATGTTGGGCTAAAGCAGGAGGAGCGGCAGACGGAGCGGACGTTCAGCCTGCGGGGTGCGCTGGTGGCAGGTCAGATTTCGGTTTCGGTGGTGCTGCTGGTGACGGGCTTCCTGTTTCTGCACAACCTGGCTCGCGCGACGTCGATGGATCCGGGCTTCGATGTTCACCATACAATCTGGGCCTCTATGAGGCTCGTGCCGGGTGGGTATGAAGCAGAGGGGCGGGCGGTGTTCGTGCGGGAGGCGCTGGAGCGGCTGCGGGCGTTGCCCGGGGTGGAGGCGGCAGCGATTGCGCGGCATGTGCCGCTGAACGACAACTGTGTCCAGTCACAGAGGGTTCAGCCGGATCTACCTCGGCCTCCCGTCCAAGTCCACTTTGAATGCAACTCTGTCGGGCCGGATTACTTCCGTGCTATCAGGATTCCGATTCTCGGTGGCCGTGAGTTTACAGCGGCGGACCGGAACGGTTCCCAGCCCGTCGTGATCGTGAACGAGAGCTTTGCGCGGATGGTGTTCGGCAACGCGAATCCGGTAGGGCACACGATTCGGTACGTGCGGGCGGACAGCAAGACGCGGCGGATCGTGGGCGTGGCGAAGGATAGTAAGTACTTTGTGATGGGAGAGCGGCAAATGCCGGCGGTGTATGAACCGTACTTTGCATGGGAGGAGCCCGGGAATTTGCATCTTCTCATCCGGGTGGCCGGCGCGCCGGAGGGATATGTGAAGACGATTAACCGTGTGCTGGAGCGAATGGATGAGACGGCGGCGATTGAGACGAAGCCGATGAACCGGGCGCTGGGGCTGGCGTTGCTGCCGAGCCAGGCCGGGGCGGTGACGCTGGGTGCGATGGGATTGCTCGGGCTGGTGCTGGCGGCAATCGGGCTTTACGGCGTGCTGTTGTACTCCGTGTCGCGGCGCACGCGGGAGATCGGCCTGCGGGTAGCGCTGGGGGCGAGGCCGGCGGATGTGCTCCGGATGGTCTTGCGGCAGAGTGCGGCGCTGGTGGGAAGCGGGGTGCTGGTTGGGTTAGTTCTGGCGTATTTTGCGGTGCAGCCGCTGGCGCTGTTTCTGGTGCCGGGGATGAGCCCGGTGGACTTGCCGGCGTTCGCTGTAGTGATGGGCGTGCTGGGCGCGGTGGCGCTGGTGGCGACGATGGTGCCGGTAAGCCGGGCGCTGCGGGTAGACCCGATGGCGGCGCTGCGGTGCGATTGAACGCCGAAAGCTCAGGCTTTGAGCGCAGGGTCGCGGGTCTGGCGGCGGAGTTCGGTGACGCGGTCCATGAGGTGGCGGGTGAGGCCGGCGTGCGCGGGTTGACCGTATAGGTTGTTTCGCTCGCCGGGGTCGGAGGCGAGGTCGTAGAGTTCGAACTCCTCGGGCTCGTTGAAATAGTGGATGAGCTTGTAGCGCGTCGTGCGGATGCCGCGACTGGGTTTGACTTTCTCCGCGTCCGGGTATTCGTAGTATTCGTAGAGCCAGTCCTGGCGCCAATTGCTCTCCTCGCCGCGGGCGAGACCAACCATGCTGCGGCCCTGGAAATGATCGGGGATCTTGATGCCGGCCAGATCGAGGATGGTGGGGGCGAGGTCGAGATTGAGCACCATGTCGTCAAGCACACGGCCGGAGGGGATGCGGGCGGGATAGCGGATCTGCATGGGGACGCGGATGGAGGGTTCGTGCATGAAGCGCTTGTCGTACATGCGCCATTCGCCGAGGAAGAAGCCGTGGTCGGCGCAATGGACGATGGCGGTGGAGTCCATCTGGCCGGACTGATCGAGCCAGTCGAAGACGCGGCCGAGATTTTCATCGACCGCGACGAGGCCGGCGTAGTAATCCTTGACCAACTCTTCGAGCGAGCGGGGGTCGTCGGTGCCGAGGACGGTGGTGCCGATTTTGTTGTCGGCGTCGGCGAAGGCGCGAGGCTTGCCGGGGTAACCTTTCAAGTCGTCATCGAAGGTATCGGGCTTGGGGATGGGAACGCCGTTGTAGAGGTCAAGATGACGGCGGGCGCGGTAGAACGGGGCGTGGGGAGTCTGGAACCACAGAAGAAGGCAGAACGGTTTCTGGCGCGGTTGTTTGAGCCAGTCGAGAGCCTTGCTGGTCATGAGGTCGTCGGCGTAGGCGTTGTACGTATCGGGGCGGCCGATTTTACCGTTGCGGCCTTCGGTGAACGTCGGGTGGTAATAATTGGTGGCCGGAGAGTTGAAGGCGAAGTAGTAATCCCAGTAGCGTTCCTGAAGGCCGTTGCCGAGGTGGGCTTTGCCGCACATGGCGACTTCGTAGCCGGCGGCGTGGAGCAGGTCGGTGAAGACCGGAATACTGGACGGCAGCGGATCCTTGACGTGGTTGCCGAGCGCGCCGGTGGAATGGGAGTACATACCGGTCATCGTGGTGGCCCGGGCCGGGGCGCAGAGGGCGTTGGTGACGAAGGCGTTGCGAAAGCGGACGCCCTCGCGGCCGATGCGGTCGTGGTTGGGGGTTTGAAGAAGGGTGTTGCCGGCGATGCTCATCGCGTCGGCGCGTTGTCCTTCGCCCAGAACGAGAATGATATTGGGCCGGGAAGCGGAGGGGGCGGCGTTCAAAGAAGAGGCGAGAGAAGCGGTGAGAGAGGCGGCGCCGGCCTGGAGGAAATGGCGGCGGCTGGCGTGGGAACCGGAATCATCGAGCGGCAAATGGTTGTCTCCTGGGCGGAGGGAACTCCGCGACCTAAGGAGCTTATCAACACGGCTGGGGTGGCGCAACGAGGGCGACGCACGTATAGAATGAAAAGATCGCGCGAATTGTGAGGACCCTGTTCCGCCCTCCTAACCCACAACCGGTTTTAACAAAGAAGCAGCGAGGCGAAGGCGATGAAGGCGACGATGATGCCGGCGGTGACGATGCTGGCGGTGTTGAGCGCGGCGGCAGTGCCGTGCGCGCGGGCGGCGGAGGCGGTGACGGGGACGAGCAACGCCGGATGGAACGTGGCCGGGGCGGCCGGGTACCTGGACGAGAGAGCGGCATGGTGGATGAGTTGGCCGCCGGCGGCGCGAGACAAGGGGACGTTCTGCGTGTCGTGTCACACGGCGCTGCCCTACGCACTGTCCAGGGGAGCGCTGCGGGGCCGATTGGGGGAAACGGGCGCTGCGCCGGCGGAGAGCAAGCTGGTGGAGAACGTGGCGAAGCGGGTGCGTATGTGGAGCGAGATCGCGCCGGTCTACAGCGACGAAAAACAGGGGGCGCCGAAAACGGCCGAGGCGCGTGGGACCGAGGCGGTGTTGAACGCGCTGATTCTGACGAGCGAGGACGCGCGCGCGGGCAAGCTGAGCGCGGACGCGCGGCTGGCGCTGGACAACATGTGGGCGCTGCAGACGACGTCGGGCGAGACGCGGGGCGCCTGGACTTGGCTGAACTTCCACAACGAGCCGTGGGAGGCCGACGATTCGCAGTATTGGGGCGCGGCGCTGGCAGCGCTGGCAGTGGGGACGGCACCGGAGGAATACGCCATGGAGCCGGCGAACCGGGAACGGGTGGCGATGATGGTGGAGTATCTGAGGGCGAAGGCGCCGGGGCAATCGCTCTTGAATCGGGTTTGGGTGATGTGGGCGGCGGCGAAGCTGCCGGCGCTGGCGACGGCAAGCGAGCAGAAGGCGTGGGCGGAGGAACTCTATGCCCGGCAGCGGGACGACGGGGGCTGGAGCGCGTCGTCGCTGGTGGTAAGTACTTGGAAGCGGCGGGACGGGACGTCGATGGATACGGTGAGCGACGGTTACGCGACGGCGCTGGCGGCGGTAGCGCTGGAACAGTCCGGCGTCGGGCGCGCGGAGCCGCGATTGGCAAAGGCGTTGGCGTGGCTGGAGAAAAACCAGGACGCCAAGGGAGGCGGCTGGCCGGCGATGTCGCTGAACAAGCAGCGGGACCCGGCATCCGACGTGGGGCGATTCATGAGGGACGCCGCGACTGGGTATTCGGTGCTGGCGCTGACGGGCGGGGAGTGAGCGAAAAGCTCAGCGCCGGGCGAGCGGCGCGGAGGCTTCGGCCGGGGGCGTGGGGGAAACGGCGGGCGCGGCAGGGCTGAGCAGGCGGTCGAGCTCGGCGCGGTCTAGCGTTTCCTTCCGGACAAGCTCGGCGGCGATGCGCCGGAGGTCGGCTTGGCGGAGTGTGAGGAGCCCGGTGACGCGGGAATAGATGGTATCGATCAGCGTCCGGACCTCGTGGTCGATGAGGCGGGCGGTGTGCTCGCTGTAATTGCGCGGGGCCGGAATGAGCGATCCGGCGAGGAAGCGGGAGGACGGAGGAACGCCCCAGGTGAGAGGGCCAAGGCGGGGGCTCATGCCGAAGCGGGTGACGGCCTGGCGGGCGAGCTCGGAGGCGCGCTCGAGATCGTTGGCGGCACCGGTGGAGACCACGCCGTCATAGACGATTTCTTCCGCTGCGCGGCCACCGAGCATCACCGCGAGCTGATCCTCAATCTGGGTGCGGGTCATCAGGTAGCGTTCTTCTAGGGGTAACTGCAGGGTATAGCCAAGCGAGCCGATAGAGCGGGGAATAATGGAAACGCGCAGAACGGGGTCAGCGTGGAGGACGGAGAGGGCGACGAGTGCGTGGCCGGATTCGTGGAAAGCGACACGTTCCTTCTCGTCGGGGGTCATGACCTGCTTTTTCTTTTCGAGGCCCAGCATGACGCGGTCGATCGCCTCGTCGAAATCGCGCTGGGCCACCTCAGCGGCGCCACGGCGGGCCGCCAGGAGAGCCGCCTCATTGACGACGGTGGCAAGATCGGAGCCGACCATGCCGGGCGTGCGCGAGGCGACGGCGTGAAGATCGAGGCCGGAAGCGATTTTCAAGCGGCGGGCGTGGACGTGAAGGATTGCCTCGCGGCCGGCGAGGTCGGGGCGGCCCACGATGACCTGGCGGTCGAAGCGGCCGCCGCGGAGAAGCGCGGGGTCAAGGACCTCGGGCGTGTTGGTGGCGGCCATGATAATGACGCCCTCGGAGGTGTCGAAGCCGTCCATTTCGGCCAGGAGCTGGTTCAGGGTCTGCTCGCGCTCGTCGTTGCTGAGCATGACGCCGCCGGCCGAGCGGGACTTTCCAATGGCGTCGAGCTCGTCGATGAATATAATGCAGGGCGCCTTAAGCTTGGCCTGCTCGAACAGATCGCGCACGCGGGCGGCGCCCACGCCGACGAACATCTCGACGAACTCCGAGCCCGAGATGGAGAAGAAGGACACACCAGCCTCGCCGGCCACCGCTTTGGCGAGGAGAGTTTTTCCGGTTCCGGGAGGTCCGACCAGCAGGACGCCTTTGGGGATGCGGCCACCCAGTTCCTGGTATTTGGCCGGATGTTTGAGGAAGTCGACAACCTCGACCAGTTCGGCCTTGGCCTCGTCGACGCCGGCGACGTCTTCGAAGGTGACCTTTTGGCGCTCGGATTCGTCGTGGATCTTGGCGCGGTTTTTTCCAAAGGTGAGCGCGCTGCCCTGGGAGAGGCGCTGCATTCCGGCGCGGTAAATATAGATCAACAGCAGCAGCGGGAAGAAACCGGAGATCAGCAGATACCACCAGAAAGGCGAGCCGGGCGTGGAGCCGGAGAAGCGGACCTTTTGGGATTCGAGCTCCTGAATGACGGAGGTTTCGTCCATCGAGGGAAGGCGTACGGCGGTGATGATGCGGGGGCGCGGCTTGGGCTTGCCTGCCGGGGCGGGCGCGGTTTTCAGAGTCGCGGTGAATTTCTTGTCGCTGATCTGGACTTCGGCGACGTGGCCGGCGCGGACCTCGGCCAAGAACTGGGACCAGGGGACTTCGTCCGGCTGAACCGAGACGGAAGACGTCGCCAGGACATAGATCAGGGCACCCGCAGCGAGGAGGTTGATGCCGGTGAACAGCAGACGGCGTGTGCGCGCTTTGTCCATAGCTGGCCGCCGGAAATATTCGAGCATGAGAGAGGCCAGAGCGGGGATTATCATTCGGATTGTGAGAATCAGGCCTTTCAGCGGCCGCGGGACGGCGCGGGCGTGGGTGAGGAGACACAGGGAGGCGCAGATCAACGCAGCCGGGTGGGTGCAATGCCTCAGACCGGTGCGGGGCCTTGGTGATGGGACGGTCTCTGAGTTGCACAGAGAAGGGTGAGGTGGTGTCGCCGACGGATGAAAAACGGAACGACGTTGGCGTGGATGTGCGGGGCCGCGCTCAGCGTAGCTCTGGCGGGGACGCCGCCGGAGGCCGGATTGTGGGAAGTGGTGAGCCGGGAGGCGGGTTTCACGGCGAAGGACCTGGCGGCGGGTGAGAGGGGACGCGGGGCGGCGAGGGCGCTTGAGTCACCCTCGGCGGTGATCGCGATTGCCGGGATTGTGAAAGTGAAAGCGCCGCTGGATTTCGTAGCCGGAAGGCTACGGGATGTCGAATGGTACAAAAAGGCGCCCGGGGTGATGGAGGTGGGCCGGTTCAGCGATCCGCCGGTGATGGAAGACCTGGCGCGGCTGCGGCTGGACCGTTCCGATGTGGCGGCGATGAAACGCTGCCGTGTGGGAGCGTGCGCCATCAAGCTGCCGGCGGAGACGATTGAGAAGATGGGGCGCGAGATCGATTGGACGCGTGCTGACGCCAGGCAGCAGGCGGAGGAGTTTTTCCGGACCGAGTTGCTCGAGTATGTGAAGCGCTACCTGGTGGGAGGGAACCGGGAGCTGGCGGTATACGGGGACAAAGCGCAAGCGACGAGCAGCTTAGTGCGGCTGGAGGCGATTCTGGAGGGGTCGAAGTGCCTGGGGGAGTTCGAGCCGGCACTTCTCGATTATCTGCGGGATTACGGCGGCGGCCGGATGGCGGGGGCGGAGGATTTTCTGTACTGGTCGCGGGAGAAACACGGAGGCAAGCCGGTGATTTCGGTGACGCACGTGACCCTCTGCCGTCCGGATCTGGTGCGGGTGGCGATGGCGTCGAAGCAGATTTATGCAAGTCACTATTTCGTCGGATCGCTGGGGCTGACGATGTTGGAGACACCGCCGGATAAGGAGGAGGCCACGCGGATGGCGTACGTCAACCGGTCCTGGCTGGACATGCTGGGCGGGTTCTTCGGGGGGGCGGCGCGAGGGGAGGTGAGCCGGCGGGCGGTGAGCGCGGTGCAGAAGAACCTGGAGCGGATGAGAAAGCGGATTGAGGAGAGCTGGCGGAAGCAGGAGTCGAGATGAAGAGTCGAGGCGAAGGCATATGATTGCAACATGGCGACGAATGGATGGCTATGGCGGGCGGTGGCGGTGGGAGCTATGACCGCGACGAGCGCGTGGGCACAGGGAGAGGCGGTGCGGGTGATCGCGTTCGGGGCGCATCCGGACGACTGCGACATCCGGGCTTCGGGGACGGCGGCGCTGTGGGCGAAGATGGGCGTGGCGGTGAAGTTCGTCTCGGTAACCAACGGCGACGCGGGGCACCAGACGATGGGCGGAGGCGAACTGGCGCGGCGGCGGCTCGCCGAGGCCAAGGAGAGCGCGAGGCGGCTGGGCATCGAGTACGAGGTGCTGGACAACCACGACGGACAACTTCTGCCGAGCCTGGCGGTGCGAGAGCAGATTATCCGGCTGATCCGCCAGTGGCGGGCCGACGTGGTGCTGGCGCCGAGGCCGAACGACTATCATCCGGACCACCGCTACACGGGGGTTTTGGTGCAGGACGCGGCCTACATGGTGGTGGTGCCGAACGTGACGCCGGACACACCGGCGCTGCGTAAGAACCCCGTTTTTCTGTACTACGAAGACGGATTTCAGCGGCCGAATCCGTTCCGGCCGGACGTCGCGGTGCGGCTTGACGAGGTTGTCGATCAGAAGATCGACGCGCTCGACGCGCACGTGTCGCAGTTCTACGAATGGCTGCCCTGGGTGGACGGGAAGCTGGACCAGGTACCGGCGGGAGAAGCGGAGCGGAAGCAATGGCTGAAGCGGAACTGGCTGAAGGAGCCGGGTCCGGCGGTACGGGCGTCGCTGGTGAAATGGTACGGCGCCGAGCGGGGGAATTCGACCCGGTATTACGAGGCGTTCGAAGTCTGCGAGTATGGGGCGCAGCCAGACCAGGCGCGGTTGCGGGAACTGTTTCCGATGCTGAAGTGATGGCGGCGCCTAAGCCGCGGCAGGCACTTTGCGGAACGGAGCGACGCGGCTGAGCCAGGCATAGAGGCCGAACAGAACGGCGGAGTAAACCAGGTCGCCGGCCAGCGTCCAGCCGAAGAAGGGAATGCCGGCGGCGTAGCAGGCAGCCAGGCCGGCGGCCGTAGCCGGATACTGGGTGCTGGTGAGCCAGACCGCGAAGTTCGTGACGGCGAAAAACTGAAGAGCGCAGAGGAACGCGGCGGCGCCGATGCGGGCGACCGAGCGCGAGCCGACCAGATGGCGGCCGATCCACACGTTGATGAGCAGGCTGCCGTAGATAAAGATCTGGAATGCAGTGAAGGCGTGGACCCCGTAATAAACCGCGAGGATGGGATCGGTGACCACCATCACGGCGAGCGGGACGAGGTAGGCCTGCCAGGCGGGAAGCGTGGCGCCGGAGAAGAGGCTGGCGGCGCCGACAGGGGCGAAATTCGGAGGATGGGGCAGGAGACGCGCCAGGGCTCCGAGGATCGTGAGAAGTAAAGCAAGTGGACCGCGCGCAGTCGCGCTGGTCGGAGCCGTATCCTGTGCGTGCATCCCTC
>DAIDHC010000184.1 GCA_027452065.1 Bryobacterales bacterium
ACGCCCCGCAGATCGTCGATCCGCAGCGCTTCGTCCCCGGTCTCCACCGTCACTTCCAGATACCGCCACGTCCTCCACCACAGCGGCCGGTACAGTTGCCGCGCGCCGCCGCCGGCGATGAACTCGTCGTGATATCCCACAAAAATCTTGCCCGCCGTCTCATCGCGATTCCCCTTGCGCCAGTCCCCGCGGTAGCCGCCCGGAATCATCATCGACTCGGCGTAGCCCAGCCTCACCACCGCCCCGCGTCCGCCGGTCACCACCAGCTCCGGGTACGCCGTCGTCAGGCTCGTCTGGTCCAGCAGCAGACGCGCCTTCGTGTGCGCCGGAATCGTCACCGGCTCCGCGTTTGCCGGAAATCCCGCCGGCGCCTTCACCCCGCTCGCCTCCCGCAGCCGCGGGATCCGCTCCACGCGCTCCTCCATCGCCGGAATCGTCCGCCCCACCAGCATCCAGGCGTTCCCGGCGTCCTGCGCGTCGCGCGGAAATCCCGGCCCCAGCTCCCGCGCCGCCGGCCACGCCGCGTCGTCGAACCCCTCCGTTTCCCAACCCCACGGCACCTTCCGTCCGTCCACCCGTTCGCCGGGACCGGCCACGAAATACCCCCGCAGCTCCCCCATGCTCACCCGGATGGGCGCGTACGCCTCGTCGCGAATTCCCTTCCACGCCCGCCCCGTGTTCGCCGCCTGCTCCTGCTCTCCGTCGCCCTGCAGGAGAAATCCCGTCCGGTTCGTGATCTGCGCCTGCGGAGCGTCCTCGCCGAAGTTCCACACCACCGCCGCCAGCACGTTCCGCCCCGCGTGCAACTGCGGCGCCAGGTCCACGGTCTCATACCGCCAGTGCTTCAGATCCCCGCGCGCCGGCCCTTCGGCCACTCGCGTCCCGTTCACCATCAGCTCATAGCGGTTGTCTCCGGTGACGTGTACGATAAACCGCGCCGGCCGCGCCTCCAGCCTCAGCTCACGCCGGAAATGATACACGCCGAACTCGTGCGCCGTCCCGCCCTCCGCCTCGATCCACTGCGCGCTCCACCGCTCCTTCAGCAGCTTCGGATTCACCGGCCCCTGCGCCCGCGCCGCCGCGCACAGCACCGTCACCATCGCGATCGTCCGGCTCAGCTTCATCGCCAAGAGTATATTGAATCGCGCCGCCTCAAGGGCCCGCGTCGAGCCGGTAGATCGCATACCCGTCCCCCGTCCAGGCCGGCTTCGCCCGCCCTCCGCTCATCCACGCCTGCGGCGCCACCAGCCACCGGTAGCCGCCCCGCTCCAGCTCGGCGCGAATCTCCGCTTGCGGCGCCTCCGCCTCCCGGCAGACGTAACGCCACGGATACGGCGCGTACAAGGCGGCGCAGCTTCCCACGCCCAGCACCATATCCCGCGGCCCCGCCAGCCGCCCCAGCGCCTCCATCGAGTGGTAGGGCTCGAGCGCCCGCCGCAGATATTCGGCCCGGCCGATCCTTCCGGTGAAGAGCACGGCCTGCGGCGCGTTCAGCTCGATGATCATCGCCCCGCTCAACGAAAACGCCAGCCCGTAAAATGCCGCCGCCAACTCCGCCCGCCTCGCCCATCCCGGCTTCGCGCAAATCCGCATCGCCGCCGCCACCGCCAGCGTCACCGCCACCATCGCCCACGCCGCCCCAAACCGCAGCACCGGCCACACCGCCGCCCAGTACACGAAATACCCTCCGGCGAAAAACAGGCACCGCCGCCCCGCCCCGTTCCAGCCCCCGGCAAGAACCAGCGCCGGAAAAAAGAGCGCCAGCACCACCCCCATCGGCGTCCGCAGCACGGAGTTGAAATGCGGCTGCCGCCCGAATTCCATCGTCCACGGCGTCTGAGCCGTGTGCAGCAGCTTGGCTCCCATGCCGAGACCGGGCTGCGCCACCTGCATCTCCGCCGCCCGCCCCACCCGCTGCGGATACGCCGGATTGCCCGTCAACACCCAGGCCCGCGCCGGCCACGGCAGCGCCGCCGCGGCGGCCAGCGCGCCCACCGCCGCCAGCTTCTTCCACCGCCCCGGGCTCCGCCACGCCTGGTAGGCCATCATCAGCCCCAGCGGCAGCGCCCCGTACACCGCCGTATACTTCACCTCGAAGGCCAGCCCCATCAGCAGCGCCGCCAGCGGCAGCCAGCGGCCCTCCGGTTCCCCCGCCGCCCGGATCAGCGCGTACAGCGCCGCGAGCTCGAAAAACGCCACTGCCAGGTCGTTCTTGGCCATGCTCCCCGTCCAGTGCGCGAACGGCATCGAAGCCGCCGCCACCGCTCCCAGCGCCGCCGCTCCCGCCGGAAAGCCCGCCCGCCGCGCCAGCGCATGGCACATCATCACGCTGAGCGCGAAAAACGCGAACGCGATCAACTGCTCCGCCGTCTGCCCGCCCAGCGACCCCGCCATCGCCATCAGCGTCTCCATGCCCTGCGGAAAATAACTGTAGTCGTTGAACGGCAGCGGGCGCACCGCGTGAATCGCCTGATAGTAGGCCGCCGCCGGCAAATGCAGCCGGATGGCGTCGAAAGCCACGCTCGGCGCCAGCGCCGCCGTCATCCCGCACGCCCCCAGCGCCACTCCAAACACCACCGCCAGCGACCGCTCCGCTCCGTCCCCTTCCTCGGGCCGCATCCATCCCCGCGCCAGCGCCGCCATGCTCGATCCCAATCCCACCACCTGGCGCGGAAACGCCACCAGCGGCGCCGCCAACAGAGCCGCGAACACCGGCCGGTAGTACAACCCCGCCATCCCGAGCGCAAACAGAATCATCATCGCCGCGCCCAGCCCCAACCCGGTCGAAATCGCCAGCTCCTCCACGGCTCCTTCCAACTCGCATCCCATCAGCGCCAGCAGACCCCGCCCCAACACGTAGCCCGAGCCCACCATCAACGCCACCACCACCGCCGCGCGTGTATCATAGAAAAACGCCGCGGCGGCGGGAAGCAGCACCGACAGTGAGAGCCAGCCGGCCGGCGTACGCGCAGCTCGCCGATTGTGGAAATAGGCGGCCGCGGCCAGCATCAAAAACAAAACGATCAGCGAAGCCGCGAATACCGGCCCGCGCTGGCGAAAATATTCGTACTGCCAGTGGAACAGTGGAACGGTGGCGATGGCGGCCAGCAGCCCCCAGCCCGATAACAGGGCCGGGCGCGGCCGGCTTCGCTTCGCGTGAGCGTTGGGGTATCGGCTCGGTTGCACGCTGGTAGATCTGTGGCTTTACGACTCTCGGTCATCATACCCGTGCGCGACAATGACGCGCATCTGACGGCCTGCCTGGCGGCCTTGCATAACGGCGGCGCGCGGCCGCTCGAAATCCTGATCGTCGATGACGGCTCCGTCCGCCGCCTGCCGCCTGCCGCCCGACGCGGCCTCTGCCGCCTCATCCGCATGCCCCGCCCCTCGGGCTCCTTCGCCGCGCGCAACCGCGGCGCCGCCTCCGCCCGCGGCGATATCCTCGTCTTCGTAGACTCCGACGTCGCCGTCTCCCCCACCACCCTCTCCCGCATCGCCGCCCGCTTCGATGCCGACCCCGCGCTCGACGCCGTCTTCGGAGCCTACGACACCTCGCCCTCCGATCCCCGCCTGGTTTCCCGCTACCGCAACCTTCTTCACTCCTTCGTCCACCGCACCAGCCACCGCTCCGCCTGCACGTTCTGGACGGGCTGCGGAGCCGTCCGCCGCTCCGTCTTCCTCGCCCACGGCGGCTTCACTCTCGACCGCCTCCATCTGCGCGACGTCGAGTTCGGTCTCCGCCTCTGGCGCGCCGGACGCCGCCTCGCCCTCGATCCCGAAATTCAGGGCAAGCACCTCAAGCGCTGGACGCTGGCCTCCATGGTGCGCACCGACGTCTTCCACCGGGGCGCCAACTGGACCGAGCTCCTCCTCCGCGAGCGCTTCCTCCCCGACGACCTCAACCTCGGCCTCTCCCAGCGCCTCAGCGTCGCCTCCGTCTATGTCCTGGCCGCGCTGGCCGTCCTCGCCGCGCTTCATCCCGCCTGGCCGCTGGCGGCCGCCGCGGCCTCTCTCGCCGCCCTCTACCTGCTGCTGAACCGCCCGTTTTTCGCCTTCCTCGCCGCCCACGCCGGCCCGCGCTTCGCCGCCGCCTCCGTCCCGCTCCACTGCCTCTACCACTTCTGTTGCGGCCTCGGCCTCGCCGCCGGCCTCAAACGGTTCTTCTTCGACCGGCCCCGCGTCCCGGTCCCCGCCCCCGCCGACAATCCCGCCCCCCGCCTCGCCCAGCCCGGCTGAGGCCCCGCTAAGCTTTTCGCCGCGCCCGCGGCCGCAGAATCCGTATCGCCAGCCACGGCCAGATGCGCAGCATCGCCGCCGCCGCCGCCGTCTTGATGCCCGGTTGAAGCCGGTTCGCCGTTTCGAAGTTCTCTCTCGCCGCCGCCGCGTCGCCCCGCTCGATCGCCGCCTTGCCCTCCAGCTTCCCGATCTCGGCCTGGAAATGCCGCCGCGTTGCCTCCACCGCCTCCCGCTGGCGCTGGTTCAGACTCACGTTGCGCTCCAGCGCCGCCAGCGCTCCCATGCCCCGCCGCAACTGCCGCAGCGGGTCCGAGGACTGGCTCATCGCCCGCCGCCGGTAGCGCAGCAGCGCCCGCCGGTGATACAAGAACTTCGATCCGTGATGCGCCATCCGCGCCCACAGCTCGTAGTCCTCCGCCCCCGGCAGATGCTCGTCGAACAGCCCCGCCTCCACCACCGCCCGCTTCCGCGCCACCACCGACACGGTCACCACGCATTCCAACCGCACGATCGAAAAAAAATCCGCCTCCCCCTTCGGCGGCGACAGCTCCATCAGCGTCCGCCCGTGGTCCGGCCCGCCCCCGAAAACCTCCGCGTCCGGATACACCACGTCCACCTCCGGATGCGCGTCGAGAATCCCCACCTGCGTCTCCAGGTAATCCGGCGTCCAGGTGTCGTCGGCGTCCAGCAGCGCCAGCAGTTCCCCGCGCGACGCCCCGATCGCCGTGTTCCGCGCCCCGCTCGGCCCGCGGTTGGCCTGCCGCAGATACACGATCCGATCGCGGTACGGCTCCAGCGCCCGCTCCAGCGCCTCGCTGTCCGGACACCCGTCGTTGACGACGATCACTTCGAAATCGGTGTAGGTCTGCGCGAAAACCGAGTCCAGCGCCTCCCCGATGTACGGCGCCACCCGGTAGGCCGGCATGATGACGCTCACCCGCGGCCCGCGGTCCCCCAGGCTCATCGCGGCCGCCTCAGGCCCGCGATGCCAGCGCCGGCCCGGCCACGCCCAGCCTCGCCCCCGCCAGGTCCAGCACCGGCAGCCCGCTGGCCACGATCTTCTCCGCCGCCTCCGGGCTCTGCTTCTGCGTCACCACCAGGTGCTCGGCCCAGCCCAGCGTCTCCTCCATACGGTTGTCCAGCAGCCGGCCGATGTGCGGAATCGTCTCCAGGATGAACTGCCGGTTGCTCCCGTAGATCGTATCCATCCTCACGTGCGGGTCGAACACCCGCACCGTCCGCCCCTTGCCCAGCAGCGCCTCCAGCAGCCCCACCACCGGGCTCTCCCGCAGATCGTCGGTGTTCTCCTTGAACGCCAGCCCGATCACCCCGATCCGCCCCGCCGGCAACTCCAGCACCGCCTGGATCGCCCGCTGCAGATGCGCGTCATTGCTCGGCATCGCCGATTCGAGCAGCGGCAGGCTCAGATTCATCCGCCCCGCCCGGTATACCAGCGCCCGCAGGTCCTTCGGCAGGCACGAGCCCCCGAAGGCAAACCCCGGCTTCAGGTACGCCCGAGACACGTTCAGCTTCTCGTCCCGGCACAGCGTGTCCATCACCTCCACCGGGTCCACCGCCAGCCGCGTGGCCAGCGACCCGATCTCGTTGGCGAAGGAGATCTTCACCGCGTGAAACGCGTTGCAGGCGTACTTGATCATCTCCGCCGTCCGCAGCGTCACCAGACAAGGCTCCACGCCCAGCGGCGCGTACAAGCCCGCAACGCGGTTGACGGCGTTTTGGTCCGTTCCCCCCACCACCAGCAGGCTCGGCTCCAGAAAATCCTTCACCGCGGAGCCCTCCCGCAGGAATTCCGGGTTCGACACCACCTGCACGTTCTGCCGCCCCTCAAACGCCGGCCAGACTTCCTGCTCGCACGTCCCCGGAAACACCGTGCTCCGCACCGCGATCACCAGCGGCTTGGTCCGCGTCCGCGTCCGCGCCGAGATCTCCTCCACCGCCCGCCGCAACTGGTCCAGCCCCAGGTTCCCGTTCTTCTCCGACGGCGTCCCGACGCAGATCAGCGCCACGTCCGCGTTCTCCACCGCCTCCGCCGCCGAACCCGTCGCCGTCAGCCGCCCGGCTTCCACGTTCTCCCGTATGATGGGTTCCAGCCCGGGTTCATAAAAGGGAGCCCGGCCCTCCAGCACGTTCCTGATCTTGTGTTCATCCCGGTCGACGCCGGTCACACGATGCCCTAAATTCGCCAGGCAGGCCGCGGTTACGCACCCGACGTACCCCAGCCCAAGAACGGCAACCTCTGATTTGTGAAACGTTTCTGTGCTCACGCCGCCTCAGCCTTAGTATGCCACGGACCTACAAAATCTCGCTCCGGCCTATCACGTTTCCCCGCCCCCGGCACTCTTGAATAGTAGAATCGAGGAGAACCGACTTGCTCACCTTGCCGCTTATGAACGACACTACCGCCCTTGCCGGCCGCCAGGCCCTGGAAGAAAAAATCCGCAATCGTACCGCCCGCGTCGGCATCGTCGGGCTCGGCTACGTCGGCCTGCCGCTGGCCGTTGAGTTCGCCAAGGCCGGCTTCCACGTCACCGGCATCGATGTCCAGCCCTCCAAGGTCGACGCCCTCAACCGCGGCGAGTCTTACGTCCAGGACATCCCCACCTCCGTCTTCGCCCCGCTCGTCGCCTCCGGCCACTTCCACGCCACCACCGATTTCGCCGCCGTCTCCTCCCTCGACACCATTAATATCTGCGTCCCCACCCCCCTGCGCAAGACCAAAGACCCCGACATGAGCTTCATCGTCTCGGCCTGCCAGGAAATCGCCGTCCACCTCAAGCCCGGCACCCTGGTCATCCTCGAATCCACCACCTACCCCGGCACCACCGACGAGCTCGTCCTGCCCATGCTCGAAGGCCCGGACCGCAAGGTCGGCGAACAGTTCTTCCTCTGCTTCTCCCCCGAGCGCGTCGATCCCGGCAACCCGGTCTACCAGACCGTCAACATCCCCAAGGTCGTCGGCGGCATCACGCCCGCCTGCACCGAAATCGGCGCCCTGTTCTATTCCCAGGCCCTGCAGACCGTGGTCCCGGTCAGCTCCACCAGCGTCGCCGAAATGGTGAAGCTGCTCGAAAACACCTTCCGCATGATCAACATCGGCCTGGTGAACGAGATGGCCCTCATGTGCGACCGCATGGGCATCAACGTCTGGGAAGTCATCGACGCCGCCGCCACCAAGCCTTTCGGCTTCATGCCTTTTTATCCCGGCCCCGGCCTCGGCGGCCACTGCATTCCCATCGACCCGTTCTATCTGTCCTGGAAAACCAAGCAGGCCGGCATCGAGGCCCGCTTCATCGAGCTGGCCGGCTACATCAACGGCCAGATGCCCCACTTCGTGGTGGACAAAATCCAGAACGCCCTGAACGAGCACACCAAGCCGCTGCGCGGCTCCCACGTTCACGTGCTCGGCGCCGCTTATAAGCGCAACATCGACGACATGCGCGAGTCCCCCGCACTCGACATTCTCCACCTGCTCCACCAGCGCGGCGCCCTCGTCACCTACAGCGACCCCTTTGTCCCGACGCTCAAATTCGACGGCCTCGATCTGGCCAGCAAGGATGCCTTAGCCGAGTCCGCCCGCGCCGACTGCACCGTCATCGTCACCGACCACTCGAGCTTCGACTACGACGCCATCGCCGGCGGCGCGCGTCTGATCGTGGACACACGCAACGCTCTCAAGGGCCGCACCGGCAAGAACATCGTCCGCCTCTAGCGCCGCACTTCGACGCGCCCGGCGTCCAGCTCGTAGCCTTCGTCCCGGGCCGTCTCCACCGCGCGCGCCTTCAGCGTTTCCTCGGCGTCCCGCTCCTGGCCCTCCGCCAGCGGCCGCTTGATCACTTCCGCTCCCACCTGGATGCGCACCTGCCACCGCTTCCGGGCCGCGTCCCACTCGACGCTCGCATCGCCCGCTCGTATCATCGGCTTGTCCCTCCTGAGCGCAGCTTTCTTCGTCCGAACCTTACCACCACCGCCCGGCGCAGTCAACGCCCGCCCTTACTTCCAACGTGCCGCCGTGGTTGCTTGCCGTCGCGGCCGTCATCGTCTGCGGTGCGAACTTCGCGATCTACGCACTTCGCTACCGCCGGCGCGCGTCCATCGGCTGAGCTGTGGAGGCGCGCGGCCGGCCGCCCATGCGCCGCGTTCGCCGAAGGCCGGGCCTCGGGGTTCCGCGCCGTCCCGGCGGGCCGAGGGGAGCGCCCTGCCGCTCCGGACACGCGTTCCGCGCGAGCGTTCTCCGGCCGCCAAGCGCGGCCAGGACAGGGCTCCGGACCCTTCCGTTCACATCCCGCGCCGCCAGCGAGCCGGATCAGCGCCTCCGCCGCGCCGTTGGCCTCGCAGATGGCGCGTGCCGGCCTCGCTACCCCGCCGCGCGAATCTCAGCAAGCACCAATGCTTCGTCTTCCGGGTTCGGTTCGCCGTCGGCTGTCGCGGTGATCTGGCGGGGGAGAAACGGGATCACGGGCAGAATGAGCGCGTAGGACACGGTGATCGCAATCACGCAATAGTCGAACCCGTATGTTGGACTCAGGCCGTAGATCCATGCGCCGGCCACGTCTCCCCCGCGCATGGCGAGCGCGAAGGCCGCTGCGATCATCATCATGAGCGTCCCCTGCAACCCCGGCGGGCAGGCGCGGATGGCGATATCGATGCACGCCGCGTTCGCCAGGCCTCCCAACAGTCCGATCAACACGGCGGCCATCAGCGCCTGTCCGCCGGTGTGTATGAAGGCCATGGGAATGAACTGCGGCACTCCGGCCAGCACCGACCACAGCAGAAGCTTGCGTGGCGGGAAGCGCGTGCACAAATATCCGTACAACAGCGTGGGCGGCAGGAAGAACAGGTTATACAGGCCGAGAAACTCGCCATACACCGCATCGGCGGCATGCAGGTGGTTGGTGAGGAAGAACTGCATCGGCGTAAAGGAGCCGGGCGTAAAATTCCACAGGATGTTGATCAGCACCACCGGGTAGATCGCCCGGTGCTTCACCAGCCGGCGTATGTCCCCGAAGAACGTCGTTCCCTGCGCGCGCGGGTTTGTGTAGGCGCGGCCAAATACGGCGCCGGGCTTCCAGAAGCCGAAAAGAATGAGGGTTGCCGAGAGGGCAAGAACCAGCAGGAATATCTGGCGGTGCGTGAGGCTCTCGGACATGAACCCGGAGGCGATATAGGCCGCCCCGACGGGAAAGAACAGGAACAGATTCGAGAGAGCGCTGAGCCGCCCGGTCATCAAAGCCTCCTGGCCGATGAGCGCGGTCAGGCCCTGATAGGCGGCGAAGACGAACGAGAATGCGACGCCGGTCAGAAGCATTCCAGCCACCAGGCCCGCGAAGGAAGTCCGGGAGAATGCCATCCATGCCAGAACCGACACCATGAGCGGAACGAAGATGCGGAAGTAGCCCGGATCCCGCTCGCCGAAGAGATTCCACACATCGCGCGCCAGGCCGAAGGCAAAGGCCAGATAAAAAGGGATGGCTGTGAGCAGGCGGAACAGGGAGATCCGCCCGGCCGAGGCGTGAAGGACATTCTTCAGCATGTACGAGGTGGGAATATCCAGGAGGAAGCTGGGGTTCACCAGGTTCACCAGTAGCGACATGAGCCCGAAATAGACAAGCACCTGACGGGTGCCCGGCGAACCATTGGGGGCGGCCATTGAAATCTGTCTATCCTAGCACTGAACCGGCGGCCAGGACACATTCGTCAACGCCCGCCCTTACTTCCGGTACACCACGCCGCCCTTCATCACAAACGTCACCTTCTCGAGCGCGGCGATGTCGTCGAGCGGATTCCCTTCGACGGCGATCAGGTCGGCCAGATACCCCGCCTTCACCTGCCCGAGCTTGTCCCCCCAGCCCAGCAGCTTCGCCCCGTTTATCGTGCCCGCGCGCAGCGCCTCGGCCGGCTTCATTCCGTACTTCACCATCAGCACAAACTCCCGCGCCTGCGTCCCGTGCGGAAACGGCCCCACGTCGGACCCCATCGCCATCGGCACCCCGGCCGCAAGCTGCCGGCGAAACTCCTCGGCGTGCATCACGAGCATCTTGTGCTCCCGCGCTCCCGTCTCCGGCGTGGCCGCGTGATCGGCGAAGTATTCGGCGATGGCGAACGTCGGCACGGCGAAGATTCCCTTCTCGCGCATGATCCGCATCGTCTCATCGCTGAGCTGATTGGCGTGATCCACCGACACCACGCCCGCCCGCGCCGCATACAGCGTCCCCGGCTCGCCGGTGGCGTGCACGGCCACGCGCTTGCCCACCCGCGCCGCTTCCTCCACCGCCGTCCGCAGCTCCGCCTCCGTGTACTGGTACGGCGTCGCGAATTTGCCGTCCTTCATCTTGTCCCGTCCGGTCTCGTAGATCTTGATGAAGTCCGCGCCTTCTTTAAACTGCTCCCGGATCACCGTCACCAGCTCGGCCGCGTTGTTGGCCCACGTGGCGTTCGGCAGCACGTGCTGCGCCGGGTTGTAGTGAATCGCGTCCTCGTGCCCGCCGAGAATGTCCACCGCGTTGCCGCTGATCCGCAGCCGCGGCCCCGGAATCCAACCCTTGTCGATGGCGTCGCGCACCGCCGTATCGGCCGAGCCCGCGCCTTCGGTGCCCATGTCCCTCTCGGCGGTGAAGCCCGCCATCAGGTCCGCCCGCGCCGCCAGCGCCGCCCGGATCGTCCGCTCCGGAACGCTCTCCTCCACCGTCTGCAGGTCCTCGGCGCCGGGATGCAGGAACAGGTGCACGTGCGCGTCAATCAGGCCGGGCAGCAGGGTGCGGTCCCCGAGCTCAATCACCTCCGCCCCCGCCGGATGCCGCACCGCGCTCCCGGCTTCGACAATCTTGCCGTCCTCCACCAGCACCTCGGCCGGCGCCACTACGCGCCCCGCCGCAACGTCCACCATCCGCGCCGCCCGCAGCACAACCGGCGCGCTCTGCTGCGCGCACATCCACCCGCAGCAGGCCAGCCACGCGAGCAGTGCCCGCCCCGTCACGCCTCTCTCCCGGGGCGCCAGAACGGCTCTCCCGCCGGGATCCATTCCACCGGAACCTCGCTCACCAGCGTCTTCAGCCACTCCGCGCACAGCTTCATCCCCGGGTCTTCCGAGATCGCGTGCCCCAGAATCACCATCCCTTTCTTCCGCCCCGACGCGATCGCGTCCTGCGCATACTCCACCGTCTCCCATTCCCTCTGCTCGCCCACCACCAGAACATCGGCCTCGAACAGCGCCTTCCGCGCCCCCGCCGACTCGCCCGCTCCCGGACTCATCGCCACCGTGCTCACCATCACCTTCGGGTCGCCGATCACCCGCAGCCCGCGCGCCCCCAGGTGCTTCTCAATCGAGTCCGCCATCCCGGCCAGCGTCGTCTCCGGCAGAGTGTACCTCCGCCCGTCCGCCCCCGTTTTGTACCCGCTCCATCCCAGCGTCTCCGCCAGCCCCGTCAGCATCGCGTCCGGCTTCCGCGCGTGCCAGTGGTCGTGAAACCGCCACACCACCATTCCGTTCTTTTCGATGAAGCCCAGCTTGTCGCGGTACACCGGGTCGTCTTTCAGCTCCGCCGTCGTGTCCAGGTGGCTCCAGAACGTCGGCTCGTGGCTGATGATGAGGTTCTTCTCCGCGGCCGCCGCTTTCTTCAATACCGCCAGCGTCGCCATCACCGTGGTGGCAATCCCCTTCACCGCGCCGTCCGGATTGCCCGCCTTGAATGTGTCCACCGTCGGCGTCTTCCACGGCACGCCCACGTTCTTCCGGATCCTCTCAATCACCTGCCGCGCCGTCAGCGCCGCGGCTTCGGCCGGCGCCCCCGCCGCCCCCGCCGCCAGCCCCGCGCCCGCCATCCACACCATCTCTCTTCGCGTCATTGCGCTCCCGCCGCCTCCGGTTTCACGTATTTGTCCAGCCATCGCAACTCCTCCCACAGCACATGCTCCAGCGTCTCCCGCCCCGCGTATCCGTGCGCCTCCAGCGGCAGCATCACCAGCCGCACCGTCCCTCCGTTGCCCCGCACCGCCTGGTACAGCCGCTCGCTGTTAATCGGAAACGTGCCCATGTTGTCGTCGGCCTCGCCGTGGATCAGCAGCAGCGGAGCCTTGATGTGGTTCGCGCTCATGAACGGCGACATCTTGATGTACAGATCCGGAGCCTCCCACAGAGTCCGCCGCTCGGTCTGAAATCCGAACGGCGTCAGCGTCCGGTTGTAGGCTCCGCTCTCGGCCAGCCCGGCGCGGAACAGGCCGCTGTGCGCCAGCAGGTTTGCCGTCATGAATGCCCCGTAGCTGTGCCCGCCCACCGCCACCCGGGCCGCGTCCACCACGCCCATCGCCGCCGCCTTCTTCACCGCCGCCCGCGCGTCCATCACGATCTGATCGAGGTAGGTATTGTTCACCGTCTCCGGCGTTCCGATCACCGGCATCCCGGCGTTCTCCAGCACCGCGTAGCCCGCCAGCGTCAGCAGCAGATGCCCGGTGAGCCGCGTGAACCGCTCGGTCGATCCGCTCACCTGCCCCGCCGTCGCCGCGTCGTTGTACTCGAACGGATAGGCCCACAACAGGGCCGGCAGCTTCTCGCCCTGCTTGTAACCCGGCGGCAGATACAGCGTGAACGAAAGCGGCACGCCGTCCTCGCGCTCATACGTCACCAGTTCCTTGTGCACCCCGCGCACCTGCGGCGCCGGGTCCGGCTCATGCGTCAGCGCCGTCAGCATCTCGCCGCTGCGCACGAAATAATTCGGCGGCTCGGCCGGGCTCTCGCGCTCGGTCAGCAGCCGCTTGCCGTCGCGGTCCAGCACCGCCTCCACCGTCTCATAGCCTTGAGTCCCGCACTCAAACAGCCGCTCCGTCTTCCCCGTCTCCAGGTTGTAGCGGTCCAGAAACGGCCGGTCGCCTTTCGGCGTCGCTCCCAGGCTCTCCAGGTAAATCCAGCCGCCTTCCTCCATCACCGCGCGCCGCCCGCTCTTCAGCGTCTCCATCACCGGCGAGCCGGGGTCGTGATAGCGGTCCTGCACGTTGCGGCTGAACAGCACCCTGCCCTCGCCGCCCGGCTTGCTCAGGTCCACTTCCATCGTCCGCCGCCACCGACGGTCGCGGTCGTAATCCTCCACCAAAGCTATCTTCCCGTTCTCCAGCGGCTGCAGACCCGCGAACCGCTGCTCGGTCTCGAACACTTCTTCGGCCGGCTGCGTGAACGGCGCCGCCAGCTTCATGATCCGGTCCCGGTGCGGCACTTTCTCCTTCGGGTTTCCGCCGTCCATCGCCTCCACCCACACCAGCGCCGCCGCCTCGCCCGGCAGCCACTCGCAGTCGCGCGGCCCGGTGCGCACTCCGTCGATCGGCACCCGGTCGGCGAGCGGCAGACTGGCCACCGTGTACAGCTTCTTCGCCGCGCGGTCCCACACTTCGATCTCGGTGGGAAAATCGCGGAACGGATGCAGGTAGGAATACGGCCGGTGAATCCGCGTCACCAGAATGCTCCTGCCGTCCGGCGACGGCTCGAGGCTCGTATAGATCCCCGGTTTGCCCGCGGGCGCCGCTTTCCCGCTCACGGTGTCGAGGAAGGCAAGCTGCGCCGTCGCGTAGTAGTCGAAAAGATCCTCGTCGTGGGCGTTGCTCAGCATGTCTTCATACGTTCTCACCGGCCCGCTGTGCCCCGCGCTCTCCTGAATCGCCGGCCCCTTCGGCACCTTCGCCTCGGCCGGCGCCGCCCCGCGCCCCGCCGGCACCAGCCGCGCCAGCAGCGTGCGGCTGTCCGGCATCCACACCATCGGCGCGCCCATCCGCCCGAACGGCCCTTCCGGCTCGCCGATCACCGCGTTCAGCCGCACTCCCTCCATCCGCCGCGCCCGCCCCGTCGCCGTCTCGCCCACCCAAAGCTCGATCGCCCGCGCCCCGGTGACGGTGAACGCAAACCGCCGCCCGTCCGGACTCCACACCGGCGCGCTCAGCTTGTCGGCGCCCGCCGGCAGCTTCACCGCCTCGGCCGAGGCGTCCTTCAGCCGCAGCAGCCGGTACGATACGTTGTGCGGCATCAGGTGCGGCCCGTTGGTGTTGATGTCGATCCGCAGCCCCGCCAGCCGCAGCATCGGCTGCGCCAGCTCCTCAATCGAGGGGTGCGCCACCGCCTGCAGCAGGATCGCGGTGTCCTTGGCCGGACTCACCGAAATCGCCGCCGGCGGCGGCGCGTTCAGCACGTCCAGAATGTCCTTCGGCGGTTTCTGGTACACCGGCTCGGCGGCGCCCGCCAGCCCGGCGCCCAGCAGCATCACGATCGGCGTCACTCGCGCGCGTTGCATATCCTGCGATTCTACGCCGCCCGCCGCGCTGCGCGCTCACCGCTTCGGCGCGCCCAGCTCCCGCAGCTCGGCCGCGCACGCCGCCCGTCCCGGCTCGATTCCGCAGGCCGCTTCCACGTGCTTCCGCGCCTCTTCCGTCCTGCCCAGCCGCTCGTCGGCCAAACCCAGTCCGAACTGCCCGGCATAGCTCCGCGCGTCGATCTCCACCAGGCGCTCGAAGGCCCGCCGCGCTTTCTCATACTCCTTCCGCCCCAGCCACATCTCCCCCAGAGCCTCGGCCGCCGGCGCGTATTTCGGGTCCCGCCGCAGCGCCTCTTCCCACTCGCGCGCCGCCTCCGCCCAACGCCCCTCCCTCCGGTAGCAATCCCCCAGATCGCCGCGCGCCGGCACGTTCCCGCCGTCGGCGGACAGCACCGCTCCCAGCGCCCCCTCGGCCTCCTTCAGCCGCCCCGCATACATCGCCTCCAGCCCTTTTTCAAACCGCTGGAACTCCCCCAGACGATCCTTCGGATCCGCCCCCGAGCCCCGCCCCGCGCCGCCGCCGGCGACATAGCCCAGGCTCTCCAGCATCTCTTTCGTCCCCGCTCCGCTGTCCGCCCGCGCCGCCGCGCTCCGCGCGCCCGTCTCCATCGCCTTCGCCAGCTCGCTCCGCATCTTCTCCGCTTCCGGCCGGCGCTCCGCCGCCGCGTTCTTCTTCTCCCCCGCGTCGCTCGCCACGTCGTAAAGCTCCGGCTTCGGCGCCTGAATGTATCGCCAGCGCCCGTCCTGGATCGAGCGCAGCGCCGCCCATCCGAACTGGTCCCGGGCATAAACGCTCTCGCTCAACACCGGCCCGCCCACGCGCGCAGCGGCGATCAGGCTCCGCCCGCGAAACGCCCGCGGCGCGGGCGCTCCCAGAAGATCCAGGATTCCCGGCGCCACGTCGATCAACCCAACCGGCGTCTTCACGCGCGCGCCCAATTTCGCCGCCCCCGCCGGCCAATGCACCATCAGCGCAACACGCACCGTGCTCCGGTAATTGAAATATCCGTGGCTCGCCTCTCCGTGCTCTCCGAGCCCTTCCCCGTGATCCGACATCACCACCACCACCGACCGCCCCCACCATCCGCCCTTCTCCAACGCCTGGCGAAACCGCCCCACCACGCGATCCACATACTCGAGGCGCGCGTCGTACTCCGCCGTCTCCGGCTCCACCCTCCCCGACGGATACGGCGTGTGCAGGTCGAACAGATGCACGAACACAAACACCTTCCTGCCCCGCATCGCCTCCATCCACGCCTCGGCCGAGCGCACCACCAGCGCCCCGTCCCGGCGCACCTTCATCTCCGCCAACCCCGCCCCGCCGCCGGCCGGCATCCGGAAAGGGCTGTCGTAAACATCGAAGCCCGCGTCCAGCCCGTACTCCCGCCCCAGCATCGCGCTCCCCACGAACGCCGCCGTCGCGTACCCGCGCGCCTTCAGCACCGCGGCCAGCGTCTCCCGGCCCGGCGGCAATCTCTCCGCATTCTCCTCCACGCCGTTCTCGAACGGATAGGTGGACGTAAACATCGAGGCGTGCGAGGGCAGCGTCAGAGGGATCTGGCACGAGGCGTCGTCGAACACCGTCCCGCCTTCGGCCATCGCGTCCAGGTTCGGCGTCCGCGCTTTCTTGTACCCATACACGCCCAGATGATCGGCCCGCAGAGTGTCGATGGAAATCACAATCACCGGCGCTTCCGCCGCCCGGCCCAGGCCCGCCGCCGCGACCAGCACCGCCGCCGCCCGCGCGGCCTTCGCCATCGCCCGCCTCGACAGGACCGCAAACGCTCCGCCCGCGGCCAGAGTAAACAGCCCAAACCACCACGGCCACGCCCATCCGGCGATCGCCGCCTCGCGGTACCCGGTCTCAATCCACCGGATCCGCCCGTCGCCCACCGGCCCGCCGAGCGGATCGAGCAGATACCCCACGAGCCCTCCGTACCGCCGCTCCCGCGCCCAACCTCCTTCCACCGCCACGCTCTGCTGCACCACGTTCCCGCCGTCCACCACCTCCAGCGTTCCCTTGCAAGCCCCCGCCGCGCGGATGCGCCAGCTCACCTGCGCCCGCGACGGCACTCGCACCCCCGGCGTCTCCACCGCCACGCAGCCGCGCGCGCGCAGCACCGCGCTCCCCTGCCCGCCTCCCTCGCCGCGCCAGGCCACCGTCACCACCGCCGCCTCTCCCACCTTCAGCGGCGCCCTGCCGTAGATTCCATCCAGCACCGCCCCGATGAGAAACATCGCCGGCGCCAGCACCGCCAGCGGCTTCGCCACCGCTTGCAGCATCCTACCGTTGGCGCCCAGCAGATCCCTCTGCGCCCCCAGCACGACGCCCGGCTCGTCCAGATACAGCCGCATCTCCAGCAGGTCCGCCGCCATCCGCCGCGCCGCCCGCCGCATCGCCTCGCCATCCGCCAGCCACGCGAACACCGCCACGCTCACCACCCCGCACACCAACCCCGCCGCCCCCAAACCGGCCAGAGCCCCGACGCCCAGCTCAACAGCCGTCATTCCAGATACCCCAGCCCCTTCAGCTTCCGCATCACCTCGTCTTTCCCCTCGCCCTCTTCCACCCTCGCCAGCTCCTTCTCCACCGCGTGCTCGATGAATTCCTCCACCGAGCTGTATCCCTCCTTCGCCGCCGCCGCCTCAGCCCGCTTCGCCAGAGCCTTGTTGATCTTCACCGCCGTCTTCGTCATCGCAATATCTCCCTCCCCGTCATTCCCGCTCCCGCTTTTACGCCGTACAATCCCAGCAGCGACACCGTCAGATCCTTGAGCCGCGGATCGTCCACCCGCACCGGCACGCTGCTGAACAGCACTCCCGGAACGTCGGCCGCGTTGATGCAGTGGTCCGCGATCCAGGCATCGTCGTTGTCGTCAATCTCCTGCGCCCCCGCTTCGCCCAACGCCGTCTCCCAGGAAGCCCGATACCCCGGGGCGTATCCGATCACCGCGTCCGGCGCCGTCTTGTTCCACTCGTCTTCCGCCCCGCTTCCCGCCACCGTCTCCACCACCGCTTTGCCGCTCACCGGATCTTTCCACGCCAGCAGCTCGCGGCGGATCTCCTCGACCAGCTTCCGGCTCCCGGCACCGGCCGGCACCGTCCCATGTTCCTCTCTTCCCGCCGTGTTCACATAGAGCCCGTTCAGCCCCATCGCATACGCGCGAGTCCCGGCCCAGTCAATCTCGCCGTCCGGGGCGGCCTTGAGCCATCCCCTTCCGGCCAGCCACCGGTTCAGGTGCACCGCGCGGTCGAACGTGCTGAAGCCGTGATCCGACATCACCACCAACACCGCTTCCGGCTCCCGTTTCTCCACTTCCCCCACCGCCTCGTCCACCTCCTGGTATACCCGCAGCAGCTCGTCCTCGTGCCTGCCCCACAGGATGTGCGAATTCTGATCCACCGAGGAGAAATAGAAAAACAGCAGCCCGCCCTGGTACCTCCGCAGAGCCTCGCCCAGCAGCCGGCGCTCGTCCTGCCCCACCAGCCGGCTCTGGCTGAGAAACTCCGCCCGGTCAAACACTCCCTGCCGCAGCGCCGCGGTGTCCTCCGGAATTCCCAGCGTGTAGAATCGTCCCACCTTCGCCGCCAACTCTCTGCCGTATCGCTTCGGCCAGGCCAGCGGCAGCGCCGGCGACTCGGGGTCCGCATTCACCGGTGAAACATAAATCTCCACCAGCGGATGAAGCTGCTTTACGTACATTCGGAACATCCCCCGGCTCGAAGCCAGGCCCGGCACCAGCACAAACTGCGCCGGCATCCACCCGGACCACTCGCCTTCCTTCAGCACCTCCGTCTCCCCGCCCGAGGCCACCCGCGCCGCGGGCCGCTCCGGGTCGATGTCCACCTCAATCCGCGCCGTGGCGGGCCGCCGGTCCTTGCGCAGAGTGTTGGGCGGCCCTTCGAGCGGCAGCGTCACATGCCCGTCCCTGGCTTCCACTCTCACCATCTCCCCGCCCGCCACCTTGCCCGGCGCGCGCTCCGGATCGTCGGTGTAAAACGTGAACGTCCCCAGCGTCCCGCGCAGGTCCGGCGTGCCCATCCCGGCCAGCGCTTCGCCGTCCCGCACCGGCGGATAGTTCTCCGGTATCCGGATGACCGCGGCCGGCACGCCCCGCCGCGCGAGCAGGCTCCAGAACGCCTCGCCCTTCCTCTGCCTCACCACGCGCGCCGGCCACAGCGGCAGCGTATACGGACCCAGCCTCAGCCGCGGCCCCGTCTCCTCGACACGGCCGAACGAGGAGTACGGCTCCATCGTCGCCGCATCGCGCTCGACGAAATCGAACACCCCGTGCGCTCCGGGGTCGAGGCCGGTGATGAACGTCGTCCAGGCCACCGGGCTCTGCGGCGGCGTGGTCGTCGCCAGCCGCCGGAACCCTCCGCCGCGCTTCAGTTTTTCGAGGTTCGGCAGCTCCGCCCAGTGCCTTTCCACGAAGCCCGGGTCCATGCCGTCCACTCCGAGCACAATCACTTTCCGCGCCTGGCTCCGCGCGCCGCAGCCCGCCAGCATCAGCGCCGCCAGCACCGCCCCCGTTGCCCGCCGCCGCGTCTCAGCCAACTCCAACCACCGGTCGTCCTTCCATCCACGCTGGCCTCGGCACGCCCAGCAGCTCCAGCGCCGTCGCCGCCATGTCCTCAATTCCCGGATCGTCCGCCTCCAAAGGCAGGCTCGAAAATAACACCCCCGGCACCAGCTCCGGATCCACGCAATGGTCCCCGCTCCACGCCTTGCCGTTGTCCTCGAACACCCTCCCGGTTACCTTTCCTTTGACGCCGTCCCACGACGCCCGATACCCCTCCCCGTATCCGGCAATCAGGTCCGGCGCCGCGTCCAGATAAGGCCCCCGGTACAGCTTCGCCGCCGCGTAAACCCTCCGGATCGCCACCTCGTTCGTCTCCTCGTCCCGCAGCCCGCTCAGCTTCGCCGTCAGCTCCTCCCTCAGCGCCTCCGCTTCGCTCTCGCTCACAACGCCCTTTGCCTCGCGTCCCTTCTTGTTCAAATACAGCCCGCCCAGCCCGAACGCGTACGCCCGCGTCCGCTCCCAGTCGATCCCTTCCAGATAATCCCCGCCCTCCGCGCGCCCGTCCTCGAGCGCCAGGTACCCGTTCCTCCACAGCCACGCGTTCAGGTTCACGCCTCTCCGGAAGGCCTGAAATCCGTGGTCGCTCAGCACAAACAACGCGTCGCCGGCGCCCGCGCGCGCCATCGTCATCCCCACCAGGCGGTCCATGTCCTCATACATCCGCTCGATCGTCCCCTCGTAGGCCGTCCGCCCCGCGCGTCCGTCCATATGCCGGTAGAACATGTGCTGCACGCGGTCGCTGGTATCGAACACGCAGGCAACGGCGCCGCTGCGCGTCCGTTCGAGCGCCGAGAAAAACATCTCCTCCCGCTCCTTCTGAATCGACGCCGCCTGCTCGAGAAACTCGGCCTCGTTCAGCGCCCCGTCGTTCAACGCCCACGTGTCCTCGGCCAGTCCCAGCGTCGCAAACGAGCCCTGCCGCTTGGCCAGATACATCGCATAGGAGCCGGGATGCGAAATCGGCAGCGCCGGCCGCTCCGGGTCGATCTGCACCGGCGTCGCATAGAGCTCCACTCCCGCGCCCTCGCGCAGGAGAAACCGCGCCATGCCGTAAATCGCCGGCCCGCCCGCGCCGCGAAACCGCAGACGGATCCACTCCGTGTACCGCCCGGCCTGCAGAGGATGACACTGGCCGCCGATCTCCATCCGCCAGGCCCCGTCCCGCCGTTCCAGACGGAGGCGCGCCTTCAGCGCCCCGGCGCCCTCCCGCATCGGGTCCTGCGGCCCCTCGATCTCCGCCTCGAACCCGCCTTCGTTCTCCCTCAGCCGGTAAACGTTCTCCGCCGGCTCGCCGCCGCCGGTCGTGAAAAACGAATAGCTCCCCTGCGTCCCCCGCAGATCCGGCGCCGGCATCGCCGACAGCATTCTCCCGCCGAACTCATCGGGCGGAAACGTCACCGGGACACGCAGGATCGTGCTCCCGATCGCGTGCCGGCTCAGGATGGTCCAGAACGGCTCGCTCTTCCGCCGCATCTCGACAACCGGCCGCGACAGCGGAATGCGCCACTTGCCCAACCGCAGGCTGCGGCCGCCCGGCAGCACGCGCGCCGCCGCCATCTCCGGCGCGTACGTCCGCAGATTGCGGTTCAGAAAATCGAAAATATTGTGACGCGCCGGATTCACTCCGGTGGCAAAGCTCGACCACGCCACCGGCGACAGCGCCGGGTACGTCGTCCGCAGCCTGCTGTATCCTCCGCCGGCACGCAGGCGCGCCAGGTTCGGCATTTTCCCCTCGCCCATCAGACGCTCGGTCATCCGCGGGTCCAGGCCGTCCAGCCCCAGGAAGATCACCCTCTTCACACGCGCCTTCCGCCCGCCCCGCCGCAGCCTCCGCCGCAGCGCCCGCAGCGGCCACAACAGGGCCGACGCCGCTCCCGCCACCAGCGACGCCGCCAGCGTCAGGAACGAACCCAAAAACGCGAACCCCGTCCCCGGGCCCACGTACGCCGGCACCACCGCGAACACGCTCACCGGATCTTCCCTTCTACAAACGGAACCTCCAGCACCAGATCATGCAGGATCGGCCCGTGCCCGAAATAGCCGTCCTCACCGAATAGCTCGCCGTGGTCCGAGGTCACGGTCACATAAGTGTTCTTCGGCACCAGGTCGAACATCTCCTCCAGCACGCCGTCCAGATACCGCACCGCTTCGATCTGCCGTTGCTTTAGCTCCCTGAGCTGCTTCGCCGGAAACGCGCGCCGCTTCAGCTTCCCTCCCACGGCCTGGCCTTCCATGTGCCCGAGCGCCCCGTGCAGCCCGCTGATCCTCGGCCATTCGCCCTCCGGCTCGTGCGGCAGCGCGTAGGGATAGTGCGTCTCGCCGGCGTTCAAAAGATAGAACCGCCGCTCGCCCTCCGGAAATTCCAGCCGCCGCACCATCGCCCGCAGGTCGTTGTGCTTCTCCATGAGACGGTAGCTGTCAAAGCCGCTGTTGATCGCCGTCGCCGGATTCAGCACCGGCATCGAAACCATCGCGTGCGTCGTCCAGCCCATCGTCCTGAGCACCGGCGGCAGGTACATCCGCGGAAGAAACGCCCGGAAATCCAGCCCCTCGACGCCCAGCCGCTCGTTGTATTTCAGAAAATCCCGCTGGTAATATTCCGACGCGAACACTCTCTTCGGGCTCTGGTGCGGCATCAGCCCGGTGAGCAGGTTGTAGTGCGACGGCGCCGTCCAAGACGCGTAGGACCACCGCTTCTCCATCCGTCCCAGCTTGCGGAGCGTCTTCGGCCCGGCCGCCTTCATCGCGTCGTACCGGCAACTGTCCAGCACCACCAGCAGGTAATGATTCCCGGCCCGCGGCTTCTTTGCCGCCGGCGGATTCGGCCCCTTCACGAGCCCTGCTTCAGAAGCTCTTTCCACCTCGTCCACGCCGCGTCCCGCGCCTTCCTGTTCGCATCCGTCGCATCCGGCGCCTCGCCGGCGCGCATGAACCCGTGGCCGGCGCCGTCGTAGGTCACCGGCTCGAATTTCTTGCCCGCCGCCTTCATCGCGTCGATCGCTCCGGGAATCATCGCCCCGATGCGCGCATCGTTGCCGGCGAAGAATCCGAACACCGGCGCCGTGATCCGCGCCATCGCCGCGGCATCCGGCGGCGGCCCGTAAAACACGAACGCTCCGCTCAACCCCTTGCGGTTCGCCGCGAACCGGAAGCTCTGCCCGCCGCCCCAGCAGAACCCGGCCACAAACAGCTTGCCGTTGGCCGCCGGGATCTTCAACGCCGCGTCCGCCACCGCGTTCAGGTCCGCCGTAATCTGATCGGCGTTCAGATGGCTCACCGCCTCGGTCACCCGCCCCGGCGCGAAGTCCTTCGTCCTGCCTCCGTTGGGCGCCATCCCGGAAAGCAGGTCCGGCGCCACCGCGATGTAGCCCGCCGCCGCCACCTCGTCCGACACCTCCTCCACCCAGTCCGACATGCCGAAAATCTCGTGAATCACCAGCACCACGGGCGTCTTGTCCCTGGACTCCGGATACGCCACGAACGTCTCCACCGCCCGCCCGTCGTGCTTCACCGTGATCCACTCGCGGTGCCTCGGCGAATCGTCCACCTTCTTCCGCGCCCAGTCCTGCGCCCACGCGCAGCCCAACGCCAGCGCCAGCGCCGCCGCCATCCATCGTCCCAGTCTCATGCGCGCCTCCTCCCGCCTGTTCACGCCTTCCATGGATCGTACGTCCCGAAGCTCCACAAATGCCCCTCCGGGTCCCGGCATGAGTAGCCGCGCCCGCCGTAGGGTTCGTTCTTCAATTCCGTCACCAGCCGCGCCCCGGCCGCCATCGCCCGCGCGTAATGCGCGTCGGCCTGTTTCACCACCACGTAAGGCGCCTGCGTCTCCCGGTACCCGTTTTCATCCGGCTGCGCGATCCACCGCCCGAACTCCGTGTTCTCGATGGAGCCCACCATCACCATCCCCTTGCCGAAGGTCAACTGCGCGTGCGCCACCGTCCCGTTCGGCCCGGGAACCACCAGTTGCTTCTGAAACCCGAACGCCCGGCACAGCCACTCGATCGCCACCGTCGCGTCCCGGTACCGTAAACACGGAATGATCGAAGCCCCCGTCGCCGCTGCTTCCTCCGCCATCGCACCTCATTTCCCGCCCGCTTGCGGCAGGCGTTTCCCTATTCTAGTCCCGCCGCCGCCCCGCGCACCCGCTCAGCTCAGCTCGATCGCGGTCACCATCCGCAGCGGCAGCGCCGTCCTCCGCTCCATCCGGATCACCCACGCCTCCTCCTTCCGCCCCAGCGCCGGCGACCTCCATCCATACTCCCCGCCCTTCTCCAGGCGTCCCTCTCCACTGAGCCGCATCACCGCCCGCCCGCCGATGGCGAACGTCCGGTCATCCAGGCGCTCGACCTCTGCGCCCGCATGCCAGAACTGCTCGACCAGATGCTCGCCCGCCGGCCCCTCCAACTCGTCGGTCACCACAATTTTGCCCGGTTTCTCCCAAACAACACTCCGCCGGTGCGTGAATCCCCGATACCGGCACTCGCCCACCATCCCGTCCCTTCCCGGCCCGCTCGCCCACGCCCGCACCGCGGTCTCCGGCCGCCCCTTCCATCCAAACGGCCCCGCGGCCTCGGCCTGGTCCTGCCCGTCCACCCGCACCGTGTTGTGCATCGCGGTTCCGCGGAACAGCGCCCGCAGCCGCGCGTCGCCGACATATGTATACGTCCCCGGATCGATCAGCACCCACTCGCGGCCCCGCCGCAGCGTCAGGCTCAGCGTGTCCGCGTGGCTGTGTCCTCCGGAAAACGGCCCGAACGGCCCCGCGTCCATCACCATCTGCCACTCCCCTTCCACCATCACCCCCAGCCCGGTGTCGGCGAACAGCATGCTCGCCCAACCGCCGCCGCCCTCGCCCACGGTGCGCCCCATCCACCACGCCGCCATCGGATGCAGATCCTCGCTCGCGTAGCGCCACTGCCGCCACCGGAGAAACGTCGCGCACGCCGCCACCGAGCCCCGTCCGAACTCCGCGTGCTTTCCATAAGGATGGAAGAAGCGCCCGCCGTCGTCGTCCCCCAGGATAGGAATTTCGCCGCCAACGCCGAGCATCGCGTGCAGGAAATCCCCCATCTTCACCAGAATTTCCGCATACTCGCCGCCCGCCGGCCCCGCCTGGCTCTTCAACACCGCGTGAAACATCAGCATGTCGAGCGCGTAAACGTGATAGTAGGGGCTTTGCTCGAAGTGCCCGCCATCGGTGCGCGCCTGCCGCCGCGCCTCTTCGGCCGTGATGCGCGCCCCCTCCGCCGCCCAGTCCGCTGCCCTCGGCTCCTGCGCAAACGCGAGCCCGAGCGCGTGCAGCGCCACGGCCTCGCCCAGCAGATGCGTGTTCGGCGAAAAGTACACCGACAGGTTGTTCCGCAAATGCAGGCCGTGCGCGAACAGGCACGCGGTGAACCGCTCCCGCAGCCCGTCCGGCATCGCCTCCCCCGCCAGATGCTCCACCCACAGCCACGACAGCGCGCGCATCGCCACTTCCAGAGCGCTCGCCCAGTGAATCCCCAGCGGATACGGATTCTGGTTCATCCAGCTCCCCAGCTCCGCCCAGATCTCGCCCGCAAATTCCTCGCGGCCGCTCAGCAGCCAGGCCTGCGCCAGCGCCACCAGGTGCTGATGCCGGCTCAGCTCCCACACCACTTTGTGATCCCCCACGCGCGCGAAGTCCAGATACGGAATCCGCCGGAAATACCGCG
Source organism: Bryobacterales bacterium (assembly GCA_027452065.1). GTDB lineage: Bacteria > Acidobacteriota > Terriglobia > Bryobacterales > Bryobacteraceae > JAJYKC01. The sequence continues at coordinate 24,826 of DAIDHC010000184.1, forward strand.
CCGGCGTCGTCTTTCCGTTCACATAATCCCGCCGCCAGTCGATCTCCGGCCCCGTCTCCACCACCGTTCCCAGCAGCGAAAACCGGTGGGCGAGGATCGCCTCGCCCCGCTCGATTGCCTCGCCGGCAAACCGCGTCCCCTTCAGCTTCGCCGCCACCGTCTCCCCGTCGGGAAGCGGCAGCGGCGCGAGGTCGCACACCGGCGGCGAGGCGGCCACCATCCACCGCGCCCCGTTCCGCAGCTCCTGCCTCAGCCGGAATCCGATCCCGCCCCAGTCGCGCCCCACCAGCCGTTGGCCCCTCAGTCCGTTTTTTGAAACACGAATTCGTTGCAGCCCAGGCTCCCGCCCG
>DAIDHC010000185.1 GCA_027452065.1 Bryobacterales bacterium
TGGTGGAGGTGAGGGGGGCGGAGGTGGCGGGGGAGCCGGCGGTGGTGAAGGAGAAGCATCTGCGGGTGGCGCTGCGGCAGAGGGGGCGGACGGTGACGGCGATGGCGTGGGGGATGGCGGAGCGGGCGGGGGAGATGAGGCGGGGGGCGAAGGTGGACGCGGCGCTGCACGTGGAGGCGGACGCGTATGGGAAGGCGCGAGGGTGGGAGGGGTGGAGGGTGACGGTGAAGGATGTGCGGGCGGGGTGAGGGCCGGGGGCTTGTTCGGGTTGACAAAAGCGGTCCAAAATGTTTGGAAGCACGAGATGGAACTGAGCACGATCGAAGGCCCGCGTCTATCGCCGGCCTACGCGGTGGGTGAAGCGGCTCACTACCTTCACATGCCGGAAGAGACCTTGCGCAGTTGGGTCGTGGGCAGGTTGTATCCGGCCGGAGGTAGATCGAAGCGTTCCCGGCCGTTGATTCATCTGGACGATCCGCGAGGGAAGTATCTTTCTTTTATCAACCTGGTGGAGGCTCACGTCCTGGCCGCGATTCGCCGCCGCCACGGCGTCAAGTTGCCGAAAGTTCGCAGAGCCCTTGATTACGTCCAGCGCCAGTTTCACGTCGAGCGGCCCTTGATTGACCAGGCATTTCAAACGGATGGTTTGGATCTCATCGTAGAGCGCTATGGCGATCTCATTAATGCGTCGCTCGAGGGCCAGCGCGCGATGAGGGAAATTCCCGGCGTGTACCTGAAGCGAATTGAGCGGGACGCCCGGGGGGTTCCGGTCAAGCTGTATCCCTTCACGCGGGACACGCAAGCCGAGCCCGCGCCCGCGTCCGATCCGCGCTGCGTAGTTATGAACCCGGCCGTCTCATTCGGCCGCCCGACGATCGTTGGCACCGCGGTACCTGTTTCGTCTATTTACGAGCGATACAGGGCCGGCGATTCGGTGGCGGAACTTGCGAATGACTTCCGTTTGGAGACCGGTGCGATCGAAGAAGCCATCCGCTGCGAAGCCGCCTGAGGGGACGGTATTCTTTCTCGAACACTCGCCCGGAGTAGAGCCTATCCGGACCCAGCTCACTAAATCGGGCTTCAGTGTCGAGATCCACGACGACCACTTCGCGCGCGACGAGGAGGACCGCATCTGGCTTGACGTGGTTGGCAAGAAGGGCTGGGTGGTGTTCACGAAGGACCAGCGGCTGAGGTATCGACCACTGGAGATAGCGGCCCTGCGAGCCAGCAATGCGAGGGTGTTCGTTCTGACCGCGGGCAATCTCCGCGGCATCGAAATCGCCGGAGTCTTCCTGGAGGCGCTGCCGAGGATCGAGAAAGTCCTCCGCTCCCGGCCTGGACCATTCGTGGCACGCATCTCGCGGTCCGGACAGATCACGATGGCGTGAGCTGTCTATCGGTCCATGAGGTGGGGGGCGTGGGCCTCGGACGCGCCTGGCAGGCGGCGATCAGCCAGACGGACGCTTAGAACTTTTCTTCGGGGAATCCGAGATCGTCATCGGGTTCGAGGAAGAACATCTCGACGGACGGCTGGTGCCGGAAGTGATGCAGCAGCACCGAGATCATTCGCAACACCAACTGGAGAGAGTGGAACGCATCGGCGCCGGCGGCATATTGGATTTTGCGTTCGCCGATACCGATGACCTCGAACGGGCTGAAGAAACCATCGTGATCGGGGAGCGGTTGGGGTTTGCCGAGCCGAACGATGACGTCGTGCGGGGCCTCGCCGTTCACCGATCGCTTCAGGACTCTTTCGGCAATGACCTGGCCAATGTCGTCGATTACCATGAGCACATCATACGCGCCGCGGGCGTGGTTGCGGCAGGTGTCTCAAGGCCCGTGTTTCGGCTGGAGCCGGCTTCAATTGAGGATGGGGCGCGTTCGAGATGCGGCCTCTCGCTCCCCGGGGAGATTCGGAGTGCAAGAATGATGGCCGAGCGCATCTGCGATGAGGGGCCGACGGTGTTTGGGTTGGTGGCGAATTGTCCGCGCCAAGCTGGAGCAGACCATGCCGACCTGCGTCTTATGCCGCGATCGAGTCGAGAGGCTGGAGAAAAGCCGCTTGATTTCAAAAGCGATATACAAGCGCATGCTTGACTCCGGGATTCGAAATCCGGCGCCGTAGCGGTAGTGAGGGAAGGCCGGTAGTCTGGCCAACCGCGCTTTCCAGTGAAACTCGTCTCGCCGGTAATCGCATACGTCCTGAAGGAAGGGGACTGAATCCGTGCTCCCAAGCGGAGCCGGACATCTGGTCAGGCCGGCGGGTGTGGTCCGATTCTCGCGTCGTTGCCTTCGAAGCCGTGTGGCCGGAGGCGCGGGCGGGGGGCGCGGCGTAGAATAAGCGGCATGGCGCACGCTGTCGCTGTTTTCGGCGGAGGGGTGGCCGGGCTCAGCGCGGCGCATGAGCTGGCGGAGCGGGGTTTCGCGGTGGATGTTTACGAGAGCAGGGCGGTGCCGGGGGGCAAGGCGCGCAGTATTCCCGTCGCCCATTCCGGCGAGGGCGGCCGTTTGCCGCTTCCCGGCGAGCACGGCTTCCGATTCTTCCCCGGCTTCTACAAGCACGTCACCGATACGATGCGCCGCACGCCGTACGGCGCCGGGGGGAACACGTTCGACAATCTTCAGGCGGCGACGCGCATCCTTCTCGCGCGAGCCGAACAGGCCGAGATCACATGGGTCGCGCGTTGTCCGAGGACGCTCGAAGACTTGCGGGTGTTCTTGGGGGAGCTATTCACTCCGATCGGCGTTCCGCTGGAGGAAGTGACTTATTTCGTCAACTGTTTATTGAGAGTGGCGACAAGCTGCGCGGAGCGGCGGCTGGGGGAGTATGAAGACATCGCCTGGTGGGACTTCATCGCGGCGCCGCGCATGTCGAAGGCATACCAGTTATACCTGGGACAGGGACTTACCCGCTCGCTGGTGGCGATGCGGGCCGAAGAAAGCAGTACGCGAACGGTGGGCTGCACACAGTTACAACTGCTGTATGGCCTGATGGGTCCGGACCGGGTGTTTGACCGGCTGTTGTCGGGGCCGACCAGCGATGTCTGGATCGCGCCATGGGTCGAGTATCTTGAGAAACTGGGAGTGCGGTTCCATCTTGGGTGCAAGCTCGCGGCGATCGGTACGGACGGGGTGCGAGTAACCGGGGCGACGGTGGAGGAGGCGGCAGGGAGCTCCGTAGTTACCGCGGATTACTATGTTGCGGCGCTGCCGGTGGAGGTGATGACCGCGCTGGTGACGGACGACCTGAAACGCGCGGCGCCGTCGCTGGCCAACCTGGAGAAATTGAAGACGCGATGGATGAACGGCATTCAGTTTTATCTTTCCGAGGATGAGCCGATCGTGAACGGCCATGCGATCTACCTGGACTCGCCCTGGGCGCTGACATCGATCTCGCAGCACCAGTTCTGGACCGATGTGGACATGGCGCGGTATGGAGACGGCAGGGTGCGGGGAATTCTGTCGGTGGACATTTCGGACTGGGAGGCGCCGGGCGTGGTGTTCGGCAAGCCGGCGCGGGAATGCAGCGCGGAGGAGATCAAGCAGGAGGTGTGGACGCAGTTGAAGCAGCATCTGAATGACAGCGGGCGTGGGCCGATCAACGACGCGAGCCTGGTGAGTTACTTTCTCGATCCGGACATCGCATTCCCCAACCCGGGCACGGCCACGAACGCCGAGCCGCTGCTGATCAACACGGCGGGTTCGCTGCAGTACCGGCCGGAAGCGCAGGTGAAGCTGGAGAACCTGTTCGTGGCTTCCGATTACGTGCGCACTTACACCGATATTGCGTGCATGGAGGCGGCGAACGAAGCGGCGCGGCGGGCGGTGAATTGTCTGCTGGCGGCGGCGGGCTCGAACGCTGCGCCGGCGCAGTTGTGGCCGTTGGAGGAGCCGGTGTTTCTGAAGCCGCTGCAGGAGATTGACCGCATCCGGTACACGCTCGGCCTGGCGCATCAGTTGGCGGCCGGTTAGCGGGGCGGGGTTGTTTTGCGGGCGCGTGGGGCGCGGTGGGCTTAGAACATCGAGTTGCCGTTGGCGGACTTTTCCGGAACCGGTTGCAGCACGTCCCAGTGTTCGACGATCCTGCCGTCACTGTCGAGGCGGAAAATGTCGATGCCGGCCCAATCGTTATCGCCCGGCCACTGCTGGAAGCAGTGCAACACGACGTAGTCAGCTTCGGCAATCACGCGTTTGAAATGGACCCGTTTTCCGGGGTACTCGATTGCCATCCGGGTAAAGTATGCCGTGAAGGCTTCCTTTCCGTCGGCTACCGCCGGATTGTGCTGGATGTACACATCGCCGGCGTATTTCGCGATTGCTTCGGCCGGCCGGCACTGATTGAACATCAGGTCGTAAAAGGCCATTACATTGTTTTTGTTTCTTTCCAGATCGTTCATGGTTCAACGCCCACCAGGCGCACGTCATAGGATGCCGGAAAGCGGGAGGAAGTCGCTTGAGGCAGGGTTGCGGGAGTTCGGGCGGGGGCGCCGCGGCGGGGCGGGGTTAGCTGTCCAGCTCGGCGGGGACGAGGTTGTCGACGTAGCACCAGATCCAGGATTCGCCGGGCTCGATGGAGCGGACTAACGGGTGCTTAGTGGCGTGGAAATGTTTGGTGGCGTGTTTGTTTTTGGAGGAGTCGCAGCAGCCGACGTGGCCGCAGATGAGGCAGAGACGGAGATGGACCCAGGTGTCGCCGGATTTGAGGCATTCTTCGCAGCCTTTTTTGTTCGTGTGTTTGAACTGGATCTGATCGAGGTGAGTGCAGTGTTGGGGCATGGGTCAAACCTCCAGGCGGGCGCGATCCCAATGGGCGAGGAGGGCGCCGGCGGCGTAGGTGGATTCGAGGAACTCGTAGAGGTGCTGCTCGGGAGAGGCGGCGCGGCGGACGTCGTCGTACATAAGGATGAACTCGGAGAGCTGGGGGTTCCAGGATGCGGCGGCGGGGCGGATGGACTGGGTTTCGATGCCGGCGGGTTGAGGGACGGTGTAGGCGTAGTAGGCGGGGCCATCGACGGCGCCGCCTCCGGGCCAGAAGCCGGCGCTGCTGACTTCATCGGAATAGGCGGGGCCGCTGATGACGCCTTTGCGGGGCGGGGCGGGGCGGCCGGAGAAGCGGGTGCAGGCGAGGTCGAAGCTGCCCCAGAAGAAGTGGACGGGGCTGCATTTGCCGGTGAAGCCGGCGCGGAAGCGCTCGATGACCCTGGCGCTGGAGACGAGGATGCGCCAGAAGCGGTTGGCGTACTCGGGATCGTAGGAGCAGTGAGCGGTATCGAGGTCGAAGGGGACGGGATTGGCGACCTCCTGGGGCTTGAGATCGATGGCGCACGAAATGCCGAGCGAGGCGAGGGTTTCAAACAGGGCGGCGTAGAAGGAGGCCACGGACTCGGGTTGCAGGGGGCGGGCGGAGGCGGGGCCCTGGCTGGTGGAGAGGCTCAGCTCGTGTTTTTGAAAATCGAACTGGATTTCGAAGATGCCGGCCGGGTAGGGGATGGGTCCGGTGGTGAGGCCGCGGGAGTTGACGTAGAGGGTGACGTGCCACCAATGGTTGAGGGGTGGGGAGAGGGCCATGCGGATCTTGCCGGCGATCTGGGTCCACATGTGGAGGGTGCGGTAGGTGTCGAGCCAATCGTGGAGAGGGAGGGGCGGCCAGGGATCGGGGGCCTTCATGGGGAACAGTGTGCCAGAAACGGCGGGCGGGCGCACCGGGGTGGAGCGGGGGGGACGGGGATTCTCCTATTGCATTCCCATAGAAAGCGTGCGAGGATTCCTATGGGGAGGCAATAGGAACGGAATGGGCAAGACGGATGTCTGGCAGGGAACGCTGGCGCTGATGGTGTTGAAGACGCTGGAGACGATGGGGCCGCAGCACGGCTACGGGGTTGCGAGGCGGATTGAGCAGACCAGCGGGAACGAGCTGGAGTTGAATTACGGGACCTTGTATCCGGCGCTGTTGAGGCTGGAGCAGGAGGGGTGGATCGCCAGCGAATGGGGGACGTCGGAGAACAACCGGAGGGCGAAGTATTACCGGCTGACGAGGGCGGGGCGGAAGAAGCTGGCGGCGGAGACAAAGAGCTGGGAGCAGGCGGCGGCGATCGTGGCGCGATTTTTGAAGGGGACGAGGGAGACGGCATGAGGCGGGCGCGGGCGTGGGGGATGAGGCTGGCGGGGCTGTTCACGGGGGCGCGGCGGGAGCGGGAGATGGCGGAGGAGATGGAGGAGCACGCGCGGATGCAGGAGGAGGCGAACGTGCGGGCCGGGATGACGCCGGAGGAGGCGCGGCGGAAGGCGATGGTGAAGCTCGGTGGGGTGGAGGCGGCCAAGGAAGTATACCGGGAGCGGGCGACGGCGCCGGCGATCGAGCGGATGGGGCAGGACATGAAATACGCGCTGCGGCAGATGGGGAAGAACCGGGGATTTACGTTCACGGCGGTGCTGATGGCGGCGCTGGGGGTGGGGGCGAGCACGGCGATATTCGGGTTTGTGAACGCGGCGCTGCTGCGGCCGCTGCCGTACCGGGAGCCGGGGCGGCTGGTGGCGGTCACCGAGGAGATCCGGATGATGGGGCCGGCGAATCTGTCGGTGCCGGATTACCTGGACTGGAAGCGGATGAGCGATGTGTTTGCCGGGTTCGACGTGTATACGGGGACGGGGTTTTTGCTGCGGACGGCGGAAGGGACGGCACCGGTGAGCGGGACCAGAGTGAGCGACGGGTTCTTCCGGATGCTGGGGGTGAGGCCGGCGCTGGGGCGGGATTTTTACGCGGGCGAAGATCGGGCCGGGGCGGCGAAGACGGCGATTGTGAGCTACGGGGCGTGGCGGAGGCGGTTTGGCGGGAGCGCGGACATTGTGGGGCGGAGGGTGGCGCTGAGCGGCGAGGAGTACACGATTGTCGGGGTGCTGCCGCGGGAATTTCAATTTGCCGACCGGGGGAATTCGGAGATCTGGACGCCGCTGCACGCGGCCAGCGAGTGCGATTTGCGGCGGAGTTGCCATTCGTTGAATGGAGTGGCGCGGCTGAAGGACGGGGTGACGGTGGAGGCGGCGCGGGCGGAAATGAAGGCGATCGCGCGGAGGCTGGAAGCGCGGTATCCGGACTCGAACCGGGGGCAGGGGGCGAGCGTGGAGCCGCTGGCGGCGGAGATGACGGGGCGGGTGCGGCCGTTGATGGAGACGCTGTTTGGCGCGACGCTGCTGCTGTTGGCGATCGCGTGCGTGAACGGGGCGAGCCTGGTGCTGGTGCGGACGGAGAACCGGAGGCGGGAGACGGCGGTGCGGAGGGCGCTGGGAGCGTCGAGGGGGAGGCTGACGGCGCAGTTTGGCGTCGAGGGGCTGATGCTGGCGGGGATGGGCGGAGTGTTGGGGCTGGGGGCGGCGGGGTGGGCGATGCGGGGGTTGATTGGATTGATACCGGAGAACCTGCTGATGTTCACGCCGTATCTGGGCGAGGCGCGGGTGGATTCGAGCGTGGTGGTGTTTGCGGCGGGCGCGGCGCTGGCGATGGGCATTGTGCTGGCGGCGACGCCGGCGCTGCGGATATCGGGGGCGCCGATGAGGGAGGAGATGGCCGAAGGCGGGCGGGGCGCGGCGGGGAACACGTGGCGGAGACTGGGGGCGAGGATGGTGGTGGCGGAGCTGGCGCTGGCGGTGACGCTGCTGGCGGGGGCGGGGCTGCTGGCCAAGAGCCTGTATAAGATGATGCACGTCGAGCTGGGATTCCGGCCGCAAGGGCTGGCGACGCTGACGGTGGCGGCGCCGCAGGCGCGCTATGACAGCGAGGCGGCGCAGGCGAGACTGGCAAAGGAAGTGGAGCGGAGGATTGCGGCTTTGCCGGCAGTGGAGTCGGCGGCGGTGACCAATATCCTTCCGGTGAGTTCTAACGGGAACACGGACTGGATTCGATTCGCGGGGCGGCCGTATAACGGAGAGCACAACGAGGTGAACCTGCGGGAAGTGAGCGCGGGGTATTTTCAGACGATCGGGGCGAAGCTCAAGCGGGGGCGATATTTCCGGCCGGACGAGGACGCCAGCAAGCCGCTGGTGGTGATTATCAACGAAGCGCTGGCGCGGAAGTATTTTGGCGGGCAGGACCCGATCGGGACGAAGCTGGGGAACACGGACCTGAGGCCGGCGTCGATGAAGGAGATCGTGGGAATTGTGGCGGACATTAAGGACGGGGCGCTGGACAGCGAGATCTGGCCGGCGGTTTATTATCCGATCGGGCAGAGTCCGGAGACGTATTTTTCGGTGGTGGCGCGGGTGAAGGGTCAGGAAAGCGGGATGCTGCCGCGGATGAAGGCGGCGATCGAGGGGATCGATGCGGGGTTGGGGACGATGGACGAGGCGGGGATGGAGGAGCGGATCGGGAGTTCGGGTTCGGCGTACATGCATCGGGCGGCGGCGTGGATGGCGGCGGGGTTTGCCGGGATGGCGCTGTTGATGGGGGTAGCGGGGTTGTACGGAGTGATTGCGTATTCGGTGAGCCGGAGGAGGCGGGAGATTGGAGTGCGGATGGCGCTGGGGGCGCGGCGGGAGGATGTGTACGGGATGGTGATGCGGGAGGCGGGATGGCTGGCGGGGATTGGGGCGGGGATCGGGCTGGCGGGAGCGGCGGGGG
>DAIDHC010000186.1 GCA_027452065.1 Bryobacterales bacterium
CGCCCCGCTCGGCGCCATGTCCGGCGACGGCCGCTTCTTCCCCACCGACCATCGCGAATTCATCCAGATCCCCGGCGACGCCCTCCAGCCCAAAGACGGCCAGTATGAAATTCACATCTCCGAAGAGCTGAGTGAGGTGTCCTACCTCGACCAGGTGAAGCTAATGGCCGTTGACCACCCCGCCGGTGAACAGATCTATACCAACGAGAAATGGAAATCGCCGCCTTTTCCCGCCTTCCGCCTCTTCGGCGTCACCCGCAGAATCGATCCCGTTTCAGCGCTCGATGACACCGGCCGCGACGTCCGCGCCAAACTGCTCCATCAGGACCGCAGCTATCCCGACAGCTTCCGTCACAACCTCATCGGCGTCGCTGACACGCACTCCCTCACCCTCGATTTCGGCCCCGCCGCCGCCCGCGCCAACCGCTCCGTTCTCGTCCTCACCGGTTGGGTCGATTGGGCCGACGGCAGCACATTCCTCGCCCAGTCCCAGGAAGGCGCCGGCCTCACGCCTCCTTATCTTCAGGTCCGCGATGCCCGCGGCCGCTGGAAAACGGTTATCGCCGACATGGGCATGCCCTCCGGCAAGCCGAAGTCCATCGCCGTCGACCTCAGCGGCAAATTTCTCTCCGCCTCCCGCCAGGTCCGCATCGTCACCAACATGTGCGTTTACTGGGATGAAATCTTCTTGAGCGACGGCGCCTCCGTCCCGCGCGATCGCCTGATCACCGTTCCGGTCGCCTCCGCCGAAGTCGCCTTCCGCGGCTTCTCCAACTCCCGCATCGACGCCGCCCGCCGCCAGCCCGAAACATTTTTTCACGATGCCGTGAACCCCCTGTCCTACTGGAATCCCACGCCCGGTCTCTACACCCGCTATGGCGATGTCACCCCGCTCGTGCGCCAGCCCGACGACATGTTCGTCGTCATGGGCTCGGGCGACGAGCTGAAGCTTCACTACAGCGCCGCCTCTCTTCCGCCCCTCCCCGCCGGCTGGCGCCGCGACTTCATCCTCAAGGTGGACGGATGGGCCAAGGACCGCGACGCCAACACCGCCCACTCCCAGAGCGTCGAACCCCTGCCCTTCCACACCATGACCCGCTATCCCTACCCCGCCTCCGAGCACTTCCCCGACGACCCCGCCCACCGCGCCTGGCGCAGAGCCTACAACACCAGGCCCGCGCTCCGCCTCATCCGCCCCTTAACCGAGGAGTTAGCCCGGGGCCGCGCCGAGATCCCGGAGGCAGCGCAATGACGCTGCGAAAATTCTCCGGCCTCCTCGTCCTTGCGCTCCTTGCCGACACCGCCTACATCGCCTCCTTCCCCGCCGCCTCCGTCTTCTACATGTCGCTCGTCCTGCTTCATGTGGCCGCCGGCCTCGCTCTCACCGCCGCCGTCTTCTGGCTCCTCCTCAAGGACCAGGACGTCCGCCGTAGCCTTCCTCTGGCCTTCGCCCTCGCTCTCCCCGCTGCCGCCGCCGGCATCTATCTCGCCGTCGTTGGAACCACCCGCGACCACTCCACTGCGCTCTGGTTCCACATCGCCGCCGCTTATCTCGCCGCCCTCGCTCTTTTGCTCGCCTCCCGGCGCTCCGCCTTCCTCGGCCCGCGCTATGCCCGTGCTCTCACTGTCCTGCTCGCCCTCGCTCTCCTCGTTCCCGCCGCATCCCGCTGGTACCTCCATCGATCCGAGCTCGCGCTGCGCACCGTTCACAATCCCTTCGAAGCCCCCGTCTCGGTCGACGGCGAAGGCGGCGGACCCAAGTCGCCTTTCTACCCTTCTTCCGCCGTCACCAACGTCGGCGGCGTCATCCCCTCCACGTTCTTCATGGATTCCGACCGCTGTGGCGAATGTCACAAGGACGTCTACCGCCAGTGGAAGAGCTCCATGCACCACTTCGCCTCCTTCAATAATCAGTTCTACCGAAAAGCCATCGAATACATGCAGGACGTCAACGGCACCCAGGGCAGCAAACTCTGCGCCGGCTGTCACGACCACGCCGTCTTCTTCAACGGCCGCTTCGATCGCCCGATTCGCGAACAGATCGACACACCCGAGGCCCAGAATGGCCTCGGCTGCACCTCCTGCCACGCCATCACCTCCATTCACAGCTCCATGGGCAATGGCGACTTCACCGTCGCCTACCCGCCTCTCCACGAGCTCGCTTCCAGCCGCAATCCTCTCATCCACGGCCTCGACACCTATCTCACCTATCTGAATCCGCAGCCGCACCGGAGGCTCTTCCTCAAGCCGTTCATGGCCTCGGCCGAGTTCTGCTCCGCCTGTCACAAAGTTCATCTGGACGTTCCCGTCAACAATTACCGCTGGCAGCGCGGTTTCGACGACTACGATAACTGGCAGGCCAGCGCAGTCTCCGGTGAGGGTGCCCGCTCGTTCTACTATCCGCCGGCCCCCAAGGTCTGCGCCGATTGCCACATGCCGCTCGTCGCCTCCTCCGATCCCGGCAATCGCGACGGCTTCGTCCACTCCCACACCTTCCCGGCCGCCAACACCGCCGTGCCCGCCGCCAACCGCGACGAAGCTCAGATGGCCGAAGAACGAAAATTCCTCACCTCCGGCTTCATCACCGTCGATCTGTTCGCCGCCACTCCGGTCGAGCCCAACTCCGGCCCGGCCACGATGGAGCGTCGGACGCCCGCCGGTCCTCAACTCAGCTCCACCATGGCGGTCGGCGAGGAAGCCGAACAGTCCAGCCCCGTCCTCATCCGCCAGGTCGGCGACGTCGTCGCTCCTATCAATGCCTCCGGCGCCCGCTTCCAGCCCGGCACCACCGTCCGCGTCGACGCCGTCGTCCGCACCCGCACCATTGGCCACTTTTTCCCCGGCGGCACCGTCGATTCCCCCGATGCATGGCTCGAGCTTCAGGCCTGCGACGCCTCCGGCAATGTGATCTTTTGGAGCGGCAAAGTCGAAGACGGCGGTCGCGGCCCGGTGGAAGCCGGCGCCCATTTCTACCGCTCCTACCTGCTCGACGGCCACGGCAATCCCATCAACAAGCGCAACGCCTGGCAGTCGCGCAGCGTCCTCTACGTCCGCCTCATACCGCCCGGCGCGGCCGATGTGGCTCACTACCTGGTCACCATCCCCGCCTCGGCCAAAGGTCCCATCACGCTTACCGCCAAACTCAACTACCGCAAGTTTTCCTGGTACTACACGCAGTTCGCCTACGCCGGCCGCCCGCTCCCCGGCAAGCCTTTCGGAAAGGCTTTCGACGACCGCGATTTCAGCCTCGCCCCATCCAACATTCCCTCCAACGTCTCAGGCGATGTTCGTGGCCAGGTGCCCGATGTGCCGATCGTCGTCCTCGCCTCCGCCCAGGCCAGGCTCGATGTCGGGGCCCCAAAGCAAAAGACAGACTGGCGGCCCGTGGTGCGCAAGCAGGATCGCGAACGCTGGAACGATTGGGGCATCGGACTCTTGCTTCAGGGCGATCTGAAAGGCGCCGAATACGCCTTCCAGCGCGTCACTCAGGCCGATCCTTCCTACTCCGACGGATGGCTCAACGTAGCGCGCGCCCTCATCCAGGAAGGCGAAACCGGCGCCGCCAGGCCTTACGTCGCGAAAGCGCTCGCCTTGAGTCCCGGCCTCGCCCGCGCGCTGTTCTTCCAGGCCATGATCCAGAAAGCCGACGGCAATTACGACGCCGCCATCGCCAGCTTGCGAAAAGCGGCAACGCAGTATCCACGGGACCGTGTCGTCCTGAATCAGATCGGGCGTCTCCTGTTCCTCAAACGCGACTACGCCGGAGCCCTCCAGGCGCTTCAGGCCGTGCTCCAGGTGGATCCCGAGGACCTGCAAGCCCACTACACCCTCATGCTCTGCTACGGCGGGCTGAAGGACTCCGCCGCCGCCGCCCGCGAGCAGACGCTCTTCCTGCGCTTCAAAGCCGACGAGTCCTCCCAGTCCATTACCGCCCAGGCGCGCATCGCTTCACCGGAGGACAACAACGAACGCCAGCCCGTTCACGACCACGAGAGCGTGCCCCTGGCGTCTCCCACGCGCCGCAGTTCCGCCCACACGGCCGCGCCGTCGGTCGGAGGAAAGTAACCATGAAGATCGTCGCCGCGTGCGCTCTTGCCATCGCCGCTGCCGTCACCGCGTTCTCCACCGCCGGCCCTCCCGCCATCCTCTTCACCGATGTCACCACCGCCGCCGGCATCCGCTTTCATCACGACAGCGGCAGGGCAGGGAAGAAGTGGCTCCCCGAAACCATGGGCTCAGGCGCCTCCTTCGTCGATCTGGACGGCGACGGCTGGCCCGATATTCTGCTCATCAATAGCCGCCCCTGGCAGCCCCACTCCCGTAAGTCGCTCTGCGCCCTCTATCGCAACAACCACAACGGCACTTTCACCGATATCACGCGCGGCAGCGGGCTCGATGTGGAAATGTACGGCATGGGCGTCGCCGTCGCCGACTACGACAATGACGGCCGCCCCGATGTCTACATCACCGCCCTCGACGGCGACCACCTCTTTCACAATGAGGGCCAGGGAAAATTCCGCGACGTCACCAAGGTCGCCGGAATCTCCAATATGAGCTTCGGCTCCAGCGCCGCCTGGCTCGATTACGACCGCGACGGCAAGGCCGATCTGTTTGTCGCCAACTATGTTCAGTGGACCGCGCAGGGCGATCTGCGCTGCTCCCTCGACGGCGTCACCAAGTCCTACTGCACTCCCGAATCCTACAAGGGCAATTCCGTCCGCCTCTTTCATAACCTCGGCGGCGGAAAGTTCGCCGACGTCGCCGTCAAGGCCGGCCTTGGCGATCCGTCGAGCAAATCCCTTGGCGTCGCCGTCCTCGATTACAACGGCGACGGCTGGCCCGATCTGTTCGTCTCCAACGACACCGAACGCAACAAGCTCTACCGCAACAACCACGACGGCACTTTCACCGAAGAAGGAATTCCCGCCGGCGTGGCCTACGGCGAGGACGGCGTCGCCCGCGGCGCCATGGGCGTCGACTCCTCCGACTATGACCGCAGCGGCCGTGAGCACCTCCTGGTCGGCAACTTCTCCAATCAGATGCTCGGCCTCTACCACAACGAAGGCGGCAATCTTTTCGTCGACGAAGCCCCGCGTTCCACCGTCGGCCGGTCCAGCCTGCTCTCCCTCGCCTTCGGCGTCTTCTTCTTCGACTACGACCTCGACGGTCATCCCGACATCTTCGCCGCCAACGGCCACATCGACGAGGAAATCGGCCGCGTCCAGCCGAAGATCCAGTACAAACAACCCCCGTTGCTGTTCCGCAATCTCGGCAACGGTAAGTTCGAGGACACGAGCAAACAGGTCGGCCCCGCCTTCGAGCGCCCCATCGTCGCCCGCGGCGCCGCCTACGCCGACTTCGATCGCGACGGCGACCTCGACGTTCTCATCACCACCAACGACGGCCCCGCCTATCTGTTCCGCAACGACGGAGGCAACCGCAACCACTGGCTCACCCTCCGCCTGGAGGGCGTCAAGTCCAACAGGAGCGCTCTCGGCGCCGTCGTCATCCTCGACTCGGCCTCCGGCAAACAGTCCCAGACCGTCCACAGCGGTTCCAGCTACTGCTCCCAGAGCGACCTTGCGCTCACCTTCGGCTTGGGGAAAGATGAGATAGTGAAGAGCCTTGAAATCCGCTGGCCCAGCGGCCAGGTCGACCGCCGCGCCAACGTCAAGGCAAATCAGTTCCTCAATCTCCGCGAAGGACAACTCTGAACTTGCTCGAGCCCAAATTCCGCCTCGCCGCCATCACCGACGAATTTTCTCCCGACCTCGATACCGCCCTCGACGCCATGGCCGCCATCGGAATGACCGGCGCTGAGCTTCGCATGATCGGCGGCAAGAACATCGTCGATCTCACCGACGACCAAGTCCGCCGTGCCGCCGATGCCGTCTCGGCCCGCGGCATGAGCGTCGTCTCCATCGCCTCGCCTTTGCTCAAGTGCGTCCTGCCCGGCTCGCCCGATATCGACAGCCGCTTCCAGCACGACGTGTTCGCCTCTCGCCACACATTTGACGATCAGCCCCGCCTCACCGCCCGCGTCTTCGCCGTCGCCCGCGCACTTCGGGCGCCGCTCGTCCGCGTGTTCTCCTACTGGCGCACGGTCGACCCCGCTCAATGTCTCGACGGCGTCGTTGAGGCACTGTCGAAACTCGCCGCTGAGGCATCTGGCCAGGGCCTGATCATCGGCCTGGAAAACGAGCATGCCTGCAACGTCGCCACCGGAGCCGAATCCGCCGCCGTCCTCGCCCGCCTCCCGCACCCGAATCTGAAGCTGGTCTGGGATCCCGCCAACGCCTTCGTCGCGGGCGAATCGCCGTTCCCCGGTGGCTACTCCCATCTCACGGCGGACCGCATCGCTCACGTCCACGCCAAGGACTGCCATCTCAACGGTCATACTCCCGAATGGGGACCCCTCGGCACGCGCGCCATCGACTGGAAAGGCCAGTTGAGCGCGCTCTGGAACGACGGCTATCGCGGCTTCCTCAGTCTCGAAACGCACTGGCCCGGACCCGGCGGCGACAAATTCGAAGGCAGCCGCATCTGCGGCTGGAACCTCCGCGGCCTAGCGTGCCTGTGACACCTCGGTGCCCGGCCGCGCCGGCCCGTTCTCCGGCAGGATGAACTCAATCCAGCCGTCCATCATCTCTTCGTAGCTCGGCTCGCCCCACCGCACCACCTTGCCCGGGTCCGGATTCCCCGCCTTGTTCGCCGAATTGTCGAAATGCGCGACGATCTCCAGCCGCGTGCCCTTCTCAATCGGCACCGGCCGCCGCAGTTGGTACTCGTTCTGCCAGTTGAAATCGTAGTTCGGCACCGAAAACAGCGTCTCCCGCCGCCCGTCCGGATGCACCGCCTCAAACCGCATGTCCCGCCCCCGCAGGTGCATGTGCGCCGTGTAGCTCATGAACTCCACGTCCTGCGCAAACGTGTAGCACGCCGTCACCCGGTGATCGGCGTCCCCCGGCGGAATCAGAAACAGGTAATTCGAAATGTCGATGCGCCTCAGACGCTGCCGCGGCGGTTCTTTCGCGAAATAAAGCCCTACGCTCGTCCGGTCCGTGAAGCTTTCCGTTCCCGACGGATGGTAGTGCACCTGGAACTCCACCGTCGACCCCGCCGGAATCAGCCGCGCGTACCCTTCCGGAAACACGTCCGGATCCTTCCCCGGCAGATACGATCCCAGCATCCCGCCGTTCTCGCTCGGATGCTTCCCGGGCCAGTTCCCGCCGTCCGGCGATGCGCAGCCGTCGTCCACCACCGGAGCGTCCGGCTTGATGTGCGTCAGCCCTCCCTCGCGAAATGTCAGCGCCGGCCCCGCCTTCGCGTTCGCCGCGTTCTTCGCCTCCGGCTTCGCAGGCTCGTGCAAATAAACATGGGCGTGGTGCACCACTCTCCGGTCTCCGGGCCGCAGATCCACCGCCCTCACCCACACGTCGTGATCGAAGCCCGTCGGCACCGTCAGATAAACATACTCGTCCGGCCCGCCCGCCTTCACCATGTAATCCTTCGGTATCTGGATCACCGCGTCCGGCGGTCCCAGCCGCCACCCCGCGTCGTACACAGGCGCCGGCGGCAGATCTTTCTCATCGCCCTCGGGCGCGCCCGCCTCCACCCAGGCCTTGATCACATCAATCTGCGTCTGGCTCAGCCGGCGGTCGTTGACGAAATCCCCGTAGCGCGCATCCGCCTGCCACGGCGGCATCTTCCGGCTCACAACAGCCTCCCGCATCGCCCGGGCCCACGGCCGCGCCTGCTGGTAGGTGATCAGCGGCATCGGCGCGATATCGTTCGCGTGGTGGCAGCCCGCGCACCGCGCGTAGAGAATCGGCGCCACGTCCTTCGTAAACGTCGGCCCCGCCGCCCAGGCCGGCAAGGCGGCCATCAACCAGATCGCCGGAATTCTCGACACTGTACTTGGTCTCCTGTCGCCCTATTGTATGCCCGCTTCAGCCGTAACGGAGAACCGTGCTGCGCGTCCAAGCGTCAAGGAGAGTTTGTTACTCTGGTGGCAAAGCTGGTCTCTGACACGATGCACCTCCGCCGGGTCCTCTTCGCGGCAGTAGCTTCTTCCGCTTTGCTCGCCTCGCTTTACGCCTACCAGAAACCCTTTCGCGTCTACCCAGGCGTCGAGTACACCAACTTCCCCCTCCCGCCCGACTACCAGGAGCGCACCGAGTGGGTCTTTGCCCGCCTCATTTATCCCGCCGTCGTCGGCTATCCTCGCTGGACCATGGATTACCCCCGCTCGGACCGCCATCTTTCCCAGGCCCTCCGCCGCCTCACGCGCATCTCCGTCCGCTCGGTCGAACAGCCCGTCAGCCTCGACGACGGCGACGACGTTTACAACTGGCCCTGGCTCTACGGAGTCGAAGTCGGCTACTGGAACCTCACCGATGACCAATGCCGCAAAATGCGCGACTTCCTCCTCCGCGGCGGCTTCTTCATGTGCGACGATTTTCACGGCACGCGCGAATGGGAGATTTTCACCAACAGCATGCGGCGCGTTTTCCCCGACCGCCCCATCGTCGAAATCCCCAATGACGACCCGATCTTCCACGTGATCTACGATCTCGACAGCCGCTATCAGGTCCCCGGAGCGCAGTTCCTGGAGACCGGACGCACCTACGAGCACGATGGCTTTGAACCGCGCTGGCGCGGTATCTACGATGACAAGGGCCGCATCATGGTCGCCATCTGCCATAACATGGACCTCGGCGATTCCTGGGAACATGCCGACAATCCGAAATATCCTGAAAAATATTCCGCTCTCGGCTTCCGAATCGCGGCCAATTACGTGGTCTACGCGATGACCCATTGAGGATCGCCCGGTCGAGCCCCCCGCGTGATGTTTGAATTCTTCTTCAAGTACCCGCTCCCGGTGTTTCGCAAAGGAAGCCTCGTCTTCCTCGCCTCCTGGCCCCTCTGGTCGCTGGCGCTCGCCATCGCCGCAGCCGCCGGTGCCTTGGCGTGGCTGAACTGGCGCCGCCGCGCCGCCGCCGGTTCGCCAGTTCGCGCCGGCCAGGCCCTCACCATCTGGCTTCTCCAAAGCTCCCTCGCCGTCCTCCTGCTCTTGCTCCTCTGGCAGCCCGCGCTCAGCCTCTCCACCCTCGCCCCTCAGCAAAACATCGTCGCCGTTGTCCTCGATGGCAGCCGCAGCATGGACCTCGCCGACGACGGCTCTCCCCGGCGCGAGCGCATGCTCTCCCTGCTGCGCGGCGGCCTCCTCGCCTCCCTCGAGCGCCGTTTCCAGGTCCGCCTCTTTCAGCTCGACGGCGGCCTCACGCGCCTCGCCTCTCTCGACGATCTCAAGCCCGGCGCCCCGGCCACCCGCATCGGCGCCGGCCTCCAGCGCCTGCTCGACGAATCCGCCACCCTTCCCCTCGGCGCCGTCATCCTGCTCAGCGACGGCGCCGACAACACCGGCGGCATCGGCCTGCCCGCCATCACCGCTCTCCGCCAGCATCGGGTTCCCATCCACACCATCGGCTTCGGCTCAACCGCCATCGTTCACGATGTCGAGCTCTCCGGTCTCGATCTCCCGCCCCGAATGCTCGCCGGCTCCCGCGTCGAGGCCGTCGCCGCCATTCGCCAGTCGGGCTTCTCCGGCCAGTCCGCCCGTCTCACCGTCCGCAAAGACGGCGCCGTCCTCGCCCAGTCCAACGTCGTTCTCGGCCCGGAAGGCAAAACGCAAACCGAGCGCATTCTCTTCAATGCCGGCCCCGCCGGCGTCTCCAACATCGACGTCAGCCTCGCGCCTCTGCCCGGTGAATCCAACTCCGCCAACAACCGCCTCACCCGCGCCGTCTTCATCGATGGCTCCCCGCGTCGTATCCTCTATGTCGAAGGCGAGCCCCGCTGGGAATTCAAGTTCCTCCGCCGCGCCGTCGAGGACGACAAGAGCCTCCAGATCGTCTCCATGCTCCGCACGACCCAGAACAAGATCTACCGCCAGGGAGTTTCCAATCCCAAAGAGCTCGAAGACGGCTTCCCGTCAAAAGTCGAGGATCTGTTCGACTATCAGGCCATCATCCTCGGCAGCGTCGAGGCCGGCTACTTCACCACCACCCAGCGCGATCTCATCCGCGAGTTCGTCGACCGCCGGGGCGGGGGACTGCTCTTCCTCGGCGGACGCTTCGCCCTCGCCGATGGCGGCTACCAGGCCGAGCCCTTTCCCGAACTTCTTCCCGTCGAGCTCCCCCGCCGCACCGGCACCTTCGTCCGCGAGCCCGCCTACGCCGCGCTCACTCCCGCCGGCCGCGAAAGCCTCATCTGCCGCATCGAGGACGACCCGCGCGCCAACGTCGAGCGTTGGAAAAAACTCCCCTACCTCGCCAATTATCAGGACGCCGGCACTCCCAAGCCCGGCGCCCTCCTTCTCGCCTCCATGACCGCCGGCGGCGCCAAACTCCCGCTCCTGGTCACCGAAAACTACGGCCGCGGCCGCACCGCCGTCTTCGCCACCGCCGGAAGCTGGCGCTGGCAGATGCTCCAGCCTCTCGCCGACATGAGCCACGAAACCTTCTGGCGCCAGCTCCTCCGCTGGCTCTCCGGCCTCACTCCGTCTCACGTCGCCGCCTCCACGCCCGAGCCCATCGTCCAGGACGCCGCCACCGTCGAGCTTCGCGCCGACGTCCGCGACGCCACCTACCTTCCTGCCGCCGACGCCCAGGTCGAAGCCCGCCTCAGCCAGGGCGGCTCCACCCTGCCCCCGGTCCCGCTTCGCCCCGATCCCCGCCAGCCCGGTGTCTACACCGGCTCGGCTTCGGTCCCCCAGCCCGGCTCCTACGCCGCCGAAATCGTCGCCACTCGCTCCAATACCGAGCTCGGCCGCTCCGTCGCCACCTTCCGCCGCGAAGACGGAACCGCCGAAAACTTCCACCAGGAGCAGAACCGCGACCTGCTCGACCAACTCGCCTCCCAAACCGGCGGGCGCTACTTCCGCCCCAACGACACCGGCCAGCTCCCCTCCGAAATCTCGCTCTCCAGCGCCGGCATTAGCCAGCACGAAACGCGAGACCTTTGGAACATGCCGGCCTTCCTCCTGCTGGCCCTCCTGCTGCGTTCCACGGAGTGGCTTCTCCGCCGCCGCTGGGGCTTCGTATGAGAGCCGCACTTCTCATCTCTCTCTTCGCGGCCTCGCTCCGCGCCGCGACGTTCTACGTCACCGTCGCCGGCCTCGGCGGCGATCCCGACTACGAAAAAACCTTCCGCGCCTGGGCCGCCGATATCGACAAATCGCTTCGCGCGGCCGACCCCTCCGCCCAGATCGCAACACTCTCCGGCCCAACAGCCACCAAAGCCCGTCTCCAGGAAACTCTCTCCTCCCTCGCCCGCCAGTGCAAACCCGACGACCGCCTCGTCGTCATGCTCATCGGCCACGGCAGCTTCGACGGCCTCGAGTACAAGATGAACCTCCCCGGCCCCGACCTCACCGCCACCGACCTCGCCGCCTGGCTCAATCGCATTCCCGCCCAGCGCCAGCTCATCGTCAATATGACCAGCTCGAGCGGCGCCAGCCTTCCCGCCCTCGCCCGCCCCGGCCGCATCGTCATCACCGCAACCCGCAATGGCAATGAAAAGAACGCCACCGTCTTCCCCCGCTACTGGCTCGACGCCCTTCGCGATCCAACAGCCGACACCGACAAGAACGACGCCCTCTCCGCCCTCGAAGCCTTCCGCTACGCCCAGGACAAAACCACCCGGTTCTACGAAACCGAAAAACGCCTCGCCACCGAGCACAGCCAGCTCCAGGACTCCGGCCGCGGCGAAGCCGTCGCCAAGCCCTCGCCCGAGTCCGGCCAGGGCCTCGCCGCCTCGCAATTCACCCTGCTCGCCCGCAATGCCGGTGATGCCCGCTCCTCCGATCCCGCCCGCGCCGCTCTTCTCAAGCGAAAGCAGGACCTGGAAAATCGCATCGACGCTCTCAAGTACCGTAAGGCCGCGCTCCCGGAAAACGAATACCGCAGCCAGCTCGCCGCTCTTCTGGTCGAGCTGGCCAAAACCCAGGCGGAGTTGGACAAATGACGCCCCTTCGCCTGCTCGCCGCCGCTCTCTGCCTCGCCGCCGCTGCCCCCGCGGCCACGCTCGATGACTGCCGCACCCTCCGCCGCCATGGCCGCCTCGCCGGGGCGCGCGAGTGTTTCGCCGGCCTCGCCAGCTCCTCCGAACCTTCCCTCGCCGCCGAAGGCGAATGGGGTCTCGAACGCTACCAGCAGGCCAACGATCTGTTCCGTGCCGCCGTCGCCCGTCACCCCGGCTCCGCCGAGCTCCGCGTCCGCTGGGGCCGCCTTCTTCTCGATCGCTTCAATCCCTCCGACGCCTCCGCCCTCTTTGAAGAAGCCCTCCAGCGCGACCCCAACAACGCCGATGCCTGCGTCGGCCTCGCCCTCGTCGCCGCCGCCGCCTTCGACCCTCACGCCGTCGAGCTCGCCCGCAAGGCCGTCTCGCTCGACCCCAAGCTCGTCGAAGCCCGCGAGCTCCTTGCTTCTCTTCTGCTCGAAGACGGCGACTCCGCCGGTGCCGCCCAAGCCGCCGATCAGGCCCTCGCCATCTCCCCCGACGCCCTCGACGCCCTCGCCGTCCACGCCTCCATCGACTGGCTCAAAGCCGATCTGCTCAACTCCATTCCTCCCTCGCCCTGGATCGACCGCCTCCTCGGTATCAATTCCGTCTACGGCCAGGGCTACGCCGTCGCCGCCCACTTCTTCGTTCTCAACCGCCGCTACGCCGAGGGCATCCGCCTCTACGAGAAGGCCATCGCTCTCGATCCCCGCCTCTGGTCCGCGCACTCCCAGTTGGGCATCAACCTCATGCGCATTGGCCGCGACGAGGAAGCCCGCGCCCAGCTCGAGCTCAGCTACACCAACGGCCTCCGCGACAACGAAACCGTTAACTCCCTCCGCCTCCTTGACAGCCTCAAATCCTTCGTCACCGCCCAGGACGGAGGCGCCTCTCTGGTCCTCGATCCCAAGGAATCCGATCTCCTCCGCCCCTACTTCGCTCTCATCGCCAACCGCGCCATGCGCGCCTATGAAGCCAAGTACGGCTTCAAGCTCAACTCGAGCGTGCGCGTCGAGGTCTACCCCAATCACGAGGACTTCGCCGTCCGCACCACCGGCATGCCCGGCCTCGGCGCCCTCGGCGTCACCTTCGGCACCGTCGTCGCCATGGACAGCCCCTCCGGCCGCCCGCCCGGCCAGTTTCATTGGGCCAGCACCCTCTGGCACGAGATGAGCCACGTCTACGTACTCACCGAAACCCATCACCTCGTCCCCCGCTGGTTCACCGAAGGTCTCGCCGTCTATGAGGAGAGCATCGCCTCGCCCGGCTGGGGCGACCGCCTCGCCCCCGACGACATCGCCGCCATCCGCGGCAAGAAGCTCCTCCCCGTCGCCGAGCTCGACCGCGGCTTCCTCCGCCCCGAATATCCCGCCCAGGTCGCCGTCTCCTATTTCGAGGCCGGCCAGATCTGCGAGTTCATCGCCACCCGCTGGAGCTACTCCAAACTCGTCGCCATGATCCCTCCCTTCGGCCAACGCATGGCCACCCCCGATGTCATCCGCACCGTCCTCGGCATCGAGCCCGCCGAGTTCGACCGCCGCTTCCTCTCCTGGCTCTCCGAACGCACCGCCGCCCCCGTCGCTCACTTCGACGACTGGAAAAAGGGCGTTCGCGAAATGGCCGCTCTCCTCGCCGCCCACAGCTACGACGCCGCCATCGCCCGCGGCCTCGCCATCCGCGATTTTTATTCCGACTACGTCGAGACGGACAGCGTGTACGAAATGCTCGCCACCGCCTATCTCGCCAAAGCTGACAAGCCCGCCGCCATCGCCCAGCTCGAGGCCTATGCCCGCATCGGCGGCCGCAGCCCGGCCACTCTCAAGCAACTTGCCACGCTCGAAGAGGAAGCCGGCCATCCCGAAAAGGCCATCGACGCCCTCGACCGCCTCAACTACATCTATCCCGAGGACGAGGACCTCCATCGCCGCCTCGGCTCCCTTTATCTCGCCCGCGCCGATAGCCCCTCCGCCATCCGCGAATTCCAGGCTCTCCTCGCCCTTCACCCCCTCGACCAGGCCGGCTCCCACTACGAGCTCGCCCGCGCCCTCCAGCAGGCCCACCGCTCCTCCGAAGCCCGCGATCAGGTCCTGCTTGCCCTCGAGGCCGCTCCCGATTTCAAGCCCGCTCAAAAACTTCTACTGGAGTTGACTCACTGATATGGCCACCACCACACCCATGCCCGATTCCGCCGACCTTCAGGCTCAGGTCGCGCGCTTCCAGGAAATCCACGCCGGCATCCTCCGCGAGGTCCGCCGTGTCATCGTCGGCCAGGAAGAGGTTCTCGATCACGTCCTGATCGCTCTCTTCGTCGGCGGCCATTGCCTCATCACCGGCCTCCCCGGCACTGCCAAAACCCTCCTCGTCCGCACCATCGCCCAGACTCTCGGCTTCCAGTTCAAGCGCATTCAGTTCACCCCGGACCTCATGCCCTCCGACATCACCGGCACCGACATCATCGAGGAGGACCCCGCAACAGGCCGCCGCACCTGGACCTTCGTCCCCGGCCCCATCTTCACTAATATCCTGCTCGCCGACGAGATCAACCGCACCCCGCCCAAAACCCAGTCCGCCCTCCTCGAAGCCATGCAGGAGCTCTCCTGCACCGTCCGCGGCCGCCAGTACCGCATTGAAGCCCCCTTCTTCGTCCTCGCCACCCAGAACCCCATCGAGCTCGAAGGCACCTATCCGCTTCCCGAAGCCCAGCTCGACCGCTTCCTGTTCAACACCGTCCTCGACTATCTCTCCGCCGACGACGAGCTCAAGGTCATCGATCTCACCACCCACCCCGATCTCCCCTCCGCCTCCACCGTCACCGGCACCGCCGACATCCTCGAGTTCCAGCGCCTCGTCCGCATGGTCCCCATCGCCGAAAGCGTCGCCCGCCACGCCGTCGATCTGGTCCGCTGCACCCGCCCCGTCGAACCCTCCGCGCCCGATTTCGTCCGCAAGTACGTCAACTTCGGAGCCAGCGTCCGCGCCGCCCAGTTCCTCGTCCTCGCCGCCAAGGCCCGCGCCCTCATGCACGGCCGTTACCACGTCTCCTACGCCGATGTTCGCGCCCTCACTCTGCCCGTCCTCCGCCACCGCGTCCTGGTCAATTTCCAGGCCGAGTCCGACCGCCTCGCTTCCGACGACATCCTCCGCATGCTCCTCGAAGCCAAGCCGGAGCCCAAATAATCCGCTCTCCGGGATCGCATTCCATGCCCGCCTCCAGCACTCATCCTCTCCAGCGCTTCCTCGATCCCGCCATCCTCATGGGCCTCGCCAGCCTCGATCTGGTCGCCCGCACCGTTGTCGACGGCTTCATCGCCGGCCTTCACCGCAGCCCCGATTTCGGCTTTAGCCAGGAGTTCGCCGAATACCGCGCCTACAGCCCCGGCGACGACCTCCGTCACATCGACTGGAACGTCTTCGCCCGCTCCGGCCGCCTCTATCTCAAACGCTTCCGCGGCGAAACCAACACCCAGATCACTATCCTGCTCGATGCCAGCGCCAGCATGGGCTACGCCTCCGGCGCTGTCTCCAAGCTCGATTACGCCCGCTTCCTCGCCTCCTCTCTCGCCTATATCGCCCATCGCCAGCGCGACGCCGCCGGCCTCATCGTCTTCGATGAGGAAGTCCGCGATTACGTCGCCCCTTCCACCCGCCAGGGTCAGCTTGCCCGCATCCTCCACGCCGTCTCCCGCTCCTCGGCCGGCCGCTCCACCGCCTTCCACGCTCCTTTCCTCCATTTCCAGAAAGCCCTCTCGCGCCGCGGCATCGCCGTCGTCATCTCCGATTTCTACGACCAGCCCGAAACCATCATCCGCTCCGTCGAGCCCCTCCGCTTCCGCGGCAACGACCTCGTCCTGTTCCACGTCCTCGATCCCCGCGAGCTCGATCCCGCCCTCAAGAGCTCCGTCCTCCTCCGCGACATGGAGACCGGCGCCGCCATCGAAGTCGCGCCCGAATACGCCGGCCGCGAATATCGCCAGCGCATCTCCGCCCACATCGACGATCTCCGCGCCCGCGCCCGCGCCGCCGGCGCCGAGTACTTCCTCCTCCCCACCGACCGCCCGCTCGACGCCGCTCTCCGCGAATACATCGCCGTTCGCCAGGGGAGGCAGTAGGTGGGCTTTCTCGCTCCCTGGTTCCTCGCCGGCCTCGCCGCCGCCGCTCTCCCTCTCTGGCTCCATCTCCTCCGCCGCCATCGCCAGGAGCCCCGCCCCTTCAGCTCGCTCATGTTCTTCGAGCCCCGCACCCAAAGCTCCGTCCTCCACCGCCGCCTTCGCTATCTCCTCCTGCTCGCCCTCCGCCTCGTCCTGCTCTGCCTGCTCGCCCTTGCCTTCGCCAATCCTTATTTCCTCGTCTCTTTCCACTCCTCTTCCTCCGGCCCCGTTCTCGTCCTCGTCCTCGACCGTTCTTTCAGCATGCGCTCCGCCGATCATCTCGACCAGGCCCGCGCCCTCGCCCGCCGCGCTCTGTCCGCCTGGCCCTCCGGCGGCCCCGCCGAAGTGCTCGCCCTCGATGCCGCCGTCTCCGTCCTCGCCGGCCCCACCACCGATCGCTCCCCTCTCAACGCCGCCATCGCCTCCATCCAACCCACCGATCTCAACACCTCCTTCGGCGCACTCGCACGCGCCCTCCGCGGCATCGAGTCCACCCAGCACCGTCCCCTCGACGTCCGCCTCTTCAGCGATTTTCAACGCACCGCCATGCCTCCCTCCTTCGCCGATCTCACGCTCCCTCCCGGCGTCCGCCTCACCGCTTCCCCCATCGCCGCCTCCGGCCCCAACTGGACCGTCGAGTCCGTCAACGCCCCGCTCCAGATCTTCGACGCCGGAAAAAAACGCGTCACCGCCACCGTCGCCGGCTTCAACACGCCCGCTTCCTCGCTGCCCGTCTCCCTTGTTCTCGATGGCCGTGTGCTCGAGTCCAAAACCGTCGCCGTCCCCGCCAACGGCCGCGCCACCGTCGAGTTCCAATCTCTTGACACCCCCTACGGCTTCCACCGCGGCGAGGTCCGCCTCACCGCGTCCGATCTCCTCCCCGCCGACAACGCCTTCCCCTTCGCCGTCGAACGCTCCGAGCCCCGCCCCGCTCTTCTGCTCTATTCCGGCAACCGCTCCCGCCCCGCTCTCTTCTACCGCACCGCCCTCGAAGCCTCCGGCGCCTCCGGCTTCTCGCTCGAAGCCCGTTCGCTCGATCAAGCCGCCGGCCTCGACCTCTCGCCCTTCGCCTTCGTCGTCCTCTCCGACCCCGGCCGCATTTCTCCCTCCCTCGATCGCTCCCTCCGTTCCTTCCTCCGCCTCGGCCGCGGCGTCCTCGTCGCCCTCGGTCCCTTCGCTCTCAACGCCGGCCCAACGCCGCTCGCCGGTTACACCGTCCGCGGCGAGGACCAACCCCCGCGCGGCGATGCGTCACAGTCCGCTGTCATCTCCGATTCCGCCCACCCGTCACTCCGCGGCCTCGCTCTCTCCGAGGTCAAGTTCTACTCCTCCATCGCCGTCGATCCCGGCCCCGCCCGCGTCCTCGCCCGCCTCGCCGACCAGACCCCCCTGCTCCTCGAACAATCGCTCGGCTCCGGAAAAATCCTCACCTTCGCCTCCACCCTCGACAACGTCGCCAACGACTTTCCTCTTCACCCCTCCTTCGTCCCCTTCGTTCAACAAACCGCCCGCTACCTCGGCGCCGCCGGTGAAGGCCCGCGCGATCTCACCGCTGGCGCCGTCTTCGATCTCCATCGCGAAGGCGATTCCGGCGCCGCCATCGACGTCTCCGGTCCCGACGGCAAGCGCGTTCTCTCGCTTGCCGAAGCCGCCTCGGCGAAATCCGTCACCCTCGACGCCGCCGGCTTCTACGAAATCCACGCCCCGGCCGGCCGCAATAGCCTGATCGCCGTCCATCCCGACCGCCGCGAGTCCGACCTCACCCCCGTTCCCGCCGAAACCCTCGCCCTCTGGACCGCCGCCGGCGCCTCGTCTCCCGCCCCTTCGGCGCCCGCCGGCGGCGAAAACGGACACCGTCCCCGCCCCGTCGGCCTCTACCTCCTCTTCCTCGCTCTCCTGGCCGCCCTCGCCGAGTCGGTCGTTAGTGTTCGATACTTATGGAAAAAGGAGGGTGCGTGAGCCCGCTCGATTTACTCAACGCCTACCTCGCCCGTTTGGAGAAGCGCCTCCGCTGGTTTGCCTGGTCGCGCGGCTTGGCCATGGCCGCCGCCGCCGCCCTCCTCACCACGCTCGTCCTCGTCCTCGCCGCCAACTGGTTCGGACTCACCTCCGGCACTCTCGCCGCCCATCGCGCTCTTCTCTATCTCTCCATCGCCCTCGCCATCGCCTTTGGCCTCATCGTCCCCC
>DAIDHC010000187.1 GCA_027452065.1 Bryobacterales bacterium
GCGTTTTTTACCCCTGTTCCGTCACAAATCCCCCCGCCGGCCCATTCCCTCTTGCGCCCCGCCACGAAACGTTTACCCTGGAATGGTGATGAAGCCCCTCCTCCTATCTCTATTAATGGCCGCCGCCCTCCCCGGCGCCGAGGTGCATTCCCTGACCCTGAAACAGGCCGTCGCTCTCGCCCTCCGCCAGAGCCCCGAGGTCGTCATCGCCCGCCTCGATCAGGAAAAGGCCCAGCTCGGCGTCCGCGTCGCCCGCGATCCCTTCATCCCCAAGGTCTACGCCGGCAGCGGCCTCGCCTACACCTACGGCTACCCCAACACCATCGAAGGTTCGGCCCCCTCTATCCTCCAGGTCAAAACCGACATGGCGATCTATAACCGCTCCTACAGCTATCAACTCGCTCAGGCCCGTGAAAAAGCCCGCGGCACCGGCTTCGACGCCCAGTCCAAAACCGACGACATCGTCTACCGCACCGCCGGCCTCTTCCTCGACGCCCAGGACGCAACCCGCGGCATCGAACTCGCCAATCACGAAATCGAAAGCCTCCAGCGCGTCCGCGATATCGTCACCGCCCGCGTCCAGGAGGGCCGCGAACTCCCCCTCTCCGGCCGCCGCGCCGACGTCGACCTCGCCCGCGCACGCCAGCGCCTTCAGGTCCTCACCTCCGATCAGGAGTACTACCAGGGCTCCCTCGCCATGATCCTAGGCTTCCCCCCCGGCGACCGCGTCCAAACCATCGCCGACGACGACACCCTCGCCTCCTCCCTCGAACAATCCCAGCCCGCCTCCGAGGACGCCGCCGCCCAGGCAGCCCTCTCCTCCAGCCGCTCCATCAAATCCCTCGAATCCCAGCTCGCCGCCAAGTCCCTCGAAATCCGCTCCCAGCGCGCCACCCGCCTCCCTCAGGTCAACCTCGTCGCCCAATACGCCCTCTTCCTCAAAAGCACCTACGAGGGCTACTTCGTCGGCAATTTCCAGCGCAATAACTTCCAGCTCGGCGTCGATGTCACCGTTCCCCTCCTGGTCGGCTCCGCCGCCTCCGCCCAGGCCGCCCAGGCCGAAGACGATGTCCGCCGCATCCGCCAGCAGGTCTACCTCGAGCGCGACCGCGTCTCCCTCGAAGCCCGCCGCTCTTTCCAGGACATGAAGACCCTCGACTCGGCCCGCGCCCTCGCCAAACTCGACCTCGAAGTCGCCCGCGACCAGCTCTCCCTCCTCCTCTCCCAGATGGACGAAGGCCGCGCCACCACCCAGCAGGTCGATCTCGCCCGCGTCGCCGAACAGGAAAAATGGAGCACCTTCTATACCTCCGACAGCCAGCTCGAGCTCGCCCGCATGAACCTCCTTCGCCAGACCGGAGCCCTATTGGCCGCCTTAAGGTAAAAATCATGGCCCTCAGGCGACTGCTGACAACCTCCGGAGTCTTATCATGTTAGATATGGGCATTTGTACTTTCCGCGCGGCCCGGCCGCTGCTTGCCGTTTCCCTCCTCGTGCTCGCCGCCTGCAACCTCGACCCCAAGGCCGCCAGCAGAAAGTACGTCGAAACCGGCAACAAGTATTTCACCCGCGAAAAGTACAAAGAAGCCTCCATCATGTACCGCCGCGCTCTGCAGAAGGATCTCAAAAACTCCGAAGCCTACTACCGCCTCGCCCTCGTCGATCTCAAGGAGCGCCAGTTCTCCGAGGCCGCCCGCTCGCTCCAGCGCGCCGTCCAGCTCGATCCTTCCAATGCCGACGCCTCGGCCAAACTCGCCGATCTCTATTTCGCCAGCTACATCCAGAACCCCCCGAAACGCAAAGAGGAGCTCGACGAAGTCCGCATGATCGCCACTACCCTCCTCAAACGCGATCCCAAATCTTATGACGGCCTCCGCCTCCAGGCCTTCGTCGCCCTCGCCGATCACAACCTCCCCGAAGCCATCAAACAGTTCCAGGCCGCCCGCCAGATCAAGCCCGGCCAGCCCGACCTCACCCTCGCCCTCTGCCAAACCCTCGTCGCCAACCAGCAGATCCCGGAAGCCGAAACGCTGGCCAAACAAGTCGTCGCTTCCAACAAATCCTTCGGCCCCATCTACGATTTTCTTTACTCGCTCTACATGCGCACCAACCGCCAGGGCGAGGCCGAATCGATCCTCAAGGATAAGGTCGCCAGCGATCCCAACAACGGCGGCGATCAGGCCGAGCTCGCCGCCTTCTACTTCTCCACCAACCAGCGCGACAAGATGACCGCCGTCATCGACCGCCTCACCAGCCAGGTCCAAACCATCCCCGACGCCTTCACCATCGCCGGCGACTTCTATTTCCGCGCCTCCCTCCCCGACCTCGCCATGGCCGAGTACAAAAAGGGCGAGCAGGCCCAGCCCGCCAAGCGCTCCGCCTTCCGCCGCCGCGAAGCCCAGGTCCTGGTCGCCCAGGGCAAATACTCCGACGCCTCCAAGCTCGTCGACGACATCATCAAGCAGGATCCCAAGGACCCCGAGGCCATCGCCATGCGCGCCTCCCTCCGCCTCCGCACCGGCAACGCCGAGGATATCCGCGGCGCCATCGCCGACCTCCAGGGCGTCCTCACCCGCAACCCCGACGCCCCCAACGTCCACGAAATCCGCTTCAACCTCGGCCGCGCCTACCTCGCCAAATATGAAGCCGAGCGCGCCATCGCCGATAAAACCAACCTCCTCGCCGATCTCGACCAGGCCCGCCTCCAGCTCGAACAATCCATCCAGCTCGCCCGCGACAAAGCCGGCATCCGCTTCAGCCCCGCTTCCCTCGCCCTCGCCCAGGTCTACATTTACCGCGGCGACGCCGTCCGCGCCTCCCAGACCATCTCCGACGTCATCTCCGCCGAGCCCAACAACCTCGCCGCCTACATGCTCCGCAGCAGCGCGGAAATGAACCTCCACAAATACGACGACGCCCGCGCCGATCTTGCCCAGGTTCTCAAAGCGCGTCCCAACGATCGCAATGCCGCCTATCAACTCGCCATGGTCAATTACCTCGACGGCAAATACGACCTCGCCGACCAGCAGTTCCTCGCACTCTCCCAGGCCGGCGATGCCCGCGGCATCCTCGGCCTCATCGACTCGAAAAACAAACAGCGCAAGTACTCCGAGTCCATCCAGATCATCCAGACCGAAATGAAGAAGAGCAACAACCCCAACTTCTTCCTCTTCATGCTCGCCAACACCGAAGCCCAGGCGGGCCAGTACGACGACGCCATCCGCGATTTCAAAAAACTCCTCGCCGCCACCCCCGCCAACGAGGACCTCTACGTCCGCTACGCCGAAACCTGCCTCCGCGCCGGCGATGGCGCCCAGGGCGTCGCCGCCTTTGAAAAAGCCCACCAGATCGCTCCCAACGATCCCTTCCCCATCCTCCGCCTCGGCATCATCTATGAAGGCATGGGCCGCCTCGATGAAGCCCGCCAGCAGTATGAGGCCGTCCTCAAGATCCAGCCCGACCAGCCCGTCGCCCTCAATAACCTTGCCTACATGAAAGCCGACGCCGGCTCCGATCTCGACCAGGCCCTCACCCTCGCCCAGCGCGCCGCCCAGCAGGCCCCGGAAGACCTCAACATTAAAGACACCCTGGCCTTCATCTATACCCGCAAAGGCCTCACCGACGAGGGCCTCTCCATCCTCCGCGACCTCGTCGCCAAGAGCCCCTCCAACCCAACCTACCGCATCCACTTGGCCATGGCCCTCCTCCAGAAGGGGGACAAAGCCTCGGCCAAAAAAGAACTCGCCGCCGCATCCGAAAACAAGCCCAACGTCGATCAACAGCGGCGCATCAAGGAGCTCATGGCCAAGGTAAGCTGACGCCGGCGCCTCTCCCGCTCATGACCTTCGCCGCCCATCGGAACTCTCCGCGCCGCCGCGCGCGCCCTCTCGCCGGGACCCCCGCGTGACCGCCGCCCTTCGCCGCCTCGGCCCGGGCGCCCCCTACGTCGTCCCCTTCGTCACCTTCCTCCTCCTCCTCCTCCTCGGTCCCCTCCTCCCCGCCCCCGTCGACGCCCCCGTCCGCATCGTCATCCTCTCGCTCGTCCTCTGGTTTTTCTCCCGCGGCGTCATTCAATTCAAGGCGCGCCTCCTCGTCCCCAGCGCGCTTGCCGGCGTCCTCCTCTTCCTGCTCTGGATCGCCCCCGACGTCCTCATCCCTCATTACCGCGAGTTCTGGCTCTTTCAAAACCAGCTCACCGGCACCCTCCACAGCTCGCTGCCCGCCGCCTCGCGCTCCGATCCCTGGGTCCTCGTCTTCCGCGTCCTCCGCTCCATCTTCTTCGTCCCCATCATTGAAGAGCTGTTCTGGCGCGGCTGGCTCATGCGCTGGCTCATCTCGCCGGATTTCGAGAGCGTCCCCCTCGGCGCGTTCTCGCACACATCGTTCTGGGTCACCGCCGTCATCTTCAGCCTCGAGCACGGCCCCTTCTGGGACGTCGGCCTGCTCGCCGGCATCGCCTTCAACTGGTGGATGGTCCGCACCCGCTCGCTCGGCGACTGCATCCTCTTCCACGCGGTCACCAACGCCTGCCTCGCCGGCTACGTCCTGGCAACCCACCGCTGGGAATACTGGTTGTGACCCTCTCCGGCGCGGCCTCAGTCTTTATCGAGGCCGAGCACGCGCCGGAACTTCGCCACTTCTGCCGGCGTCAGGTGCCGGTACTCGCCCGGCGGAATCGAGCCCAATTCGAGAAACCCGATCTTCACCCGCTTCAGCTTCTCCACCATCCGCCCGAAATGTTTGAACATCAGCCGGATCTGGTTCTGCCGCCCCTCGGTGAGCTGCACTTCGTACCACGGATTGTCGGCCTGCTTCACCAGCTTCAACCCCGCCGGCGCAGTCCGCTTCCTCTCGATCACCACCCCCCGCCGGAACTGCTCTTCCTGCTCCGCCGTCAGCGCCCCGTTCACCTTCACCCGGTACACCTTCACCACATGCCGCGCCGCCGATGTCACCCGGTTGGCGAACTCCCCGTCGTTGGTCATCAGCAGCAGGCCCTCGCTGGCGTAGTCGAGCCGTCCCACCGGATACACCCGCGCCTTCACCCCGCGCACGAACTTCATCACCGTCTCCCGCCCTTCCGGGTCGCTCACCGTCGTCACGCAGTTCTTCGGTTTGTGCAGCGCCACGTACACCGGCCGCTCGGCCGCCTTCAGCAGCTTCCCGTCCACCTTGATGTGGTCCTCGTCCGGGTCCGCCTTCGTACCCAGCTCCGTCACCACCGCCCCGTTCACCTTCACCCGCCCGGCGACGATCATCTCCTCGGCGTGCCGCCGGCTCGCAATGCCCGCGTGCGCCAGGATCTTCTGCAGCCGTTCTTGCGCCAATCGTTTCCCCTATTCCGCCGGCCCGGAATCCGGCCCGGAGTCCGGCCCGGTAGCCGGCTCGGCGTCGTTCAGCGCCAGCCGCCCCAGCTCTTCGAATTCCTTCAGCGTCGGCAGCTCGGCCAGGTCCTTCAGCCCGAACTGGATCAGAAACTCCCGCGTCGTTTTGTACATGATCGGCTTGCCCACCACCGCCTTGCGCCCCGCCGGCGCGATCAGCTTCCGCTCGATCAGCGTCTTCAGCACGCCCGCCCCCTGCACGCCGCGGATCTCCATGATCTCCGGCGCCGTCACCGGCTGTTTGTAAGCGATCACCGCCAGCGTCTCCAGCGCCGCCAGCGACAGCTTCAACGGCGGCTTCAGGTTTTTCACGAACCGCCGGATCGCCTCGTGGTGTTCCGGCTTGGTGCCCATCTTGTAGCCGCCGGCCAGCTCCCGGATCGTCAGCCCGCGCTCGGTCCGCTGGTAGTCCGCCGCCAGCTCATCCAGCACTTCGAGCACCTGCTCCACCGGCTGCTCGGTGGCCGCGGCGATCTGCTGCGCCGACAGCGGCTCGTCGGTGATGTAAATCACCGCCTCGATCACCGCCTTCAGTTTCGCCCGCCTCTCCTCGGTCCCCCCGGCGCGGTCCTCCACCAGCAGCTCCGCCGAATAAACCTCCTCGTCCCCCTCGCCTGCGCCCGCCTCCTCAACCGCCCCGGCCTCATGCGGCTGCGGCTCCTCCGCCCTCTCCTCGCCCCCGCCAACCTCCTCCGTCCGATCCACGCCGGTCTCATGCGCCGCCAAAGCGACGTGCGGCGCAGCGATTTCCTGCGTAGCCGAAACGAGGTGCGGCGCAGCGGCGGCAGCCGTGTCGTGCGTAGCGAAGGCGAGATGCGGCGCGGCCGGCGCTGCGACGGTGTCGTGCGTGGCCAATGCGAGGTGCGGTGCAGCAGGTGCGGCCACGGTGTCGTGCGTGGCCAACGCGACGTGCGGCGCAGCAGGCGCGGCCACAGTGTCATGCGTGGCCAATGCGAGGTGCGGCGCGACCGGTGCGGCGACAGTGTCATGCGTGGCGAAGGCGAGGTGCGGCGACGCAGGTCCGGCGACGGTGTCATGCGTGGCCAACGCGAGGTGTGGCGCGGCCGGCGCGGCGACGGTGTCGTGCGTTGCCAACGCGAGGTGCGGCGCGACAGGTGCGGCGACGGTGTCATGCGTGGCCAAGCCCAGTGGCGACGGGGCGGGTGCTACGGCGCTGGTGTCGTGCGTGGCCAACGCGAGGGGTGGTGCAGCCGGCTCGACCGCGCTGGTCTCCGCGGCCGCCTCGGCCTGGTGCGCCAGGGCCGTTTCGTCGTCGCTTGCCTGAGCGGTCCCGGCGGGCGGCTCGGGCATGTGTTCGTTCTCCCGCTCCCCCGCGGGAGCGGCCGTTTCCTTCTCCTCTGGTTCCATTCCGTCCTAGCTGTATTCCTGTTCGATGGATTCAAGCGCTTCGCCGCCGGCCAGCGCCTCGTTGAAGTTCGCGTGCCGCCGCAGACCAATGTCGCCGAACGCTTCCTGCTGCGTCAGCACCACCGCCTGGCGCTTCACCAATTCCAGTATCGCCAGAAACAGACAGATCATGGCGCGCCGGCTGCGCTGGCGTTCCAGAAGCCCGACAAACGACACCGAATCCGACTTCCGCGCCCGCCGCAGCTCCTCCTGCAGGTAGCGGATCATGTCCGGAATGCTGACGTCTTCCTTGCCCACCTCGTACACCGGCCGGTTGCGCGTCCTGTCCAGCACCTGCTGGAACGTTCGCACCAGGTCGAACAGCGTCACCGCCAGCGCCGGCCCTTCGTCGTCGTTGACGAACTCCTGGATCTGCGGATTCGACCACACCGCCTCTTCCACCAGCCTCTTCTGCTGCAGCATTTCGGCGGCGTTCTTGAACCGCTCGTGCTCGAGCAGCTTTTCCACCAGCTCGGTGCGCGGGTCTTCCTCCGGCAGGATCTTTTCGAGCTCCGGATCCTTCGGCAGCAGCAGCTTCGACTTGATGTGGATCAGCGTGGCCGCCATGTAGACGAATTCCGAGCCCAGCTCGATGTCCATCTCGATGGCACGCTGCATGTAGTCCAGGTACTGGGCCGTGATCTGGGCGATCGGAATATCGTAAATATTGATCTGCTGCTTGCGGATCAGATCGAGCAGCAGGTCGAGCGGGCCCTCGTACTGAGCAAGCTGAAAATTCAACGGCGACGACACTCCCCTCACGATACCATGCGCCCGTTTCCGGGCCACGCCGCGGCGGCTCTGAAATCGCCGGGCGCTCCACAGCGCGGCAGAAGCGCGCCCGGAATCGAACAGACCGACGATCCGTTCCCCCTCGAGCGCCTTGGCCGGAAGAATGCCGCGCGCTCCTCCATTCACGGTGCGGAAGGCGGCGGCTTAGAAGGGCGGGGCGGCGGCGCCGCCGGGGGTCACGGCGTCCGGTTTCTTCTTCGGCACGCCCTGGAAGTACAGTGTCACGTCCACGGTTTTCGTGTCTTCGTGGACCTGGGTTTCCGAGTGCGTGGGGCCGAGGTTGTCGAAGATGCCTTCGTCGCGGATCACTTTCAGGAAATGCTCGGGGTAGGAGGCGTTGAAGGGCTTGCCTTCCTCCAGGCCCCAAAGTTTGCGGACGGCGGGTTCGCCGATGACGTCGAGTCCGGTGATGGTGAGCTTGCCGGTCACATACTGCGGCCCCGGGGTTGCCTGCAGCACGACGGCGACGGTGAGCTTGGCGTCGTCGACGGTGCGCTCGACTTTGGTCGAGGCATGTAAGTAGCCGCGGCGGCGGAGCAGGTCGTCGAAGCGCTCCTGCGCGCCCTTGACGAGATCGAAGTTGGCGACGTCGCCGGGCTTCCATTTCATCAGGCCCGGGATGTCCTCGATGCCCGTGGCGCGGAAGGACACCAGCTTGTAGACCGGGCCCTGGTCCACTTTGACGGTGACGGCGAGGCCTTTCACGTTGCGGGCCGGAGCGGTGGTGATTTGGGTGTAAGTGAGATGGAGGCGGCCGTTGGCTTCGTAGAGCGGGCGGATGCTGGCGTCGAGGATCTGGCGGAAGCGGGCGTCGGTGAAGCCGAAGCCGATGGCGGCGGGGCCGACGGCGCCCTGGAGCACCGAAGGCATGATGTCGCCGGTGTTGGTGAAGT
Organism: Bryobacterales bacterium; assembly: GCA_027452065.1. Taxonomy (GTDB): domain Bacteria; phylum Acidobacteriota; class Terriglobia; order Bryobacterales; family Bryobacteraceae; genus JAJYKC01. The sequence goes on from DAIDHC010000187.1 coordinate 8,477, forward strand.
AGACTTCGGCGACGGTGGGGCGGGGCGTGGAGGGACGGAACAGGATAGTGAGATCGGGCGAATAGTCGGCGGTGAGGCTGGCTTTGACATGGCCGGTGAAGCCGAGGGGCTGGAGGAACTGCTCGAGCAGCGCGGTGTAGTGGTCGAGGAAAATCTGGGTGACGGGGATTTTGGCGCCGTAGAGAGGGTCCTTCTCTTTGAGCCAGGCGCGGAGTTTGTCCTCCGGCGCCGGGAGATCTTCGAAAGAGATGGCGTAGGTTTGCGTTTCCTCGACGACTTCGAAGTAGCCGTGGTAGCCGGCGACGTTGGGATCCTGCTTGAACTCGAAGCCGGCGCGCTGGAAGGCTCCGGTGGCGAGAATGCGCTGGCGGGCGGACTCAAAATCGGCGGGGACGACCTTTTCGCCGACCTTGAGTCCGGCGACGGCGAGGATCTGGGCGGCGGTGTAAAGATGATTGCCGCGGACTTCGAGCGAGAGGATGGGGTATTTGCCGTTGGGATCGGCGGCCGGCGCGGCGGCGGGGGCGGACTTGCGGCGGCTATGGGTTTGAGCGCCGAGGGAGGCAGAGAGCGCGAGGCAAAGGACGGCGGCGAGCGGACGGGCGAGGCTCATTCGACTTCGACGGTGACGAACATGAGGCGGCTGTCGCGCTCGACCTGCAGGACGACGCTGTCGCCGCTGTTGAAGCTCTTGAGGCGGTCGTTCAGCTCGGCGATGCTGGCGATGAGATTGGTGTTCACGCTATGAATGACGTCGCCGGTCTGGAGGCTGGTTCCGTCGGCGTCGGAGTCAGGCGAGAGCGCGGCGACGACGACGCCGCGGGGCGAGCGGAGGTCGGGGAGCAGCGAGGCGAGCTTGGAGTCGATGGTGGCGCCGAGGATGCCGAGTTTGGGGACGAGGTTGTCCTCGGAGGTGGCGAGGTCGGCGAAGCGGGCGGGGTCGTCGTCGCGCTCGATGACGCGGACGGTGAGCGTCAGGTGCTTCTCGCCGCGGAGGATCTGGGCGTGGACGCGGTCGTTGGGGGAGTGGCTGAAGATGGCCAGCTCGAGCTGGCGGAGGGTTTCAATCGTGTGGCCGTCGAGGCCGAGGATGATGTCGCCGATGCGGATGCCGGCGTGGCTGGCGGGGCTGTCGGGCTCGACGTCGCTGATGACGACGCCCCAGTTTTGCGGCAGGTCGAGGCCGGTGGCCAGGGCGGGGGTGATGGTTTGAGCGTAGACGCCGATCTGGCCGCGGTGGACGTGGCCGCTTTTGCGGATCTGGGTGTAGATGGCCTGGACGAGGTTGGAGGGAATGGCGAAGCCGATGCCCTCGCTGCCGCCGGATTGGGAAAGCATGAGAGTGTTGACGCCGACCAGGCGCCCGGCGTCGTCCACCAGCGGACCGCCGCTGTTGCCGGGGTTGATGGGCGCGTCGGTCTGGATGTAGGCGGTTGTGTCATCGGGGCGGATCTGGCGGGAGGTAGAGCTGACGATGCCCATGGTGACCGAGCCTTCCAGGCCGAAGGGGTTGCCGAAGGCGAGGACGATCTGGCCTTGTCGCAGCTCGTCGGAGTTGCCGAATTCCAGCGGCTGGAGACCGGTGCGGTCGACTTTGAGAACGGCGAGATCGGTTTCGCGGTCGAGGCCGACGAGCTTGGCGTCGATTTTGGTCTCAAAGACGGGGCTGCGGGCGGCGTGGGGCGCGGAGGGTTCGGCGACGGGGAGTTTGACCTGGATGCGGCGGGCGCCGAGGACGACGTGGGCGTTGGTGACCAGGTAGCCGTCGGAGCTGAGGATGATGCCGGAGCCGCTGCTGTGTTGTTTGGAGACGATGGCGTCGCCGGAAGTGTTGTCGTCGGAATCGTCGACCGGGGCGTAGCCGATGGAGAAGACCTGGACGACGGCCTGGCGGACGCGGCCGGCCAGCGTTTCGAGCGAGGAGCTGAACTCGTGCAGCGAGGCGGCATTCGACGGAGCGAGGATGGCGGGGCGCGAGGGCGTGCTGGAGGTTTCCTGGCCGCCGATCAGGGCGGCAGGCAGGCAGAGAGCGAGAAAGCAGGTACTGGTGAAAGACCCGAACCGCGAGAGAAGCATCGTTAGCTCTATTCTCGCTCGAACGGCGGTGGAATTCGCGCCCCGGTGAGCCCGGCTCAGCGGCGGTAGAGGACGCGGCCGGCGCGGATGGTGTAGAGGGGGTGGGCGAAGGCGGTGATGTCGGATTCGGGGTCGCGGTCGAGCAGGACGAGGTCGGCGGATTTACCGGCTGCGATGGTGCCCTGGCGCGCGGAGAGGCCGAACCGGGCGGCGGGGGCTGTGGTGAGCATGCCGAGGATGTCGCGGGCGTTCAAGCCGCAGGCGGCGAGGGCGCGGAACTCGTCTGTCGTGTCGTAGTCGGTCATGTAGCCGGCGTCGGTGCCGAACATGAGGTCGCCGCCGAGGGCGTGGAAGCGGCGGACGACGGCGTAAATGGGGTCGAGGTAGGAGGGGTTGGTGGTGACGGTGGTCGAGAACATTTTGAGAGTCGGGATCATGGACATGCGGCGGGCGACGAGGCCGGCGAGTAGAGCGTCGTCGATGCCGCCGGTGGTGTCGGGGGCGTGGGCGAGCACGTCGACTCCGCTGTCGCGGGCGGCGAGAACACCGGCGAGATTCGAGGGGTGGGCGAAGGCAAGCTGACGGTGGAGGTGGGCGATGTTAACGGCGGCGCGGGCGATGTCGACGGGCATGGGGAGGATTTTGCCGCGGGCGATGTAGGAGCCGGTGAAGAGCTTGAGCAGATCGGCGCCTTCGGCGATGTTCTGCTCCTCGAGACGGGCGGCCGCGGCGGGACTTTCGGGCTGGGGCATGAGCCAGATGAGGTAGAAGGGAACGGATTGTTTGAGGTAGTAGGGAACGCCGTGGGGCGGATAGAGCGCGGAGCCGGCGGTGAAGATGGCCGGGCCGGCGAGCTCGCCGGAAGCGATGCGGCGGCGGAGGGAGACAGTATCGCGGAGGTCGGAGCCGGTGTCGGTGACGGTGGTGAAGCCGCGGCTGGTGAGCATATCGGAGAGCTGGGCATTGAGGACGGCGGCGCTCTTCCAGGCGGCGAACCTCCACTTGGGCTCGGTGAAGTGGACGTGGGAGTTCCAGAAGCCGGCGGTGAGGACGCAATGGGAGCAGGGCAGCACGGGAGCCTCGGAGGGGAGGGGTAAACCGGGGCCGAAGCCGGCGATGAGGCCGTCGCGAACCAGGAGATTGGCGTGTTCGAGGGGAGGGCCGCCGGGCGAGGAATAGATTTTGACATCGCGAAAGGCGAGCAGGCCGCGGTCGGGAACGGAGGCGGGATGGGGATCGCGGAGCGGCCAGAAAACGAGGAAGTAAGCGGCGGCGGCGAGCAGGACGGCGGGAGCGAGCCATAGGAGGAGGCGGGTGGAATGGCGGGCCATGGGAGTACTCTAACAAGGCGGCGGCAAGCGCGGCATCGACCCCTTGTGCTTCTACCGGTGGCGTGCTAGCTTGTGCAGAAGGTCGAGGTATTCCAATGCGCAAGAAACCGGATCTGCCGCAGGGCACGCTGGATTTGCTGATTCTGAGAGTGGTGTCGCCGGGGCCGCTGCACGGCTACGCGATCGCGCAGCGGCTGCAGCAGGTTTCGAGCGGTGTGGTGCAGGCGCCGCAGGGCTCGCTGTATCCGGCTTTGCACCGGCTGGAGAATCGCGGACTGCTGGCGGCGGACTGGAAGCGGACGGACTCAGGGCGGGAGGCGAAATTTTACCGGCTGACGCGGAAGGGAAAGGCAAGGCTGGCGGCGGAGAGGGTGAGCTGGGCGCGGTTGGTGGAGGCGGTGGGGCTGATCCTGGCGATGGGGGAAGGAGGCGCGGAATGAGGTGGCCCATCCGGCTGTTGCGGCGGCGCGCGATGGAGGAGGAACTGGAAAAGGAGCTCCGGTTCCACATCGAGGAGCGGGCGGCGGAGCTGATGACGCGAGGGTGCGAGCCGGAGGAGGCGCGGCGGCGGGCGAGGCTCGAGCTCGGCGGGCCGGAGCAGGTGAAGGAGGCCTGCCGGGACGCTCGGGGAACGCGGTGGGTGGAGGATTTGCCGCGGGACGCGCGCTACGGGCTGCGCACGCTGCGGCAGCAGCCCGGCTTCGCCTGCGTCGCATTGTTGACGCTGGCGTTGGGGACGGGCGCGGCGACGGTGATGTTCACGCTGATCAACGGCGTGCTGCTGAAGCCGTTCGCCTATCGCGATCCGAGCCGGCTGTTACGGCTGATGGAGCGGACGGAGTGGAGCACGCCGTTCGGCAATTTGTGGGGATTCACTTACCCGAACTATCTCGACTGCCGGCGCGAGAGCCGGGCGCTGGACCTGGCAGTGTGGAACATCCGGCGGGGCACGGTGAGCGCGCCGGGGACGCCGGCGTATGTGGACGGGATCGAGGTGTCGCAGAGTCTGTTTTCGATGCTGGGCGTGAAGGTGGAGCTGGGGCGGGGATTTTTGCCGGAAGAGGACCGGGCGGGAGCGGCGCCGGTGGCGATTGTGAGCCACGATTTCTGGGAGCGGCGGTATGGGGGAAGCGCGGCGGCGCTGGGAGCGCGGCTGGTATTCGACGGGACGGCATACACGATTGCGGGGGTGATGCCGGCCGGATTCCGGATGGAGGACGACGATTACGACGTGATCACGCCGATCGGGCAGGACACCTCAGCGGTGATGCGGAACCGGGAGGCGCACGGGTTCGGGGTGTGGGCGCGGCTGCGGCCGGGGTGGACGATGAAGCAGGCGCAGGCCGAGCTTGCGGTGGTGGGCAGGCGCCTGGCGCGGGAGTATCCGGAATCGAACCGCGGGCGGACGTTCGTTGCCGAGGGGCTGCGGCCGCGGGTGGGCGCGGCGGGGCCGGCGCTGTGGCTTCTGCTGGCCGCCGCCGGGCTGGTGCTGTCGATCGGCTGCGCCAATATTGCGAGTCTGCTGTTGGCGCGGGCGGTTTCGCGGGAGCGGGAGATGGCGATGCGCGCGGCGCTGGGCGCGGGCCGCGGACGGCTGGCGCGGCAATGTCTGGCTGAGAGCGCGGTGATGGCGCTGGCCGGAGGGGCGCTGGGGGTGGGGCTGGCGGCGGTGAGTGTGCGGCCGTTTGTGGCGTGGTGGCCGGGCGGATTGCCGCGGGCGCAGGAGGTGGCGCTTGATTGGCGCGTACTGTTGTTCGCCGCCGGGATCTCGCTGGCGAGCGGAATGGTGTTTGGGCTGGCGCCCGCGCTACGGGCGCCGGCGCGGGGACTGGAAAAGGCGCTGCGGGCGGGCGCGCGGACGGTGGGCGGGGGCGCGCGGAAATTGCACGGCGCGTTTGTGATTTCCGAGATCGCCATCGCGGTGGTGCTGCTGGTGTCGGCCGGAACGCTGGGGCGGACGCTGCTGCGCCAGGCCTCGCTCGATCCGGGAGTGAGGACGGACAACGTGCTGACGGCGCGGACGGCGCTTTCGCCGGCGGTGCTGGCCGAGGCGGGGCGCGCGAGGGCGGCCTGGCGGGAGCTGCTGGAGCGCGCGCGCGGTGTGAGCGGCGTCGAGGCGGTGGCGATGATCGACACGGTTCCGATGAGGGAAGGAAGCAACCAGGTTTACTATTCGACGTCGGCGGCGGCGGGGCCGCAAAGCGAGCGGCCGGTGGTGCTGGCCAACTGCGTGACGCCGGATTATCTGAAGGCCGCCGGCATTGTGCTGCGGCGGGGACGCTTCCTTACCGATCAGGACCGGGCGGGCGCCGAGCCGGTGGCGGTGATCGACGAGGTGATGGCCGAGCAGGCGTTTCCGGGCCGGGACCCGATCGGCAGGCAGGTGTGGACCGGCATCGGCGAAAAGCCATGGAAGGTGGTCGGCGTTGTGGGGCACGTACGGCAGTGGGGGCTGGCGGCGGACGATCAGGCGAGTGTGCGGGCGCAGCTTTATTATCCGTTCGCGCAGTTGCCGGACGGGCTGGTGCGGCGATGGTCGGAGCTGATGTCGATTGCGGTGCGGACGAGCGGGGATCCGCTGCGGGTGGTCGAGCCGCTGCGGCGGGCGGTGAGCGGAGAAGGCGGAGACCAGGTGCTGTATGAGATCAACACGTTTGAGCAGCTTGCGCGGGCCACGCTGGCGCGGCAGCGGTTTCTCGCGGTGCTGATCGGGGCCTTCGCCGTGGTGGCGCTGCTGCTGGCCTGCATCGGAATCGCCGGGGTGCTGGCGTACCTGACGAGCAAGAGGACGGCGGAGATCGGGCTGCGGATGGCGCTGGGGGCGCGCTCGGGCGAGATGGCGTGGATGGTGCTGCGGCAGAGTCTGGCAATGATTCTGGCGGGCGCCGGACTGGGCGCCTGCGGGGCGCTGGCGGCGGGACGATGGATGGCGCACGCGGTGGAAGGAATCCGGGGCGTGGAACCGGAGGCGCTGGCGGCGATGACGGCGGTGCTCGTGCTGGCGGCCCTGGCGGCGAGTTATGTTCCGGCGCTGCGGGCGAGCCGGATCGATCCGCTGCGGGCGCTGCGGCAGGAATAGCGCGCGCGGCGGGGGCGGGGCGCGACATAATATAGGGGCTTGAATTCCGGGTTCTGGAAGAGTGGCGTGGTGGGCGTGGGCGCGGGCGGGCTGGCGATTGTGCTGGCGGCGGCGGCGTTCGCGTATGTGTATGCGAAGCGGGACATCGACTTCGCGGAGAAGTGCGCGGCCGGGCAGTGCTGGGGATACGAGCTGTCGCAACAGGTGGTGACCGACGACATCACCATGCGGTTCTGGGGGAGCTGGGGGCTGGAGGTGCGCTACCGCGTGCCGGCGGGGCGCATCGAGAAGGCGGCGGACAACCGGTGGCTGGCGGTGGACCGGGCGATCCTGATCGACCTGCGGTGGAGGCCGGCGGGCAAGCCGGAGGCGGAGCCGATGGCGATCCACGTCATATACGACTTTCAGAAGGGCGATGCGAGCCTGTGGTCGCCCATGCCGCTGTGGCGGATGGGGGATTACCGAAGCGACAAACCGGACAGGAACTGGATGGACGAGACACAGTTTCGTGCGGTGAAGGGGTCCATCGAGCCGTGAGCCGGGGCCTGGCGGACGCGCTGGGGCGGGGCGTTTGGCAGGACGCGCGGCACGGGGTGCGGGTGCTGCGGGGGAACCCGGGGTTCACGGCTGTCGCGCTGTTGACGCTGGCGCTGGGCATCGGGGCGAACACGGCGATCTACAGCCTGGTGGCGAGCGTGGTGCTGGCGCCGCTGCCGTTCGCCGGGCCGGAGCGGCTGGTGATGATTGTGGAATACAACCGGACGCAGAAGCACACGGTATCGGTGCCGTTTCCGGACTACGACGACTGGAGGAGGCAGGCGCGGTCGTTTGAAGAGCTGGCGGCGATGCAGGAGTGGGACTACGGGTTGAGCAGTCCGGGGGCGCCGGAGCATGTGAAGGGGAAGAAAG
>DAIDHC010000188.1 GCA_027452065.1 Bryobacterales bacterium
CCGCAGGCCAAGCGTACCCTTTCGGGAGCCCGGTTCGCCGACGAGCGAGTCTTCCTCACACCACTGCCCAACTCAACTCGCCGGCGGCCCACAGCGGCTGCCGGTCCGGCAAAGTGGTACGGTAAGGGTGGGATGGCGCCCGCATCCCACCCTTTCTTTTTGCGTCTAATGAAACAAAGGCTCGCCGTGGTTCCCGCGAACCCCGGCACACAAACATGAACGCGTTGAAAACAACTCTCCTGCTCGGCTTGATGAGCGGCCTCCTGCTGGCCGGCGGCCAATTTTTCGGCGGCCGCAACGGCCTCATCATGGGCCTTCTCCTGGCCGTCGGCATGAATTTCTTCGGCTACTTTTTTTCCGACCGCCTGGCGCTGGCCACCTACTCGGCCTCTCCCGTCTCCGAGACCGAGAACCCCGAGGTCTATTCCCGGCTGGCGCCGATCGTCCAAAGCCTCGCCCAGCGCATGAACCTCCCCATGCCCAAGCTCTGGCTTATCCCAGAGCCCGCCCCGAATGCCTTCGCCACCGGCCGGAACCCCAATCACGCCTCGGTCGCCGTCACCGCCGGCATCCTGCAGCTCATGAGCGACCGCGAGCTCGAAGGCGTGCTCGCTCACGAGCTCGGCCACGTCGTCAACCGCGATATTCTCACCAGCTCCATCGCCGCCACTCTCGCCGCCGCCATCACCTTCCTGGCCCGCATGGCGTTCTGGTTCGGTCCCCGCGGCAGCGACGATGACGAGCGCGGCAGCGCCTGGGGAAGCCTCATGATGATGATTCTCGCCCCCATCGCCGCCATGCTCATCCAGATGGCCATCTCCCGCACGCGCGAGTACGCCGCCGACGCCACCTCCGCCGAAGTCACCCGCGATCCGGGCGAGCTCATCTCCGCCCTCGGCAAGCTCGAGACCTATTCCCAGCGCATCCCCATGCAGAGCGTCACCCCGGCCACCGCCCACCTGTTCATCATCAAGCCGCTCTCCGGGCAAAGCATGATGCGTCTGTTCTCCACACACCCGCCCACCGAGGATCGTATCGCCCGCCTCCGCGAGTGGTACCGGACCGGCCGGTGACCGCCGTACGGGTAAACCGCAAAGGGGCCTCGCGCCTGGCCAGCGGCCATCCCTGGGTATTTTCAAGCGACGTCGTCGACGCCGGCTCCGCCGCGCCGGGCGATGCCGTCACCGTCGTCGATCCCCGCGGCCAGGCTCTCGGAACCGCGCACTTCAGCTCGACCTCCGAGATCCGCCTCCGCCTCCTCAGCCCCCGCATCGAACCCGTCGACCGCGCCTTCTTCCGCCGCCGCATCGAAGCCGCCGCCGCCTGGCGCCAGCGCGTCGTCGCCGGCTCGGAGGCCTTCCGCCTGGTCTACGGCGAGGCCGACCAGCTCCCCGGTCTGGTCATCGACCGCTATGGCGATTCCTTCGTCCTTCAGGCTCTCGACCAGGGCATGGACCGCTGTCAGCCCGATGTCGTGGCCGCGCTCGAAGAACTTTACTCTCCCCGCGGCATCCTGGCCCGCAACGACGCTCCCGTGCGCCGGCACGAGTCGCTCCCACTCGCCGCCTCCGTCGTCTCCGGTGAAGTGCCCGAGACCGTCGCCGTCGTCATGAACGGACTGCGCTGGGAAGCCGATCTCCATCACGGCCAGAAAACCGGCGTCTTTCTCGACCAGCGGGAAAACTACCTCGCCGCCGCCCGCTGGGCCCCGCGCCACCCCGGCGCCCGCGCGCTCGACTGCTTCACCTCCACCGGCGGCTTCGCCCTCCACCTGGCCCCCCACCTGGAATCCGTCGAAGCCGTCGACAGCTCCCTCCACAGCCTCGAGATCGCCCGCCGCAATGCCGCGGCCAACAACGCGGCCAACATTGAATTCCGGCAGGCCGACGCCTTCGACCTGCTCGCCTCCTACGCCGCCGCCCGGCGCCGCTTTTCCCTCGTCGTCCTCGATCCTCCCGCCTTTGCCAAATCGCGCAAGGCGCTCGAGGGCGCCGTCCGCGGCTACAAAGAAATCAACCTCCGCGCCCTGCAGATCCTCGAGCCCGGCGGCGTTCTGGTCACCTGCTCCTGCTCCCATCACATGAGCGAGGCCGACCTGCTGGAAACCGTCGCCTCGGCCTCCCTCGACGCCGGCCGCCGCCTCCGCGTCATCGAGCGCCGCACCCAGAGCCTCGACCATCCCATCCTGCTCACCGTTCCCGAAACCCATTACCTGAAATGCCTGATCCTCGAAGCCGATTGATCGCCCCCCTCCCTCCGCCGTGGCATTCTGACAGCAGGAGCACCCGTTCATGAACCCCGCGCCTTCCCTTCCCCGCACCGCACTGGCACTGTTCACCGGAGTCTGGGCCGGCCTGGTCTGCGGAGTCTCCTTCATCGCCACCCCGGCCAAGTTCCTCACCCCCAACGTCGCCCGCCCGCAGTTGTTTGACGTCGGGCGCTATGTATTCCACGCCTCCAGCCTGGCGCAATGGGGCCTGGCCGCGCTGGTAATGGCCTTGCTGATCGCGGCAAAGCCGGGCCGCCTGGTGACTCTGGCCTGCCTCGCCGCCGCCGCCTGCCTGGCCTTACAATCCTTCTGGCTACTCCCCGCGCTCGATAGCCACATCGACCTGATCCTGGCCAACCGGCCTGCGCCCGCCACCATTCACCACGCCGTTTTCGCCGTGGTGGAGGTCGGCAAGGTCCTCGCTCTTCTGTTGTCGGCCTGGCTCGCCGCCCGCCCCGTCTACCCCGCTGGCAAGCCCGCGCAGGCCCCCGTTGCCGTTGGCTGAACTCCGCGCCTCTACAGTCCGGCTCCGCAGGTCCGCCCGCTCCAGAGCGCTCTTCAGGTTGTCGAGCATCACCGGCTTGCTCAGAAAATCGTCCATGCCCGCCTCGATGCACTCTCTTCGAGTGTGCTCGAACGCCGATGCCGTGAGCGCGACAATCCAGGGCTGGCGCTCCGGCGGCAGATCCGAGCGGATCCGCCGCGTCGCTTCCAACCCGTCCATGTCCGGCATCTGGATGTCCATCAGCACTACGTCGTAGCCGCTGCCCTGCACCATCTGCACCGCGGCCAGCCCGTTTTCGGCCATCGCCGGCGTGTAACCCAGCTTGGACAGCAGCAGCGCCGCCACTTTGCGGTTCACCGCGTTGTCCTCCACCAGCAGAATCGCCAGCGGACTCGACGCAGCCGCCGGTTTCTGTGCCGGCGCCGCCGCCGGATCCGTTGCCGGCTCCGCGCGCCGGTGCACCTTCATGCGGACGCTGAACTGGAACACGCTTCCCTTGCCCACTTCGCTGCGCACCTGAATCTTCCCGTTCATCAGCTCGATCAGCCGCTTGCTGATGGCCAGGCCCAGGCCTGTGCCTCCGAAGCGCCGCGTCGTCGAGCTGTCCACCTGGCTGAACGACTGGAACAGGCGATCCATGCGCTCCTCCGGAATCCCGATCCCGGTGTCGATCACGGAAACCGAAATCTCGCAGATCCCGGATCCCTCGGCCGGCCCGGCCTCCACTTCCACCCGCACCGAGCCGCGGTCGGTGAACTTTACCGCGTTGCTGAGCAGGTTCACCAGGACCTGACGCAGCCGCGTCGCATCGCCCAATACCACCTCGGGACACCCCGGCCCCAGATGCCGCTCCAGTTGCAGACCCTTCCGCATCGCCTCCAGCTTCACCAGCCGGAACGCTTCCTCGATGCAGCAGCCCAGCTCAAACGGCCGGTCCTCGAGCTCAATGCGCCGCGATTCGATCTTGGAGAAATCCAGGATGTTGTTGATGATCGACACCAGCGTGTGTCCGCCCGTGCGGATGGTCTCGGCGTAGTCCCGCGCCTCGGCCGAAAGATTGGTGCCCAACAGCAGGTCCGACATCGCCACCACGGCGTTTACCGGCGTGCGGATCTCGTGGCTCATGTTGGCCAGAAACTCGCTCTTGGCCGCCGCCGCCGCCTCGGCCGTCCGCCGCGCGATCGTCGCCTGCGCCGTCCGCTCCGCCACCCTCCGCTCCAGCTCCGCGTTGCGCCCCCGCAGCGCCCGCGTCCGCACCTGGTAGCCGAGCCAGAGCAACGCTCCGCCGCCCAGCAGACAGGTCAGCAGAAACCATCCCGTCTGGTAGTACCGCGGCAGCATCGTGAACGCGTACGCGCTCGAGGCCTCGGTCCAGACCCCGGAATCGTTTTCCGCTTCCACCTCGAAGCGGTAGTCGCCCGGCGGCAGATTCGTGTAATGCGCGCTCCGCTCGTTGCCCGACTCCACCCAGCCGTGATCGTACCCCTCCAGCCGATGCCGGAATCGAATGTCGGCGGCATTCAGAAAGCTCGGCGCGCTGTATGTGAATTCGATCTCGCCGACGCCCGGCGGCACCTGGGCTCGGTCCTGCCCCGCCAGGTTCCGCCCCGCCGCCATCACCGTCTCGATCACCACCGAGCTCAACTTGGGAAATGGCTTCATCCCGCCAGGATCGATCGACACCATCCCCTTCGCCGTTGCGATCCACAACCGCCCGTCGTGAGCCAGAATCGCGTCCGGCGTCACCTCGCCGCTGCATTCCGGATTCCGGATCCCGTCCTGCCGGCCGAACAACTCGCACGAGATCGCCGCCTGCCGCCCGTCGGCGACCGCGTTCAATTGGCTGAGCGATACCCGCGCGATGCCCAGGTCGGAGGTCAGCCACAGCGAGCCCCGCCCATCGGGCGCGATGCCGTTCACCGACGGGCTCCACAGCCCGTTCTCCAGCCCGAACTGGCTGAACTTGCCTCCCTTCAGCCGCAGCAGCCCTCCGCTGCTCATCCCGATCCACAGCGCGCCCGCCTGGTCCTCGTACAGCGCGCTTACCGTGTCGCCTCGAATCCCGTCCGCCTTCCCCAAACTGTGAAAGACGCCGTCCACGTAATGGCTCAACCCGCCGCGGCAGCCCACCCACAGGCTTCCGTCCCGCGCCAGCAGCATCACCGACACCAGGTTGCTCGCCAGGCCCTCGGAGACGCCGAACTTCTCGTACCGCCCGTGATCGATACGCATCAAGCCGTCGAACGATCCCAGCCACACCGCCCCCTGCCGATCTTCGACAATCGAGGAAATCGGCTGCGTTCTCTTTCCCGGCAGCGTCGTCGCGCTGAGCTGCCCGCGCGCCAGACGGAACAGCCGCCCGTTTTCCCCGCCCCCCCAGATCACGCCTTCGTGGTCCCGCATCAGCGAAAACACGTTGTTCAGCGACGGCTCCCGGCCCGCGGCATACATCTGCACCCGCCCTCCCGACAGATGGCCCAGCCCGCCCACGCCGTTGGCAAACCACATCGATCCGTCGGTATCTTCCACAATCGACCACACCAGCGGCGCCTTCAAGCCCTCCGGCATGCCCCAGTTGGTGACCCTGGTGTCTTCGAGCACCGCCGCCCCGGCGTTGGTCGAACCGATCCACAGGTTGCCGTCGCGGTCCTCAAACAGCGTCGCCACATCGTTGTCGGGAAGCCCCCGGGAAGCGTCGTAAACCAAGAGCTTCCCGTCCCGCCAGCGCCCGATTCCCGCTTCGCCGAAAATGATCCACAGGTTCCCGTCCCGGTCGAATCTCAGCCCGCGGACGTCGTTTTTCAGCAAGCCGTCGCGCTGGCTCAGCGTCTCAATGCCGCCCGGCGTCAGGTGCGCGATTCCCCCCTGCCGGGTTCCGCACCAGATGGTCCCATCCGGTCCCACCGTCACCGCCTGCACGTCGTCGTCGGGCATCGACTCCGTTTTGCCGTAGCGAACCGCGCCTCCCGGCCCGTATCGCACCAGTCCCTGGTTCGTCGCCAGCCACAGCCGGCCCGCGCCATCTTCGGCGATCGCGCGGATCTCGGGTTCTTTGTCCCCGCGGCGGAGACTGATGAGGTCGAAGTGCCCGCCCTTCCGCCGGATCAGCCCCTTCTCCACGGTTCCGATCCACACCGTCCCGTCCCGGCTCAGCCAAATCGACTCCGGGTGCGAGGCCGGAAGACCGTCGGCCTCCGAATAGGACCGGAACTTTCCTTTCCGATACTCGAGCAGGCCATCCACCGTCGCCGCCCAGAAGCCCCCGTCTTCCCCCGCAACCATCGCCTGAATTGTGTTATTGCTGATCCGTTTCGTGTTCTGCTGGTTGAAAAGCTGAAGCTGAATTCCGTCAAATCGCGCCAGGCCCTCTTCCGTTCCCATCCAGATGTAGCCGTCGCTGGTCTGGGTGATCGCCGCCACGGAGTTCTGCGGAAGCCCCGTGTCTGTCGTCCAGACGAGCTGGTGGTATTGGGTTATCTGCTTGCCCGGATCGAGCGCCCGGCAAGCCAGGCAACCGAGCAACGCGCAAACCACTAGGCGGATTGGCATGAATGCGCCCCTCAATTATAGATAATCGGCTGACTTGGCCACGGAGTTGATAGTGCCCGCGCGGGAAACGAAATATCTGACGACAAAAATCTTCCGAATTTGCCCGGCCCGCCCGGGCTTGCTAGTGTCGAGATGATGTCTCCAAGCAACCACAGCCAGGGCGGCGGCGCCGCGCCCCCGCTCCGCGCGCGCCGGGTCGATGAGTGCGCCTCTCTTCATGAGCTTTTCCTCGACTGCCTTCCCGCCTTTGGCGCCCGCTCGCTGCGCCGCATCTACTCGATTCTCGATCGCGCCATCGGCGAGAGTGTTCCCCTGACGCTCGCCATCTCCGGGCCCGTAACCGTCTCCGGCCAACACTTTACCTGGCTGCTGCCGCTGCTCGAAACCGGCTGGGTGGCCTATCTCAGCACCACCGACGCGGTCTGCTATCACGACGGGCACCGCGCCCTGGGCGCCCCCGGCGCCACCGTCTTCCACGAGGTCCCCATCTTCGGCGACGACGCCGCGCTGCGCGATGAACACGTCATCCGCGTCACCGACGTCGGCTTCGACGAGCAGGTGCTTCTCGATCAGGACCGCTTCCTCAGCGCCTGCCTCACCCAACCCGAGTTTCAAACGAAGATGACCGGCACCGAGCTGCGCCACCGCCTCGGCGCCTACTACACCGCCCAGGAACGCCGCTCCGGCGCGCCCCGCGGCCTGCTCTCCACCTGCCACGACATGGCCGTGCCCATCCTCGTCGGCGCGCCTTCCGACGGCAGCGTGTTTCTGAACTCGATGAAAATATGGGCTTTGCGCGAAGCCGGCCTCGTTCCCGCCTACGGCTTTGAGCTCGACCTCCACGCCGAAGTCTTCGAAGCCTGCGCCTACCACCGCTGGGGCATCTTCGAGAGCGGCCCCCGGTGCTTGGCTACCTTCATCCTCGGTGGCGGCGTCCCGAAAAATTTCAATCTCCAGCCCGAGCCCGCCCTCAGCCAGGTGCTCGGCATCCCCGGCGTCGGCGGCTATCAATTCGACGTCCAGATCACCACCGCCCCCGTCACCGACGGCTCGCTCTCCTCCTGCCCTCCGGCTGAAGCCGTCACCTGGGGCAAGGTCGACAAGGACGCCTACCCCCAAACGACGGAGAGCCTCCAGGCCGACTACACAACAGTTATCCCGTTTATAATCAAGGCGTTGCTCGACAACCGCGCGGCCTTCGAGCGCCGCGCCGCCGAGATCGGCGCCGAGCGCCTCTTCGCCGAGGACCCGCGCGCCCGCGGCTACCTCCGCCCGCGCGCCGGCTACCGGCTCTACGAACAGCGCGACCGGCTCACCCGCCTGCTGCTCGACGATGTGCGCGCCAACGCCCTCTGGCTCCGCGAGTCGCTCGACTTCCCGCTCGCTCCCCCGGCGTGAGCCACGCGCGTTTCAACCGTCCCGATTCCCCACTGGGCCCCAGTTGCAACTGATTTGCTGATTTTCGTTGACACCCCGGGGCCTGCTCGCGTAATCTAGGACCAATTCAGTCTGAGATCATGAGCCGGGCCGGAGCACAGTGCAACCGGCTGTTTATCAATAGCTTATAGAAAGGCCACGCGGCGGACTTTTGGCGAAGCGTGCCGCGTGGCCCAACCAAATCGACAACCCGTGGGCTGGCGATCGCCTTCATTGTAGGCTCGCCGGCCCCGGCTTTCAAGGACAAGGAGAGCAGGTGACCGGCAGCAGTTTCCCGAAAATACTTTCCCGCGTAGGCGCGCTGGCGGGGGCGCTGTGGGCGTTCCAAAACACGCTCATTTTCGCGCAAGAAAGCGCTTACATCGTCACTTACGACCACCATTTGGAGGAGCCTGGAAGCCTCGACGTGGAGTACTTTTCCACCCTGGGCGCCCAACCTTCCGGCAACGGCTTTCACGCCTTCTGGGCCGAGCTCGAATATGGCGCCACCGCCTGGTGGACCACCGAGCTTTACCTCGACGGCCAGACCACGTTTGGCGCGAGCACGCTGTTCACCGGCTTTCGCTGGGAGAACCGCTTCCGGCTGCTGCGCGAGGAGCATTTCGTGAACCCGGTGCTCTATTTCGAGTACGAAAACATCAGCGCGGCAGACCAGATTCTGAAAGAAGTGGAAGGGCACGACGGCGTGGCGGACCAGGCCGGCTCCCCTGCGGAGCTGAACCGCGAGTGGAATCATGAAGTCGAGATGAAGCTCATTCTGTCCCGGGATTACCGCGGCTGGAACTTCGCCGTAAATCCCCTGGCCGCGAAGAACCTCACCTCCTCCGAGCCCTGGGAGTTCGGCTACGCGGCGGGCATCAGCCGTCCGCTGGCGCTCGAGGCGTCGGGCCGAAACTGCGTTTTCTGCCGGGAGAACGTCGTCGCCGGCGTGGAGATGTATGGCGGGCTGGGCGACGTAGCGAGCTTCGGCCTCAACCAGACGTCGCATTACGTGGCGCCGGTGATGGCCTGGAGCCTTCCCTCGGGCTGGACCGTGCGGCTTTCCACCGGCTTCGGGCTGAACGGGAACAGCCACGGCGTGCTGGTGAGGTGGGGCGTGGCGCGGGAGTTCTCCGGCTTCTCCGAAGCGCTGCGGCGCTGGTTGGGAGGCGGCTCGTGAGGGCCGCCGGCATCGCGGCCGTTGTGCTGGCGATGGCCTGCCGCGATGCGTCACGGGCGCGAGCGCAATCCCCGGCGGAGGTGTTCGCGCGGGTACCGGAGCAGGCGCGGAGGCGGACGAATCCGCTGCAGCGCGATCCGCGCGCCGCCGCGGCGGGAGCAAAGCTTTTCGCCCAACACTGCGCCGTCTGCCACGGCAGGCAGGGCGAGGGCACACAGCGGGCGCCCGGCATGAGCGAGGCGCGGAAGGCGGCGCCGGGCGAGGTTTTCTGGGTGCTCACCAACGGCGTGGTGCGGCGCGGAATGCCGGAGTGGTCGCGCCTGACGGAGGCCCGGCGCTGGCAGATTGTGACGTTCCTCCAGCGGCGGACGGCGCCGGAGTGTCCTTAGTACATCGCGCGGCGCTCGCGGGGAGCTTCGGCGATGCCCAGAGGGTCGAGAAGCTTGCGGGCCCCGATGCGCATCAGACCGAGCTCGGTTGCGCTTTGGAAGAACTGAAAACCCTGTTCGCGGTACGCGGTGACCAGCTCGGGCGTGGCGGCCGGGCGCCCGAGAAACTTCCCGTGCTTCTTGCCGGCGGCGACGACCTTGGCCACGGCCTCCTTGAGCAATGGCTCATCCTGGCGGCCGCGCAGGCCGAGCGAGAACGACAGGTCGCTGGTGCCGATGAAGAGGACGTCGATGCCGGGCGTGGCGGCGATGGCGTCGATGTTGTCCACCGCCTCCACCTGCTCGATGACGACGATGGTCATGACGTTCGCGTCGGCCGAGTCGGCGTAGTTGTCGGGCTGGGGCCAGGAGGCCGAAGCGAGGCCGGCGCCGGAGCCGCGGCCGCCGAGTGGAGGATAGCGGCAGGCCGAGGCCGCGCGCCGCGCCAGGTCCGGCGTGGAGGCGAAGGGGAAGATCACTCCGCTCACGCCCTGGTCGAGCACGCGCTTGGCGGTCCACAATTCGACCACCGGGACGCGCGCGAAAACCATCGCCTGCTCGCCGCGCGCCGCGAGCACAATGTTGCGCAGCGTCTCTAACGTCAGCGGCGAGTGCTCCATCTCGCACCAGAGAAAATGAAACCCCAGCGTGGCCAGATGAGCCGCCGCCTCGACGCTATTTGTGGTGACCGTAGCTCCGATCACCGCCTCGCCGGCCTCGAGACGCGCCCTGACCGGATTCCGCCATGTGTTTTCCATACGCCTTACAGTAAACCGAGCCGGATGCCGCCGGCGCAAGCGGCGGGAAGAACGGCGGCTGGGGCGCCGCGTGGGAAGGACCCGGTGGCGGGACGGCTTGACGAACTCGCGGAGGGACGCGCCGGCGCGTGGGGCGCGCGGCTACCAGACGTAAAAATAGCCGTCGCGGCGGGCCAGTTGGACGTCGAGCCCGAACAGATCGGACAGAACGCCGGCGCGCAGCACGTCTTCCTTGGCGCCGTCTTCGAACACCTGGCCGCGGCGCATCAGCACCACGCGCTCGATTTCCGGGATCACTTCGGGCACGTGATGGGTGACCAGAATGATGCCCAGGCCGGAGCGGGCCAGCGTACGCAATGTTTCGCGGAGCTCGTGCTGGGCGAAGATGTCGAGCGAGGTGGTCGGCTCGTCGAGCAGCAGCACGCGAGGGTCGTGCACCAGGGCGCGGGCGATGAGCACGCGGCGCGCCTCGCCGGAGGACATCTCGTCCATCCAGCGGCCGGCCAGGTGGCCCGCCTCGAGGCGGTCGAGAGCTTCTTCCGCCATTTCGCGCATCGGTCGCGTGATCTGCTGGTGGGCGTGGACGCCGACGCTGCTGAAGAAGCCGCTGAGCACGGCCTCGATGCCGGTGATGTCGCGCGTGAAGACGGCCGCCAGATCGTTGGAGACGATGCCCATGGTGGCGCGGAGCTCGAAGATATTCCAGCTCTCCTGGCCGAGGATGGCCAGCCGCGAGCCTTCGGCTGCGAGCGGGTAGCATTCGCGCAGGATGGTTTTGATGAGCGTGGATTTGCCGCAGCCATTGGGGCCGAGAATGGCGACATGCTCGCCGGTTTCGACGCGCAACGTCAACTCGTCCAGCGCGAGGGTCGAGCCGCGGCGCACCGAGACGCGCTCGAAATCGAGAAGCGGCGGCGGCGCGCCGGCCGGTTCCCTCATTGGCCGAACCACCGGGCGATTCTCTGCCGAACCAGGGCGAAAATGCCTGGCGCGTTCTTCGGCGTCTGGGCCGAGGCCGTCTGCGCCGTTCCGGCCGCTGCCGGCGCCGGCGGCTGGTACGCCTCCTGACCCAGTTTCCTCACCTGATATCCCTCCAGAACGAAGCTCCGCTTCATCCATTTTCCGCTTTCGTCCTCCGTGATCAGTGTGAACGTGCCCGTCTTGCCGCCCAGGTTCGCCTCCACGGGATAGTGCCCGTAAATGTGTTTTTCAATGTACGCGGTTTCGTAGCGATGGCGGCGCCGGTTCCAGATGAAAACGCGGAAGCTGTCGAAGTCGCGGTCCGCTTTCACGCCTTCCATCGTGGTCCACAGCCAATGATTCTTGACGCCCTGCTCGTCGTCGGCGATCTGGCCCAGCGAAAAGTACGACGTGATGCGGTGGCCTTCGGCATACTGGGCCACTTCGTCGGGGATGGCCATGTTGTACATGCGGGACAGGACCCAGCCGGCGTGGTGATCGGCGGTGCGGACCAGGCTCCAGTCATCCATCGCGGGCGCGTCCTTGGCGACGACGGCGCCGGGCGTCGAATTGTCTTTGGCGGCCGCGTCCACGGGGACGATTTTCGGCTGGGACAGGGCGATCCAATCGGAGGGCGGCGGCGGCGGCGGCGGGGGCGGAATGAGAGGCTCGGCCTTGGGTTTTTTCGAGCCGCGGCGCGGGCGCTGGGGGCGGGGAAACGAGATCGAGTCCGGGGTGGGCTGCTTGCGAGGCGTCACCTTGCGGTCCAGCACTTCGAGCTTGCCCTTCTCGGGAATCTGAAAAAAGGTGGCGGAAAGGCGGTTAGGATCGGTGTGCATGTTCAAAGGCTCCAGCGCCACCGCCGTGCCCTGGGTGGGCATCGCCGCCGCGCGCGCCGCCAGAGACTTCAGCTCGTTCATCTGGGCAACGCTGAGCAGCATGCGCGTGTCCACCCAGCCCTCGACGCCGCGGTAGGTCCGCACGCGCGCCCACCGCCGCCGCACTTCCAGCACGTCGAGCTCCTCGCCGTGGCTTGCCGTGGCCACGGTGGGCGAGCGCAGGCTGATGTCCTGGCGCACGTTGACCTGGGTAGGGCCAGCGTAGGCTTCGCCCAGGGCCCGCGTCCGCTCGACATTCGAGTCGCAGGAGGCCAGGAACAGGAAGATGAAGAGGATACAGGAAAGTCGAACGAAAAGCATGCCGCGATATGGCTCGCTTCCTTTAGTGTAGCCGCTTGCGCGCGGTGGCCGCGCCGGGCGCGCGTGGCAACCGCCGCGGTCCCGCGCGGGCCGGGCGCGGGCCGGTGTTTGTGGCGCTGGGCGCGGTGTGCGCCGCGGGCGGGCTGTGGCGCAGTTTGGTGTTCGCGAGCGCGCCGCGGGCGGGCGCCGTCCGGTGCTCGCGCGCGGTGCCGGCCGACGCAGCCGTGCGGCGCGGGCCGGTGTTTGTGGCGCTGGGCGCTCGTGCGCGCGGTTCCGGCCGGCGCGGGGCGGGCGCTCGGCGCGGAGTGCGCCGGTCATACGCGCGTGCGGGGCCGGGAGGGGTGGGAGCATGAAGCGATGCTGGAAGAGTTCTACTGCCCGAAGTGCGAAAAGCCGGTGGCCGATCCGCTGGTGTGCGGCGACTGCGGCTCGCTCATCTGCCGCCAGTGCGGCACGCCGGTGGAGCGCATCGACGAGCTGGGCATCGGATAGAACCAACGCCCCGCCGTCGCGCGGCGCGATGCGGCTATAATTGGCGTTGCAGCTCACCTATATAGACTGGGCGGTCGTCGCCCTGTACTTCCTGTTCAACATCGCCATCGGCTTTTACTACAAAGCCCGGGCCGGCGAAAACACCAGCGAATTTTTCCTCGGCGGGCGCAACATTCCCTGGTGGCTGGCCGGCACATCGATGGTGGCCACGACGTTCGCCGCCGATACGCCGCTGGTTGTGACCGGCTTCGTTGCGCGCAACGGCATCGCCGGCAACTGGGTCTGGTGGAACATGGTGGCCAGCGGAATGATGACGGTGTTTTTCTACGCCCGCCTCTGGCGGCGGTCGGGCGTGATGACCGACATCGAATTCTCCGAGATCCGCTACTCGGGCAAACCAGCCGCGTTTCTGCGCGGCTTCCGCGCCCTCTATCTCGGCGTTCCGATCAACTGCATCATCCTGGGCTGGGTGAACCTGGCGATGGTGAAGATTCTGATGTTGATTCTGGGGATTCCGAAGTGGGAAGCGCTGCTGGTGATCGTGGGCATGATCGCGCTGACGTCGTTCATCTCGACACTCTCCGGGCTGTGGGGCGTGCTGGTGACCGACGTGTTCCAGTTCATCGTGAAGATGACGATGGTGATCGCGCTGGCGGTGTTCGCGGTTCAGGCCTGCGGCGGGATGGTGGCGATGAAGACGAAGCTGCTGGCGATCGACGCGGCGCGGCGGGCGGCCGGCGGCGAAGGCTCGGTGCTGAGCTTTGTGCCGGACCTGAACTCCACCTGGATGCCGATGATCACGTTTCTGGTGTACGTGTCGATGTCCTGGTGGGCGTCCTGGTATCCGGGCGCCGAGCCGGGCGGCGGCGGCTATATCGCGCAGCGGATGTTTTCGGCCAAGGACGAAAAGAACTCGCTGCTGGCCACGCTGTGGTTCAACATCGCGCACTTCGCCATACGGCCGTGGCCGTGGGTGCTGGTGGCGCTGGCTTCGCTCATCCTTTTCCCCGGCCTGGCCGATCCGGAGACCGGCTACGTGCGGGTGATGATCACCTACCTGCCGCCGTCGCTGCGCGGCGTGATGGTGGCCGCCTTCGCCGCCGCTTACATGTCCACCATCGCCACCCAGCTCAACTGGGGCGCGAGTTACCTGATCAACGATTTTTACCGCCGCTTCTGGCGCAAATCCGAAACGGAGCGGCATTACGTTGTCGCCAGCCAGTTTGCCACCGTTCTGCTGACCGCGGTTTCCATCGCCATCACGTATCGCATGGATTCGATCGGCAACGCGTGGAAGCTGATGCTCTCCATCGGCGCGGGCACCGGCGGGGTGCTGCTGCTGCGCTGGTACTGGTGGCGCATCAACGCCTGGAGCGAGATTTCGGCGATGATCGCGGCGTTCGTGGTTTCG
>DAIDHC010000189.1 GCA_027452065.1 Bryobacterales bacterium
ACGTCCAGCTTGGGAAGCTGGCATTCTACCACTGAATTACTCCCGCGTTCCTCTGCGCTGAACCGCCGCCGGCTCCCGCGGCGCTTCAGCCCACAACACCCTCAACATATCACACCCCGCGGCGCGTCGCCTTGGCTCCCGGGGCGCCGCGGCCACCCGCGACTTCAGAGCGTAATTCCGCCGTCAACCGATAGCACCTGGCCCGTGATGTAGCTGTCCGGCTCGAGGAGAAATCGCACCGCGCGGGCGACATCGTGAGCGCGGCCGTAGCGCGGAATCACGTCCTCGGCAAGATAGTGGTCGTACTTGCCCGCCTCAATGCTGGCCTCGGCCATACCGGCGGCCATCACTCCCGGCGCGACGACGTTCACGCGAATGTTGACGCGCCCGCGGCACTCTTTCGCCAAAATGCGCGCCGCGTGCAACAGTCCGGCCTTGGCAGTCGCATAGGCGGTCGATCCCGGAAAAAGCGCCACCGCCTGCATGGTGGCGAACAGCACGATCGAGCCCTGAATCGAGTCCTCCCGCATCCGCGCCGCCGCTTCGCGCGCCAGCAGGATCGGCCCTTCGCAGTTCACCTCCCAGGACAGCCGCAGCGTCTCTTCGGGCTGGCCGCGCGCCGGAACTCCGGTGAAGATCACCAGCCCGTAGAGTCCGGGATGCGCGTCCAACAGCCGCCGCCGGTCCGCCGCCACCGTGATATCCGCGCGGAATCCGGAGGCGCGGGAGCTGACGATCGCGCGGGCGCCCTCGGCCGCCAGCATCTCGGCCGTGGCCGATCCCAGCCCGCCCGCACCACCCACCAGAAGAATTTCACGATTCGCAAGCGACATAGCCAAAACTCACGCTGATCAGAAACAAAGTCAGAACCTCGCTGTCTCCCAGGTTCACCTCGAAAAACCCTGCCACCATGACGCCGATCACCACCGCCATCCCGCCATGCAGCACCCATCGCCCCTCGCCGCCGCCCTCCCGCCGCAGGCGCCTCGCAAAGTCGGCCACGATCTTCCCCAGCATCCAGAGCAGCGCCAGCAGCGTCGGAATGCCGCGCTCGGCGGCATAGTGCAGGTAGAAGTTGTGCAGATGTCCGTACCAGCCGGTCGGCAGCGGCCGCGGAACGTCGGGCGGAAGATATTGCGCCAGTTCCAGCCGCACCTCTTCCGGTCCGAGACCGAACCACGGATGCGCCCGAATCATCCTCAGTCCCGTGCGCCACACCACCACGCGAAATGCGTTCGAGTCCGTGTCGCCGTGCGGCCGGAAGGTCGAAATAGCACGCTCGCGCACCGGCTTGATCAGCAACACCGCCGCCACCAACACCGGCACCACCAGCACAAGCCGCCGATTCCAGCTCCAAAGCAGATACAGCCCGGCCGCCGCTGTTCCCAGCCAGACGCTCCGCGTGAGTCCCAGCACCATCGATGCCGCCAGCAGCGCCACCACCGCCCATGCCGCCGGCTTCCACCGATTGGCCGGCGCGAAGAACAGAAATGCCGCCAGCATCAGCAGCACGATCATCTCTTCGCCTCCGAAGGTCATCCAGTGGCTCATGAAGCCGGTGATCCGCTCACCCACGTAGAACTGGTAAAAGCCCGCGTTCGCTTGCTCCGCCTGCCGGTACTTATGCACGAACTGCGCGAAGCTCAGCAGCGCCGACAGTCCGGCCGCCGCGCCCCACAGCAGCACCGTCAACCGGATTTGCGCCATGCCGCGGTATACGCTGAAAACCAGCAGCGCGATGAGGTACACGTAGAATTTCTTGATCTGCGGAAACCCGGCCGCCGGATTGTCCGCCAGCGCCATCGAAATCACCGTACCCAGGAAGAACAGCGCCAGGGGAAACTTGATCGGGGGAAAGCGGATCGGCTGGCGCGCCACCAGCAGCGCTACAAACGCCATCGCCATCAGGCTCTGGCTGACGGCGATGGAAAACAAGATCGCGATCCCGGCGCCCGCGGTCAACAGGTATGGGGCGCGCTGAAGCGCCTGAGCGCGATCGTTCATGAACAGGCCGAACCTAAGAGTATGGCAAACGGCGGCTCCGTTCGCTCGAAGCCGGTGGTCTAAGCTAATGGATGTGGAGCTCTATCTTCTGCGGCACGGCATTGCGGCCGACGGCGAGGCCGGACAACCAGACGCGGATCGGCCGCTCACCGCGGAAGGCCGGAAGAAACTTCGCTCGATTCTCCGGTCCGCGGCCGCCGCCGGTGTCTCCCCATCACTCATCATGACCAGCCCTTACCGCCGCGCCGTGCAGACGGCCCAACTCGCGGCCGAGGTCTTCGGCTATCGCGGCGATGTGCTCAGAACCAACGCCCTCGTCCCCGGCTCGTCCCCGCAGGCCGTGTGGGACGAAGTGCGCGTTCATCGCGATCACGGCCAGATTCTGCTCTCCAGCCACGAACCCCTCATGAGCGCCGCGGCGGCTTTCCTGCTCGGCTGCGCGGCCTTGACTGTGGAATTCAAGAAGGGCTCGATCGCCCGCATCGATCTCGAACGCTTCGGCTCCTCGCCTCACGGCGCGCTGAAATGGCTGCTCGCCCCGAAAGTGGCCCGCCTCGGCGATCCGGGAAAAGGTTAGCGTCAGCCGCTACGCCTTGGCGGCTGGAAGCGTGAGGATCCGCACCCGGTCGTCGAGGATCTCCAGATAGCCTCCATTTACTCGCAGCGTCCGCGTCTCGTTCGCCGGCGTGACGTAGGTCAACTCGTCCGATCCCAGCTCCGACAGCAGCGCCGCATGACCCGCCAGCACGCCTATGTAACCCTTGCGCGTCGGAATCTGCGCGCTCAAGGCTTCGGCGTCCACCAGCAGTTTCTCCGGCGTCGCTACCTGGATGTGAAACGTCCCGCTCATCTGCGTCTCTCCCGAGCCCGCCTACTGGGCCTTCTTCAGCCTCTCGGCTTCCTCGAGCACATCCTCGATGGCGCCCTGCATATAAAACGCCTGCTCCGGAACCTCGTCGTGCTTGCCCTCGACTACTTCCTTGAAGCTGCGCACGGTGTCGGCCAGCTTCACGTACTTGCCCGCCCGGCCCGTGAACTGCTCTGCCACATGGAACGGCTGCGAGAGAAAACGCTGGATCTTCCGCGCCCGCGCCACCGTCTGTTTGTCCTCTTCCGACAGTTCGTCGATGCCCAGAATGGCGATGATGTCCTGAAGGTCCTTGTAACGTTGGAGAATCTGCTTCACCGCCTGCGCCGTGTCGTAATGCTCCTTGCCGACGATGCGCGGATCGAGAATGCGCGAGGTCGACGCCAGCGGATCCACAGCCGGGTAAATCCCTTCCTCCACCAGCGCGCGCGTCAGATTCGTTGTCGCGTCCAGATGCGCGAACGCAGTGGCCGGCGCCGGATCGGTGTAGTCGTCGGCCGGCACATAGATCGCCTGCACGGATGTGATCGAGCCGCTCTTGGTCGACGTGATCCGCTCCTGCAGATCGCCCATCTCTGTCGCCAGGTTCGGCTGATAGCCCACAGCCGAGGGCATGCGCCCCAGCAGCGCCGACACTTCCGAGCCGGCCTGGGTGAAGCGGAAAATATTGTCCACAAACAGCAGCACGTCCTGATGTTCGACGTCGCGGAAATACTCGGCCACCGTGAGACCCGTCAGCCCCACCCGAAGCCGCGCTCCCGGCGGCTCGGTCATCTGGCCGTAAATCAGCGCGCATTTCGATTTCCGAAAATCGTGAGGATCGACCACGCCCGACTCCTGCATCTCCAGCCACAGGTCGTTGCCCTCGCGCGTCCGCTCCCCTACGCCCGCAAACACCGACACGCCGCCGTGTTTCGACGCAATGTTGTTGATCAGCTCCTGGATGATGACCGTCTTGCCCACGCCCGCGCCGCCGAACAAGCCGATCTTCCCGCCCCGCAGATACGGCTCCAGCAGGTCGATGACCTTGATGCCGGTCTCAAACATCTGCAGCTCGGTCGACTGCTCCTCAAACGCCGGCGCCGGCCGGTGAATCGGCCACCGCTGCGCCGTGTTCACCGGACCCATGTTGTCCACCGGCTCCCCGATCACGTTCAGCACCCGCCCCAGCGTCTCCTTGCCCACCGGCACCGAAACCGGTCCGCCCAGGCTCACCGCCCGCATCCCGCGAACCATCCCGTCGGTCGGCTGCAGCGCGATTGTCCGTACGCGTCCCTCGCCGATATGCTGCGCCACCTCGGCGATCACGTTCACCGGCGAGGGCACGTCGAAGCCCTCGCTGGTGATGCGGATCGCGGTGTAAATCACCGGAATCTGCGACTCGGGAAACTGTATATCTACGGCCGGGCCCGCCACCTGAACCACCTTGCCCTCAACCAGCGTCTGCGTCTCCATGCTTGAAACTCCTCTCCTCCACGCGCCTCCCGGCGGGCTTAGCCCAGCGCCGCGGCGCCACTCACGATTTCGATGATTTCCCGGGTGATCGATGCCTGCCGCACGCGATTCATGTTCAGCGTCAGCCGCTCCAGCACATCGGCCGCGTTCGAGCTCGCCGCGTCCATCGCCGTCATTCTCGCCGCCTGCTCTGCCGCCGCCGACTCGATCATCGCCTGGTAAATCTGATTCTCCACATACCGCGGCAGCAGCCCGTCCAGCAATACCGCCGGCGACTGCTCATAAATGTAGTTGATCGTCTCCTGATGCTCCGGCAGCTCCACCGGCAGTATCCGCCGCGTCGCCATCTCCGGCGCCATCACCGATTTGAACCGGTTCCCCATCAGGTACACCGCGTCGATCTCCGCCCCCTCGAAACGCTCGATGATGCCGTGCGCGATCTCCCGCGCCTCCTGCTCTTCCGGACTCTTCAAAAACAGCGTCGCGTACTCTCCGGCGATCGGCGTCGTCCGCCGCCGGAAAAAATCCCGCCCCTTGCGCCCCAGCAGCTCCAGCTCGAAGTCCCGCCCCACGCTGTCCGCCAGAAACTTCTGCGCGTGCTTGATAATGTTCGAATTGAATGCCCCCGCCAGACCGCGGTCCGCCGTCACCAACACCAGCAGCACCCGCTTTTCCGGCCTCCGGCGCAGCAGCGGATGCGTCTCCTCGGCCGCACCCTCCGACGCCGCCCGCGCGATGTTGCCCAGCATCCTCTGCAGCAACTGCGAATACGGCCGCGCCGCGATCACCCGGTCCTGGGCGCGGCGCAGCTTCGCCGCCGCCACCATCTTCATCGCTTTGGTGATCTGCTGCGTGTTCTTGACCGACCGGATCCGCCGGCGGATGTCGATAAGACTCGGCATGGTCGATTGCCTACGCCGCCGCGCCCTCGGCCGCGAACCGCTGCTTGAACTCCTTCACCGCCTCCACAATCTGCGCCTTCAACCCGTCGTCGATCGCCTTCTTCTCGCGAATCGAGCTCAACAGCGACGGGTGCGAATTCTCCACAAACCGGTACAACTCCAATTCGAACTGCCGGCACTGCTCCACCGGCACGTCGTCCAGGAATCCGTTGGTGCCGACGAAGATAATCAGAATCTGCTTCTCCACCGGCAGCGGCGAAAACTGGCCCTGCTTCAGCACCTCCACCAGCCGTCTGCCCCGGTTGAGCTGCGCCTGCGATGCCTTGTCCAGGTCCGAGCCGAACTGCGCGAACGCCGCCAGCGCGCGGTACTGCGCCAGATCCAGCCGCAGCGACCCCGCTACCTGCCGCATCGCCTTGATCTGCGCGCTGCCGCCCACGCGGCTCACCGACAGTCCCACGTTGATCGCCGGCCGCACGTTCGAGTTGAACAGGTCGGCCTCCAGGTAAATCTGCCCGTCGGTGATCGAAATCACGTTCGTCGGAATGTATGCCGAAACGTCGCCCGCCTGCGTCTCGATGAACGGCAGCGCCGTCAGCGATCCTCCGCCTTTTTCCTTGCTCAGCTTCGCCGCGCGCTCCAGCAGCCGGCTGTGCAAATAGAACACGTCGCCCGGATACGCCTCGCGCCCCGGCGGCCGCCGCAGCAGCAGCGAAATCTCCCGGTACGCCGCCGCATGCTTCGACAGGTCGTCGTAAATGCACAGCGCGTGCTGCCCGTTGTCGCGGAAATACTCGCCCATCGCGCAGCCCGAGTACGGCGCCAGATACTGCATCGGAGCCGGATCGGATGCCGTCGCCGCCACCACGATCGTGTACTCCATCGCGCCGCTGTCTTCCAGCGCCTTCACCACCTGCGCCACCGTCGACCGCTTCTGCCCGATCGCCACGTAAATGCAGATCAGGTCGCCGCCCTTCTGGTTGATGATCGTGTCCAGCGCGATCGTCGTCTTGCCCGTCTGCCGGTCGCCGATGATCAGCTCCCGCTGCCCGCGCCCGATCGGAATCATCGAGTCGATCGCCTTGATGCCCGTCTGCATCGGCTCCTTCACCGGCTGCCGGTCGATCACCCCCGGCGCGATCCGCTCCACGGCCAGCGATGCGCTCGCGTGGATCGGACCCTTGCCGTCAATCGGCTCGCCCAGCGCGTTCACCACCCGTCCCACCAGCTCCGGCCCCACCGGCACCGACATGATGCGGCCCGTCCGCCTCACCTCGTCGCCCTCGCGAATCTCCGTGAAGTCGCCCAGCATCACCGCTCCCACCTGGTCTTCCTCCAGGTTCAGCGCGATGCCCGCCACGCCATGGGGAAACTCGATCAGCTCCCCCGCCATCACTCTCTCCAGCCCGTAAACACGGGCGATGCCGTCGCCCACCGAGATCACCGAGCCGGTCTCGCTGACGTTCACCGCCTGCTCGTAGTTCTCGATCTCGCTGCGCAGTACGCGCGTAATTTCATCTGCTCGAAGCGAAGCCATAATTTCTATCCACCCGCGTTAATCTATCGCCCTTCCACGGCGCCGGCCTCGGGCGCGCCCAAGCTGCGCCTCAGCCTCTCCAACTGCCCCCGCACACTGCCATCGTAGACAGTCGAGCCCACACGGGCCACCGCGCCCCCCACCAGCGACGGCTCCATGCGGTACTTCGGCCGGATCTTCCGCCCCGCCGCCCGCGCCAGCCCTTCTTCTATCCGCGCCGCCAGCCCCGGCTCGATCTCCCGTGCCGTCGCAATGTCGGCCCGCGCGTATCCGGCGCGCTCGTCCAACACCGCCTCCAACCCCTCCACCATCGCCGGCAGCAGGTTCACGCGCCGGTGACTCACCACCAGGTGAAGAAAATTCCTCACCAGACGCCCCAGCCCGAGCGATTCGGCGAAATACGTCACCACCGCCTGCTTGCGCGGCCCCGTCACCGCCGGACTCAGCAGCGCGCCCTCCAGCTCCCGCGATTCCTTCAACAGCGCCGCGAACGCCCGCATCTGCGTCAGGCACTCATCGGCCGTCATCCCGCTGCCGGGCGCAAGCACCACGTCCGCCAGCGCATGGGAATAGCGCAGCGCCGAAGCCGGTATCATCGGGCCCCGTCCCCGCCGGCGCCGTCACGCCCCAGGCGCCCCGCAAACGCCGCAATCAGCGCCGCGTCGCGCGTTCCATCCATCGCCGCGCGGATCTGCCCCTCCGCCAGGTCCACCGCCAGCCCCGCCGCGTATGCCTTCAGCTCCAGCCGCGCCGCCTTGCTCAACGACTCGATCTCCCCCTCCGCCTGCTGCTGGATCCGCCGCAGCGTCTCCGCCGTCTCCCGCTCAATCCGCTCCCCCTCCGCCGCGAACTCCGCCTTCGCTTCCCCCCGCAGCCGCTCTACTTCCTTCTCCAGCCCCGACACCTTCCGCTCAATCGCCGCCGCCCGCTCCTCCGCCTCCCGCTTCATCCGCGCCGCTTCGTCGATCCCCTCCCGAATCGCCGCCGTCCGCGAACGGAAAAACGACCCCGCGCTCTTGGAAATCAGATACCCCAGCGCCCCAGCCAGAATGACGAAGTTCACCCACTTCCACGCCAGCCACGGATCCCCGCCCCCGGCCTTCTCACCCGCTTCCTGCGCCTGCGCCCACAACGCCGCCAGCGCCGCCACCGCTCCCAAACGCACCCCCGCCCGCACCGCGCCCATCAGTTCACTCCCCCGCTCAGCACGCCCTGCGCGATCTCCGCCGCCAGCGCCTCGCTCGACGCTCCCAGCTCCGCCCGCGCGCGTTCCACCTCGACAGCCAGGTCCCGCCCCGCCCCCGCAACCAGTGCC
The DNA here is from genome assembly GCA_027452065.1 of Bryobacterales bacterium. Lineage (GTDB taxonomy): Bacteria > Acidobacteriota > Terriglobia > Bryobacterales > Bryobacteraceae > JAJYKC01. The sequence goes on from DAIDHC010000189.1 coordinate 8,082, forward strand.
CGCGCCGCCGCCCGCGCCTCCTGGATTCGCTTGCCCTGCTCGGCCACCCAGCGCCCGCGCACTTCTTCCTGTTCCTTATACATCGCCGCCCGCGCCTCCCGCAGCGCCGCTTCGTATCCGGCCGCTTTCTCCTCCGCTCTGCGCAGCGCCGTCTCCGCCGCTTCCCGCGCCCCTTCCGTCGCCTCCCGCCTCTCGCCTAATACTTTCTCCAGCGGCCCGAAAAACATCCGCTTCAGGTAGAGGTGCAGCAGCACGACGAGGACGAAAGTGGGAATCGCCCGCACCAAGATCCCACCCAAGGCCTGTAATGTCGAGTCCATTCGGTTTTATTCAGGGAACGTTTATCGGCGGCAATGCGGACGCACGAATGGCATCCCGCGACCCCGAAACGTTCAGCCTACCACAATAAAAGTGGACATTTCAAGAACCGCGCCCGCTGGAACGGCCCGTTTCCCGGGCCCCTGCGCCCCCTCCGTCCGCCCCCTACTCCCCGTCCCGATACGGCCACACCGGCTTGCAGAACAACCCTCCGTCCACCCAGATCGTCTGCCCCGTGATAAACGACGACGCCTCCGCCGCCAGAAACACCACCGCGTTCGCGATGTCCTCCGGCTGCCCCACCCGCCCCGCCGGAGTCACCGAAGCCCACGTCGCCCCGTAGTCGCCCGCCTCCGCCCGCGTCCGCTCGATCTCCACCGCCCCCGGCGCCACGCAGTTCACCGTGATCCCGTATTGCCCCAGCTCCACCGCCGCCACTTTGGTGAACATCTCGATGCCCCCCTTGCTCGCCGTGTAGTCCACCAGCCGCGGAAACGCCAGCTTGTTGCACCCCGAGCCGATATTCACAATCCGCCCCCACCCCGTCTCCTTCATCCACGCCGCCCCGCGCTGCGTGCACAGAAAACAGCCCTTCAAATTCGTCGCCAGCACGCGGTCCCAGTCTTTCTCCTCCAGCTCCAGCAGCGGCTTCCACGTCTGTATGCCGGCGTTGTTCACCACTATGTCCAGCCGCGGCGTCCACGCGCGCATCGCCCCGAACATCGCCTCCACCTCCGCCCGCTCGCCCACGTTCGCCCCCACCTCCATCGCCCGCCGCCCCATCGCCCGCACCGCCGCCGCCGTCTCTTCCGCCCCCGCGCGGTCGCTGTGATAGTTCACCACCACGTCGCACCCCGCGCGCGCCAGCCCCAGCGCCACCCCGCGCCCCACCCCTTTGCTCGCGCCCGTCACCAGCGCAACTCTGCCTTCAAGTGAGTAAGTGATCGCCATCGGTCTCCGCCGGAAGCCGCCATTCTATCAGCCTCGCCATCGCCTCCCCCTCGCGCCGCGCCCCGCCTCCCGCGCCCTTCGTGGCACTCTCGCGCTCCGCCCGTGCGCCCTCCTCCGGCCCCCGCTTCGCCGCCCCCTCGTTCCCAGCCCGCGCCCGGGCCCCGCCGCCGCCCCGAAAAAATACTTGCCCTCACCGGCGATTCAGCGGACACTGAGGTTTTAAGCGGTCGCCCCGCTCGAGCCAGAGGGTAACGAATTTGAAACTGATCGAATCCAGTGTCCGCGAGCCCACCGAGCGGTGGACCGTCTCGGACGCCGCCGAAATGTACGACGTCGCCAGTTGGGGCAAAGGCTATTTTTCGATCGGCGAAAACGGTCACCTCTGGGTTCATCCCCACAAGGATCCCAACCGCGGCATCGATCTCAAGGAGCTCACCGAAAAACTCGAGCTCCGCGGCATCTCCCTTCCCATCCTCATCCGCTTCGCCGAAATCCTCCAGCACCGCCTCGGCGAAATGTACCAGGCCTTCCAGAACTCCATCGCCGAGCACAACTATCAGGGCTCCTACTGCTGCGTCTACCCCATCAAGGTCAACCAGCAGCGCCAGGTGGTCGAAGAGGTCCTCGAGTTCGGCCGCCCCTACGGCTTCGGCCTCGAGGCCGGCTCCAAGCCCGAGCTGCTCGCCGTCATGGCCATCGCCGACAACACAACGCCCATCATCTGCAACGGCTTCAAGGACGACGAGTACATCGAAATGGTAATGCTCGCCAAAAAAATCGGCCGCAACATCGTCCCCGTCGTCGAAAAGTACACCGAGCTCGGCCTCATCGTCAAACACTCCCAGCGCGTCGGCGTCAAGCCCGTCATCGGCCTCCGCGTCAAGCTCGCTAGCCGCGGCTCGGGCCGCTGGAAATCCTCCGGCGGTTTCCGCTCCAAGTTCGGCCTCACCGTCTCGGAAGCCCTCAAGGCGCTCGAGGAAATGAAAGCCCACGGTCTCGAAGACTCCATCCAGCTCCTTCATTTCCACCTCGGCAGCCAGATCACCAACATTCGCCAGATCAAAGGCGCCGTCATCGAAGCCGCCCGCATCTATGTCGAGCTCAAGCGCGCCGGCGCCGGCCTGCGCTATCTCGACGTCGGCGGCGGCCTCGGCGTCGATTACGACGGCTCGCAAACCGACTTCGAGTCCAGCGTCAACTACACGCTCCAGGAATACGCCAACGACGTCGTCTATCACATCCAGAGCATCTGCGACGAAGCCGAGGTCCCTCATCCCATCATCGTCAGCGAGAGCGGCCGCGCCATTGTCGCCTATCACAGCGCTCTCGTCTTCAACGTCATGGGCGTCACCGGCTTCGGCGAGGAGGATGTCCAGCTCCCCGTCTCCGAAGACTCCGAGCAGCCCCTGCTCGATCTCCAGGAAACCTACCACGGCCTGAGCGCCAAAAATCTCCTCGAAAGCTACCACGACGCCCAGCAGGCCCTCGACTCCGCCCTCAATCTCTTCAGCCTCGGCTACCTGCCCCTGGTGCAGCGCAGCCTCGCCGAAAATATCTACTGGGCCATCTGCCGCCGCGTCCACCGCATGGCCAAGGAGCTCGACTTCTTCCCCGAGGAGCTCGAAGGCCTCGACGCCCTCCTCGCCGACACCTACTTCTGCAATTTTTCCCTCTTCCAGAGCATGCCCGACAGTTGGGCCATCAAACAGCTCTTCCCCATCATGCCCATCCACCGCCTCCGCGAAATGCCCACCCATCGCGGCGTCCTCGGCGACATCTCCTGCGATTCCGACGGCAAAGTCGATCAGTTCATCGACCGCCGCGACGTCAAGCGCACCCTCCCTCTCCACGCCTTCAACGGCAGCCCCTATTACCTCGGCGCCTTCCTCATCGGCGCCTATCAGGAAATCCTCGGCGATCTTCACAACCTGTTCGGCGACACCAACGCCGTCCATGTCCGCCTCAACGAGGCCGGCGAAGTGATGCTCGAAACCGTCGTCCAGGGCGACACCGTCCGCGAAGTCCTCGACTACGTCCAGTTCCAGGCCAAAACCCTCCTCGAACAGTTCCGCCGCGACGTCGAAGCCGCGCTCCGCGAAGGCCGCATCGGCTACGAAGAGTCCGGCCGCCTCCTCCGCTTCTACGAGGACGGCCTCAACGGCTACACCTACCTCGAACAGTGACCCGCCCCGCCCGGCTACACTGTCGGAAAGCGCTCCGCCTCGCGCGCCCAATACCTTGACCGGCATCACCGCCTACTCCACCTACATCCCCCGCTTCGTGCTCGGCCGCGAGCTCGTCGCCCAGGCCTGGGCCTCCCAGCCCCGCCCCGGCTGGCGCGCCGTCCGCAATTTCGACGAGGACTCCCTCACCATGGCAACAGCCGCCCTCGCCTCCGGTCTCGCCTCTTTCCCCGAGCCCCCCGACCGCCTCTACTTCGCCTCCACCACCGCGCCCTACTGGCAGCGCTCCTCCGCCAGCCAGGCCGCCGCCGCCTGCGATCTCCCCGCCTCCGTCCACACCGCCGATTTCTCCTCCAGCCTCCGCTCCGCCACCTCCGCCCTCATCTCCTCTCTCGAAGCCGTCGCCGCCGGCGGCGCCCGCTGCGCCTGGACCGCCGCCGCCGACGCCCGCGAACCCGAACCCGAATCCCCCGCCGAGCTTTTCTTCGGCGACGCCGCCGCCGCGTGCGCCGCCGGCCGCAACAACGTCCTCGCCGAACTCCTCGCCTGGGCCTCCGTCTCCACCGATTTCCTCGACGAGTGGCGCCGCGACTCCGACCCCTCCGTCCGCTCTTTCTCCTCCCGCTACTCCACCGCCCGCGGCTTCGAAGCCCACACCATCTCCGCCGCCCGCACCTGCCTCAAACGCGCCGGCCTCGACGGCGCCCGCCTCAACTGGGTCGCCATGGCCTCTCCCGACGGCCGCTCCCACGCCGGCTGCCTCAAAGCTCTCGGCGCCACCGCCCACGCCCTCGATCCTCACCTCGATCAGACCGGCGTCACCGGCGCCGCCATGCCCCTCCTCCTGCTGGCCCGCGTCCTCGATCTCGCCCGCGCCGGCGACCTCATCCTCGTCACCTCCTACGGCGAAGGCGCCGACGCCCTCCTGTTCCGCGCCACCCCCGCCCTCGAACTCCTCCCCCG
>DAIDHC010000190.1 GCA_027452065.1 Bryobacterales bacterium
GCCGGCGGCGAAGCCCGCCTACACGGTGTATGAGGCGAACTTCGTAAGGCTACAGCCGTTCGCCATCACGGCGTATCCGGCGGGCGCGGGGACGGTGACGCCTACGCCCGCGCCGGTAGCGGAATTCGGCGGCACGTTTTATACGGACCGGCAGTTGGTGACCCTGACGGCGGCGGCTTCGTCGGGGGAGAATTTTTACGACTGGTTCCACCTGCCGTATCCGGCGAGCGACAATCCGAAGCAGTTCTTGATTCAGGCGCCGTCGACCAACGCCCAGGCCGTGTTTGTGGCCTACCCGGTGACGACGGTGGGTGAGACGATCACCGGGCCGAACACGTGGAATCCGCCGCTTTTCGGGTACGTGGACACCGCGTTCGCGTTCCTGCCGGAGGGGTTTTCGCAGGACTACGACGGGCCGGGATGGGCGCCGAACACGACGCACACCGTGTCGGTCGACACGACGCAGTCGCCGGTGACCACGAACGTGCGGTATGCGTGGAACAACTGGAGCGATGGCGGCGCCCAGACGCACTCCATCACGCAACCGGCCAGCGGAACACAGACCGTCAACGCGTCGTTCACGCCGGTGTACCGGTCATATGCACTCGAAAATCCTGGCTACTGCGGCGAGCAGGTACAGTTCTCGCCGGTCTCGCCGGCCGGGGATGGATTTTACGCCGATGGGACGCCGGTGACCGTGACGGCGATCGCCAACACGGCGTTTCCGGGGATGAATTTCGCCGGCTGGACCGGGAGCCTGACCGGGACGGCAAACCCGCAGACGGTGACCCTGCACGACCAGTTCGTGCCCACCGCGAATTTCAACGCGGCGGGCGCCGCGATTACGATCACCGGCTTCCGGCCCGTGAACGCGGTGGCAAACCCGAAGGCTCTGGACGTGACCATCCTGGGCACGGGCTTCACGCCGAACACGTATACCTACTGGAACAGCAACACGTCGTCCAACAGCTACCGGGCGAACACCTACGTGAGCCCGACGCAGATTGTGATGCACCTGAACGCCGGAGACGTGAGCATTGCGGGCGGCCAGGATGTCTTCGCCGGCAATTACGTGACCGGTTCGAGCGGGACGTGCGGCGCCGGCTATGAGGCGACCTTTGATGTGAAGAGCACCGTGGGAGCTTCGGCGCAGTTGCGCATCGCCAAGGCGCACACGGGCAACTTCACGCAAGGCCAGACCGGAGCCAAATACACGCTGGTGGTGACCAACAACGTGAACTCGCAGCCGGCCTCCGGCACGGTGTTTGTGACGGAAGTGGTGCCGGCCGGGCTGACGCTGGTGTCGATGGCGGGCACGGGTTGGACGTGCGCCAAGAACTCGTGCAACCGGGCCGACTCGCTGGCGCCCGGACACAGCTATCCGGCGATCACGGTGACGGTGGACGTGGCGGCGAACGCGACGAATTTAACCAACGCGGCGATCGTCGCCGGTGGAGGCTCGCCGCCGAGCACGGCGAAAGACCCGACGGTCATTGTGCCTTAGCGGAGGCGAAGGCGGCGGAGGCGAAGTCCAGATACCGGTCCCAGTCGTAAGCGGTGACGTCGTGCTTGCCGGTACGCACGTGGTAGCCGAGCGACGCCGAGCCGACGGGGTGGTTGACCGGAGGGAAGGCCGTGGCGCCGAAGCCGGGCTTGCCGAGAAGCTCGAAGACGGGCGAGGCGAGGACCACGGAGTAGAACTCGCCCGCCGGGTCGGAGGTGTGGTCGTCCTCGGCGCTGGCGACGTAGAGCGGGCGCGGCGCGATTAACGCCAGCAGGAGATTGGCGTCCACCGGCACGCGATCGGGGTGGCCGGTGTACTGGTGGAAGTTGGTGCAGAACCAATGAGGGAAGACGGTGTTCAGGTGTTCAATGGTTTCGCCCGGGATGCGGCGGTAGAGCGACGCGCCGCCTTTGCCACTCTCGTTTGACACCACCAGCGAGAAGCGAAGGTCCTGCGCGGCGGCCCAGAGGGCGGTTTTTCCCAGGCGCGAGTGGCCGATGACGGCGATCTTGTGCGGGTCGATGGCGGGGTCGGTGGCCAGGTAGTCGGCGATGCGGCTCAGGCCCCAGGCCCAGGCGCCGATCGCGGCCCAGTCGTCCGGCGCCGGAGTGGCGTGAGGAGACTTCAGGAAAAGGGAGCGGACGCCGAAAGGGGCGCCGCCGTCGAAATCGGGCTCGATGTCGCCGTAGTAAACGGTTGCGAGGGCGAAGCCGCGGGCGAGGATTTTTTCCACCTGCCATTGGGATGCCGCGCGGCCGCGCGAGTCGGCCGAAGCCGTCTGGCGGGTGAGGGTGTGCGACGTGGGCGGCGCGGAGGGATCGCGAAGCCACAGCGGGCCGAGGTCGATGCCGGGGTCGGAGGAGACGCTTTGATTGCCGGTGAAGTTGAGGCCCTCAAAGACGGGGACGGGGCCGGAGGCCGAAGCGGGGATATAAAGAAGGATGTGCATGCGCGGCGCGCCGGGGCGCGGGCTGAAGGAGACCGTGATCTGTTTGCGGATGGCGAGGCCGTTGAGGGCGTGGGGGTCGGTGGAATCGACGTGGAAGGTGACCGGAAGACGCCGCGTGGGCGTTTGGCCGTATACTTTGGACGCGAAAAGGCGGATGATCTCGGCCCGGCGCCGCGGCCAGGCGGCGGAGGAGGAAACCGGGCGCCCGTTGGCGAACTGGAGAGCGGCGGGCGGCGCCGAGACGAGATCGGGGATGGGGGACTGCGCGGCGGCGGGCAAAAACAGAAAGGCGGCCGCGAGGGCCGCCGTGAGCTTGAACATGTTGAATCCTCCGGAGGAGAAGTGTCGATTACCGGCCGCGGCCGGCGGGAGCGGGCTTGGCCAGCTCCGGCTTGGCCGGCTCGGGCGCGGGCGCCGGTTCAGGTGCGGGCACGGCGCCGAAGCCGAGGGCCTTGCGGAGATTCGTATCGAGCTGCAGCCGGATGTCGGCATTGTCTTTGAGAAACTGGCGGGCGTTTTCACGGCCCTGCCCGATGCGCTCGCCCTGGTAGCTGAACCATGAGCCGCTCTTCTCTACCAGATTCTGGGCAACGCCGAGGTCCAGCAGATCGCCCTCGCGCGAGATCCCTTCGCCGTAAATAATATCGAACTCGGCTTCGCGGAAGGGCGCCGCGATTTTGTTCTTGACGATTTTGACTTTCGTGCGGTTGCCGGTCACCACGTCGCCGTCCTTGATGGCGGCGATGCGGCGGATATCGGCGCGAACGGAGGAGTAAAACTTGAGGGCGCGGCCGCCGGTTGTCGTTTCAGGGTTTCCGAACATAACGCCGATCTTCTCGCGAATCTGGTTAATGAAGATGAGGCAGGTATTGGATTTGGAGACGATGCCGGTGAGCTTGCGCATGGCCTGGCTCATCAGGCGCGCCTGCACGCCCATGTGGCTGTCGCCCATTTCGCCTTCGAGCTCCGATTTGGGAACCAGCGCGGCCACCGAATCCACCACCAGGACGTCGATGGAGCCGGAGGTGATCAGAGCAGCGGTGATCTCCAGCGCCTGCTCGGCGTAGTCGGGCTGGCTGACGAGAAGGTTGTCCACATCGACGCCCAGTTTGCGGGCGTAAGTAGGATCGAGAGCGTGCTCGACGTCGATGAACGCCGCCATGCCGCCCTGGCGCTGCGCTTCGGCGATCACCTGGAGAGCGACGGTCGTCTTGCCGGACGATTCCGGGCCGAAGATTTCGTTGATGCGCCCTCGCGGGAAGCCGCCGGCGCCGAGCGCAAAATCGAGCGAAATCGAGCCCGTCGAAATCACCGAGACCGGCACCAGCGTATCGCGCGCGCCGAGGCGCACGATCGAGCCCTTGCCGAACTGCTTTTCAATCTGGCCGAGCGTGGCGGTAAGCACGCGGCTTTTTTCTTTTTCGTCCATGAAGAATTCCCTTTCCTGGCGGGTGCGTCCGGTTCGCGCAAGCCTCTAAAGCTGCGGCGCGTAGTAGCCCTTCCGGCAGCGAACGATCAAGTCCTTGCGGCCATTCACCTTCAACTGGACGGTGTGGTATTTGCCGTCGGTGATGAGGGGCTCGGGCCGGTAAAACAGATTGTACTGATGGCGCAGCTCATTGGCAATATTCTCGAACGACTGGGCGAGGTCGGAGGCTTTGAAGGGGAAGAAGGCTTCACCGCCGGTTTCGGCGGCCAGGTAGCGGAGGACTTTATCGCCATCGGTTTCGACGCGGGTGATGTTGGTGGAGATGGTGTAAATGACAACGTCGGCTTTCTGGGCCATCTCCAGCGCCTGGTCGCGCGTGTAGCGGCTGACGTTGTCGTCGCCATCGCTGAGGATCACCATGGCGCGGCGAAACTTATAGAGGGGCTGATCGAGCATCAGCTTGTCGCGGCACGCGTAGTAGACGGCGTCGTAGAGCGCGGTGCCGCCGCCGGGGCGGAGATCGCGGATGGAGTTTTCCAGCTTCTGGGTGTCGTCGGTGAGATCGGCGACCAGCTCGGCCGAGGAATCGAAGCTGACGACGATGGCCTTATCGCGGGTGACGCGGACAACGGAGCGGATGAAATCGGTGGCCGCTTCCTGCTGGAAGCGGAAGCGGTCGCGGATGCTGTTGCTGGTGTCAATCAGAATGGCCAGCCGGAGCGGGAGATCGGTTTCCGCGGTGAATTCGAGAATCTGCTGGGATTTTTTGTTTTCCAGGACCGAGAGGTCGTTTCGCGTCAGGTCGGTGACGAAGCGCCCCTTTTTGTCGGACACGGTGAAAAGCATGTTGACGCGCGTGACGTCGAGGACGATGCGGTTAGCGTCCTTGACGGGGGCGGAGGCGTCCGGCTCGGGCTTCTGGTCCTGGGCGGCGAGGGTGCCGGCCAGGAGGACGGCGGCGATAAAGAACGGCGACTTCATGGAGAGGGTCCTTTCAATTATAGTTCTTCGAGCCAGCGTTCCAACTCGGGCGGGAGCGGGGCCGAGACGGTGACCGGCCCAAGGGTGGCCGGGCTGAGGAAACTGATTTGGGCGGCGTGGAGGAAGAAGCGGCCGGAGGGATGAGCGGGGGCGCCGTAGAGGCGGTCGCCGGCGACGGCGTGGCCGATGGAGCGGAGGTGGACGCGGATCTGGTGGGTGCGGCCGGTGGCGATTTTGACTTCCAGGAGCGAGAAGCGGGGGAAACTTTTCAGCACGCGCCAGGTGGTGGAGGCGTGGCGGCCGGAGGGAAGGCTGGCGGTCATTCGGGTGCGGTGGACGGGATCGCGCGCGATGGGGAGCGAGATTTGGCCGGAGGGCGCGGGCATGCGGCCGTGGACGAGCGCGATATACGTTTTTTCGACCTTGCGCGAGGCGAACTGCGCGGCGAGGGCGCGGTGGGCGGCGTCGGTGCGCGCGACGAGAACGACGCCGCTGGTAAGCCGGTCCAGGCGATGAACGATGCCGGGGCGCAGTTCCCCGCCGGCGGTCGAGAGGGCGCCGAAGCGATGCAGCAACGCGTTGACCAGAGTGCCGGAGTGGCGGCCGGCGCCGGCGTGCACGGTCATGCCGGCGGGTTTGTTGACGGCGATGACGGCCGCATCTTCATAAAGGATGTCGAGAGGGAGATCCTCGGGTGTGGCGTGAAGCGGCGGCGGCGGAGCCGGCGAAACTTCCACCAGCTCACCGCCGCGGAGCAGCGATGAGGGCTTGCCGGGGGCGCCATTGACGGTGACCAGACCCTCGCGTACCCACGCCTGGAGCCGCGAGCGGCTGTAGGCGGGCAAGCTGCCTTGAAGAAAATGATCGAGCCTCTGGCCGGCGCCGGAGGCGGGGACGGTGAGCCTGGTGAGCACTGCTGTTATGATTCTATTCCGATGAGGAAGCGCGCTCGCCTGGCCTGGGGGATGGCGTTGTTCGGAGCGCTGCTGGCGGCGCGCCTGTGCCACGTGAGGCTCGTGTGGACGGAGGAGGCCTACCCGGCGGCGGCGGCGATTCAGATGCTCGCCGGCAAGACTCTTTACCGCGACATCTGGTACGACAAGCCGCCGCTGGCCGCCGTTGTGTACCTGGCGTGGGGCGCGCACACGGGCCTGTGGCTGCGGGTCGCCGGCGCGGTGTACCTGGCATTGACGTGCTGGCTGGTGTGGAAACTGGCGCGCGATGTCTGGGGCGAGCGCGAAGCCTGGACGGCGACCGGGCTGCTGGCGTTTTTCTTCGTCTTCGACATTCCGGCGGCCGTGACCGTGCTGGGGCCGGACCTCCTGATGACGGCGCCGCAGGTGCTGGCTGTTTGGCTGGCGTGGCGGAAGAAGGCGTTCTGGAGCGGGGCGGCGGCGGGCGTCGCGTTTCTCGTAAACACGAAAGGCCTGCTGGTGCTGGTCGTCTGCGCGGTTTTCGACCCGCGGGGCGTGGCCGCGATGGCCCTGGGATTCGCCGCGCCGAACGCCGTTGCCGCGGCGGTGCTGGCGGGCGAGGGAGCGTTGGCGGCGTACTGGGACCAGGTTTGGCGATGGGGGTTCATTTACGCCCGCGACACGCCCTTCGCCCATCCGCTGCGCGAGGGCTTGCGGCGCACGCTCGACTGGGCCGGATTTCATGCGGCGCTGGTGATCGGGGCGGCGGCCTATCTCGGGCGGCGGGGCGAGACGGCGAGGGAGAAAATGGCGTGGTGGCTGGGGGTGTCGCTCGCCGGCGTTGCGGGAGGGTGGCGATTCTTCCCCCGGTATTACTTCCAGGCCCTGCCGGCGGCCGTTGTCGCCGGCGCGCGCGGCCTGTCGCGGATGGGCCGATGGAGATGGCTGGCCGTAGCCGCGCTCGCCGTTCCTCTGGTGCGGTTCGGACCGCGCTACGCGATGCTGGCCTCCGACGCGCTCCATGGGCGCGCCCCGGACTGGAGCGACGTCAAGCTGAGCCAGGACGCGGTCGACGCTGGAGAGATCGTGAAAAAGGCGGCGCGGCCGGGCGACACCCTGCTCGTCTGGGGCTACCGTCCGGAGGTGTTCGCCGTGACGCGGATGAAGGCGGCGAGCCGGTTTCTCGACTCACAGCCGCTCACCGGCGTGATCGCCGACCGTCACTTGACCAGCACGAAGAACTCCGCGCCGGAATGGGCCGCGGCAAATCGCAAGGAGCTTGCCGGCGCCGCTCCGGCCTGGATCGTAGACGGCCTCGGCCCGCTGAACCCCGCGCTGGCCATTGGCCGGTTTGAGGACCTGCGGGAATGGTTCTCCCATTACCGCGAAGTGGGCCGGACCGGCGCGGCGGTGATTTACCGCAGGGAGAAATAAAAAGAGCGAGGCCGCCGGATTGCTCCGGGGGCCCCGCTCGCTGGTGTTCCGCGCTCGGGAGGGCGGCCCTTACTTCGGGCAGCCCTTGGCCTTGACGGCCTTTTCCGGAGCGGGCTTGGCGTTGGCCGCGGCAGAGGGCATGGCCGCGCCCTTGGGCACGATCCAGATCTCGACACGGCGGTACTTGGCGTCGGAGTCTGTCCCGGCAGCCTGGCCCTTGCGTTCCACAACCGAGCTCTCGCAGAAGCGGGTCTTGAACTCGGAGTTGGGATCGTTGGTGGTGCTCGTCCAGTCGACCTGAACGCGGGACAGCTCAAGCTTCTGGCAGGTCCCGGTGCCGGCGGTCAGCACGGCAGCGGTGTTGAGCACGCGCTCCTCGTCGATGTGGCGAGGATGCTTCTTGGTGCCGTGGTGCTTGGCTTCTTTGGAGTCCTCGTGGCCGATGAGCACGACGGTGGAGTCGGGATCGGCGGACATCTGTTTGTAGAGGTCCTCGAGGATGCGCTTGGCGCAGTTGTTCACGCGCGAGTTGCCCGGCCCGAAGACGATGTCGTCGAGCTGCGTCGCCTTGGGAGCGGGCGGCGGAGGCGGAGCGACTTCCTGCGGGTTCTTCAGAGTCAGATCAACCGAGCAGTTCGCCGAGCCGCCCTTGGCGTCGGTAACCTTGCCGTTGACCGTGACCTTCTTGGTGGTGTTCGGAGCGACTTCGACGCCTTGCGAGCTGTAGGTCGCGTTCGAATCGCCGGTGATCGAGCCCTCGGTGGCCGACCAGGAGTAGGTCAGGTTGCCTCCGCACTCCGAGGCGGTGCCGTTGCCCGTGACGGCGCTTGTGCCGCCCACGTTGAACTCAGTCGGATTGGCGGAGCAGGCCAGCGTCGGCGCCTTGTACTCTTTCATGTGAACCGAAAGAGTACGGTCGGCGGGCATGGCCGGCGTCTTCTTGTTGGCCCGCAGCTCATTCTTGGTGTAGGTGGATGAATCCGGCTCCACGTGGACGGCGACGTTCATTTCGCCGCTCTCGGGCGCCTTCACGGTCAACTCCGGCCCGTTCGTGTTCTGGTCCTGGCCGTTGACGGTCCACTTGTACTTGGGCGTGTGGTTGCCAAAATTGTCCGTAACAGGCAGCTTGAAGGTGGCGTTCTCGCCCGGGCACAGTGCGGCCGGGCCGTCGATCGCCGCCGGAACGGTGAATGTGTGGGTAAGCGGCGGAGCGCCCTTGCCCAGATAAACCGTAAAGCCGCCGGTGGCCTGGTAGCCCTGGATAGCGCCGCCGTCGGCGATGGTGATGGTACCCGCGGGGCCGTTGCGAGGCAGACGGAACGTCGGCGTCTGGACGATGTTGCCGCGCACGTCCACGCGGAGACCGAAGTGGTCGGTAATTTTGTACTTTACGCCGGCGCCGTACTGGATGAGTCCGATGCCGTAATTGAATGCCTGCTTCCAGCTATTGCCGAGCGCGATCGGCCCCGCGGCGCCGAACAGTGGATTGTTGGGGTCCCCTGCCTGATCGCGCGCTTTCTGAGTCGGCGCGAAGTTGTTGAGCCCGGCCTGAACCGTGACAAACGGACGGAACCGGCTGTCGGGCGAAGTGAGATAGAGCAGTGGGCCGACGGTGAACTGCCGGGTGCGGCTGCCAAAGGACGTGGCGTTGCCGTACACTCCGGGAACATTGGTCAGCCGAACATTGTTAGTGCCGAATATTTCCGAGGATTCTTCCAGCGCGACGTATCGCCAGAAGTTTTCATCGACCCGGATGCCGAAGGCGACGCCATCGACGAGTTTGACGCCAAGCGGCGACCCGCTGGCCTGAGTAGCTTGTTTTTGCGCCCAACCC